>JBDTVG010000199.1:0-50948 GCA_040007395.1 Chloroflexota bacterium
ATAACCGGGCGCCGAACGAGGGTAGAATTGCGGAAGTGCGCTTCCGTCCCTTGTGTGGGCGGGAGCGTTTTTATTCCCATCAATGGGGAGGGTATCATCGTTAATCCACTATCCAACAACGGTACAGCGTTCGTGGTGAGACGCGCTACGTCCGCCGACGCTGACAAGATGCTGTTTGTCTGGCAAGAAACCGCCGATATGCTCTCGCGCAGCGACGGCCGCTATCACTTAGCGCCGGATGCTGGCGCTTGCTGGCGTAGTGCGCTGCTCGAATGGTTGCAGCGCGACGACATTGCTATTTTTGTCGCCGAAAGTCTGATCAAGGAAGGCCACATTCTCGGCTACATTGTCGGCTCTATCGTGGCAGACCTGCCGATCCTGATCCCGGAACGGCACGGCTACGTCAGCGATCTGGCAGTAGATTCGCACGGCAAAGTCGGCGGAATTGGGCGAGCCATGCTCGACGCGCTCAAGGGCTGGTTCCACGAACGCAACGTTTCGCATATTCAAGCGCGTGTGCCAAGCCGCCATCCGATTGCCCAAGCTTTCTGGCGGGCACAGGGAGCCTCGGAATTGTACGATCAGATGTGGCTTAAATTGGAGTAACCGTGAAATCGATCCGGCGAACGATTGGTTGGCTAGGGCCAACACGGGCTAACGCAATTTTCTTTTTGCTAGCGGGAACCGGCCTACTCAGCCTGATGCTGAATGCTGTCGGAGCGCAAGCTATTTGGGTGCGTCCGGTACAATCCGCGCTGCTGATCGTGTTTCTGGTCGGGGCAGCGTTCATTGTGATCTCGCGTTTTCCCCCCGATGATCGCCGCCAGTTGCGGATTGCAGTGACACCCGCCATCCTGTCAGTATCCCTTGGCTTTTTGTTCCCTAATTACCTGTTCTTCTTTGGCCCAGTGGGTATCGGTTGGCTGTTCATTGCGCTAATCCTGATGCGGGGGCGGGTGCGTCCCGAATACCAGACCGCTATCAAGCACATGCGGAATAATGAGTACGACGAAGCCATCAAGGTCATGACCGATCTGATCAAAGTCGAGCCGGAGAACCCTGATCATCGCCGCTTCCGTGCTGAACTATTCCGCTTATCGGGCAAGATCAAACGGGCGCGTGCCGACTACGAAAAGGTTATCGAACTGACTCCTGAGTCGGGGGTGGGCTATAACGGCCTCGCCGAAGTTTACCTGCAAGATAGCGAATTCGAGCAAGCTTTGGTGTATGCTCGTCAAGCGCTGGAACACGAACCCGATTCGTGGGTTGCACCTTATAACCTCGGCATGATCGAAGATCGGTTGAGTATGGCGACAGAAGCCATCGAGCATCTACAACAGGCGCTCAACGTTGGCATTCCCGACAGTCGCCACCGCTTGTTAACGCACCTGTGGCTGGCGCGGTCATACTACCGTCAGGGGAAACCCGACGAAGCTACTGCCGAATTGCAGGCGATGAAGCGCGAAAAGACGGGCCTCAACGAGTGGGGGACGATCTTTGAGAGCGATGCCGCTGCCGTGTTACGCGCTGTCTTGGAAGATGATGTGACTCTTGCCGGAAGGCTGGTTAACGATGAGGCGGCGGTGAGTGCGCTGGCTGGCGCGGCAAGTTCATGATACGGCTGAGATCGCTGATCGGGCGGCTGCCGACTCTGGTGCTGCTGTTCGGTATGGTCATTTTTGCGCTAGCCCTAGTTTTTCAATATTGGCTGAACCGTCCGATTGTGGCAACCATTGAGCCGATGGCAGCGCCGTATGCCTCGTTGGCGCTCACTGGGCTAGCGATTACTGCCCTGACACTGGTCATCGTGTTCACCGTGGCGGGAATCGCGCTCGCCCGCCAGACCCGGCGGCACGGCTCTGAATATGCCCATGCCTATCGCCTCATGGACGAATTGCAGTTCAGCGAAGCAATTCCCTTACTAGAAAACTCTATCGCAACGGGTAAAGAGACGGTAGAAGTCTTGACCCTGCTGGCCCGTGCCTATATCAGCAGCGCCCATTATTCACAGGCGCACAGTCTGCTCGAACGGGCAATTGATTTGTATGGGGATCAAGCTGACCCTTACGCGACACTCGGCTTCCTGTTTTTGCTCGAAGGCAGCGACGAACAAGCCGTTACTGCTTTTCAGGCCGCCGTTGAGCGTCAGCCATTACCCGCTTATTGGGCCGATCTAGGCTTCGCGTTGGTCTTTGCTCATCGTGATTCCGAAGCACGAACGGCCTTAGAAAAAGCCAGCGAACACCCATTGCCAACGGCTGACGCATTACGGGTCTATCACCATCTGATGGTGCTGTATACCGCAGCAGGCCGTGCTACCCAAGCTGCCAGCGCCGCCGCCAAAATGGTCAGCGCCCGCGAGGGGCTTGCCGACTGGGAAGACCAGATTACCCTGCTCAAGGGAACGGGTTATGGGCAGCGGTTAGCCCGCGAAATCCAGAACATCAGTGACGCACTCAAAGAAGCCGAAAGCGCACTGTTAACGGTCTGAACATCTTCTAACATCTTCTAAATGTCTGTAGCGCTTCAAAAAAACTGCAAAAGGCAAATCCGTGCTACAGTTAGCATTATGAACTTCTCTGCGGCGGAGGCGATACATCGCATGGACGAAGAAGACGTAGTTTCAACAGAAACCGATCAACAAATATATGATGAAATCGAGGGTGATCAGGACGTAGAGGATGTATACGACGAGTACGAGGCACAAGACGACGCTGAGCCAAGTTTTGTAAGCGGCCTTCTGCAAAGCCGTCCCATACGAATTCTGCTGCTGAGTCTTGGTGCAGCAATCATTTGCTTGCTGTTGGTAGCGATAGGACTGAACTTGTTCAAGTCCGGTCATAACCAGCCCGTTGGTGTTGAAGTGTATCCGGGAGCAACTTTGGTCACGCAAGAAACTCAAGCGGGCTTTGATCGTCGCTTCTACTCAACCTCGGACTCGGTTCAGCAAGTATTGAACTTCTACGCAGGGCGGCTGCCCAAAGACGACATCAATGGCTGCAAGAAGATCTATACTGATAAAACACCGTCAGAGGAACCCGGTCATTATTTTGCCCAGTGTGTGGTCGATAATTCAGTGCTGGACGTATCGCAACGTTTGTCGATCTCGATCAACTATCAGGCAGAAGAAGGTACCCAGAACTTCAAGACCTTTTTTGCCATCGAACGTAATTGGGGAGGTTGATAACGATTGGACGCAAATCCAGCACCAGAGAGCAAGGAAACCGGGCTACCTGTGTGGATGCCCTTGCTAGGGTTACTCGTGGCCTTTCTGGTCGCCTTTTTTGTCGGGATACGCATCTGTCCCACGATTTCCGCGTTAGTGCTGCCGCCTGAGCCGCGACTCCCCAACGGGAGAGTGACCCAGTTGAAGCACGAAAACAAAGGAGTCGGTCTGGACGAATATGTTTACGGAACGGACATCGGCGGCTGTGAAGTCGCCCTGTTTTATCAAGAATGGCTGACAGACTGCGTTTATGATCCTGACGTGCATTGTGCAAACGGGAAGGAAACTAGCCGGATTGTTCCGCCGAATAATGCCTACCATGTGGTTCAATGCGTTGGTCGTCAGTCAGTAGGCGCTTACACTTTATCTTGGACGGTCTACGTTTCGACAGGCTACGGCAAGACAAACAACACCGTGTTCCGTCTGGTGCGCGAAGTCGGCAACTAACCACTAAAGAATATTTCGTATTAAAGCATGGCGCAATTCGTTCAAAGCCCTACCCTGTGTATGGGTAGGGTCAATCCCGGGTGCAAACATGCTGGACAGGATCTTACAATGAGTGATTCAGATAAGCAGTGGGAACGATTTGGACGCGAAGATCCTTATTTCGGCGTTCTCACCTCAGAACGCTTTAGATATGACAAACTCAGTGATGTAGCTATTAGTGCGTTTTTTGAATCCGGCGAGAACCATATCGATGGGGTTCTCAAAACAATTCAAAAACATGTGGACTCTCATTTTAACCCACATGAGTGCTTAGATTTTGGATGTGGTGTAGGTCGGTTAGTTATTCCCCTAGCACGGCGGTTTCCGCATGTTGTTGGATTAGATGTATCTGAATCTATGCTCGCGGAAGCCAAAAAAAATTGCAAACACTACGATATCCATAATGTCTCATTAGTTCAGTCCGATGACGATCTAAAAAACGTTAATCAAACCTTTGACTTTATCCATTCGGTAATCGTTTTTCAGCACATCGACACTAGACGCGGTTATCACATCGCAGAGCAACTAATACAACGTTTGAATGTGGGCGGAATTGCGGTGTTGCATTTTACTTATAAGTGGGACACCTCTCTCTTGAGAAAGAATATTCATTGGGCGCAGAAAAATATTCCCTTGGTTCATAATCTAATCAATATCTTCAGGGGTCGTCGCATTAACTATCCACGTATAGATATGAATTATTACGATCTTAATCATCTGAACTTTCTATTGCAGAAGCATGGGTTTCCGATGGTACATATACAATATACAAATGATGCTAAACATTTAGGTGGGATATTCTTTTTTAAAAGAAGTTAGAGTATTGATACTGAATGTGATAGAAATCGCAAAGGTTAAGCTACATGAATCTCTTGTATGTGCTGACCACCTATCCCCCATCCACAGGCGGGGCGCAATTGCATCAGCATATGTTGGCGCGCAGCCTGCACCCCGTCCATCAAATTCAGGTGGTTAGCCAGTGGGATACCAATCGAACTGACTGGCTGCTTGGCACGACTCTGCGTGCGCCAGCGCAAGACAAAGACTATACAATTGACGGAATCGCCGTCCATCGATTAGGGCTGTCCTTGCGTGAAAAATTGCGTATCGCGCCGTTTGTGCCGCTCTACTATCCAGTGATGGATCTGGCCTTGCCGCCCATTGCGAAGTGCCTTGAACTACATATCCAGCCCTTTGCCGCCAATGCCGCTCTGATTCACAACGTGAGAATTGGACGCGAAGGGTTGAGCTATGCGGCGTTGGGTGCTGCCCATAAGCGGGGCATTCCATTTGTGCTGACTCCAGTCCATCACCCACGTTGGGTCGGGTGGCGCTACCGAGCTTACAACAAGTTGTACACAATGGCGGATGCAGTCTTCGCTTTAACTGATATGGAGCGGCGCACCCTGCTCGCTATAGGGGTAGATGAAGAACGCATTACGGTTACAGGGATTGGACCGATCTTGGCAAATCGCGCCGACCCAGCGGCATTCTTGAGCAAACATCAGATTGAAGCGCCGTTTGTCTTGTTCTTAGGGCAGCACTATTTATACAAAGGCTACCGACAGTTACTTCAAGCCACGGCATTGGTCTGGCAGCGTATCCCCGAAGCCCACTTTGTGTTCATTGGCCCGCCTGTCAAGCACTCTGAGCAGGATTTTGCGCTGCACCCTGATCGGCGTATTCATCGGCTAGGCAGCGTGGATCTGCAAACAAAAACCGATGCGCTGGCGGCCTGTACGGTATTTTGTATGCCTTCTACTCAAGAGAGCTTTGGTGGGGTCTATACAGAAGCGTGGAGTTTTGCCAAGCCTGTCATTGGCTGCAACATTCCGGCGGTGGCAGAAGTTATTTCGGATGGCAAGGATGGCTTTCTGGTTGAACAGGAACCAACCCAAATCGCGGAACGCATTTGCGAACTTTTGCTTAATCCAGCGGCTGCACAGCGGATGGGCGAACTGGGACAACGAAAAGTCGAAGCACACTTTAGCTGGCAGCAGATTGCTCAGCGTGTCGAACAAGCATACCAAGCCACTCTAACCCATTCGCGTTGAAAGCAGCAGGGTGAAGCTCTATGAAAATAGGCATTGATACGTCAATCATCAACATCAATCAGGCAGGCAGCGGCATTTATGTCAACCAGCTTACCAATGCTTTACAAATGAATCATGAGCATCACTACGCGCTGTTTTCGCCAAGTTCTACTCGCGATATGTCACAGCCCAAAACATTACGGTCTCGGCTTGGCACAATATATCGTGATGTAGTCTGGACACACGTACTGCTACCATTGAAAGCCCGCCATACTAAAGTTGACATTCTGCATGTACCTAGCCCGGTCATGCCCCTCAAAGCACCATGTCCAACGGTGATTTCTATTCTTGATACAACAATTTTGCAAACTCCAAAAAAATTTCCATTTTGGCATCGCAATTACTCACGAATTTTTATGCCACTGTCTGCCCGAAATGCGTCCATGATCCTAACGATCTCCGAGCAGTCCAAACGCGATATTGTTGACCAACTGCATGTTGCACCAGATAAAGTTGTCGTGACCTATCTGGCAGCCTCAGAAAAGTTCCGACCTATTGCCGCGAGTGCCATTGCCGAAGTCAAAGAACGCTATAACCTCAGTACATTTATACTGACAGTAGGAACGCTTGAGCCACGCAAGAATATCAATCGTCTGTTGCAAGCCTATGCTTCCCTTCAGCCTACGCCCTATCAGTTGGTTCATGTAGGCCCAAAGGGATGGTTATATGACGACATCTCGAACGAAGTGGCACGTCTGAATTTGCAAAATCAGGCGCGGTTTTTAGGCCGTGTGCCTCTTGACGATCTGGTGGCATTATATAATGCAGCCTCTGTCTTTGTTTATCCTTCTTTGTACGAAGGGTTTGGCTTGCCCGTCTTAGAGGCGATGTGCTGCGGTTGTCCAGTCATTACGAGCAATGTTTCGTCACTGCCTGAGGTTTTGGGTGATGCGGGACTGCTCGTTGATCCTTCCAGTGTCGAAGCGATTGCTAATGCGCTCCGCAATGTGCATGCCGATTCTAATCTTGCCGACACCATGCACTCAAAAGGAATAGCGCGTGCATCGCTGTTTTCATGGCAGCGCTGTGCAGAGGAAACGATAGCCGTATATAAAACAGCCTATCAGAATATTAGATAGTTGCGCTGATCGAGCGTCTAGGAAATGACTACCATTTACTGCGAAAGCGCAGCCAGCGGTCGGTCAGGATATTCGCTACAGGCACATGCGTTTTTGCTTCGATAATCGTTAGTAGCAACCAAAACAATCGAGGTCGGACGAGACGGTAATTCATACTTGCCTGCCAATGGCGCAACGCTAATGCCATCTGATTTACTCTAGCGGCATTAATCGCCATTTCCAATTGTAAATCAGCGAGCAGGGAATTGGATTTTTGGCGTATAGGCGGTGGCACATTGTCATACTCAAAGAAGCCTGTAATAATGCGCTCAATTTCCGGGTTGAACTGTATGCTCGCGGCAACCGTCTTTGAGTCGTCGTGCAGGCGATATTTGGCTATATCGGCGGATGAATAAGCGAACACTCCATTGAGTGACGCACGAAGCCAATATTCGTAGTCTAACGCATAATGCAGCGATGGATTGACAGTGCCGATCCGCTCTATGAGCGTGCGGCGCAGGAACACGGTAGGCTGGGGGATGAAGCAAATTCTCAGCAGCTCGTATTGTGAAAATTTGCGCGCCCAGTATTTTCGTACCGGGTTGCCCTTAACGTCAATGTAGAGTGCATCACTGTACACGGCATCGACATCAGGATGCGCCAGCAAGTAATCAACCTGAGCGCGAATAGCTCCTGCAAAATAGAGATCGTCACTGCACAACCAAGCCAGTATATCGCCCCGACAGCGACTCCAGCCTTTGTTGATCGCGTCACTTTGCCCGCTATCCGGTTCGCTAATCCAATGAAAGCGCGGATCGGATTCATAGTCGCGCAAAATGCCGAGCGTTTCATCGCTGCTGCCACCATCGATCACCCAATATTCGATATTGGGATAATCCTGCGTAAGCACACTTTCAATCGTCTCGCGGATGAATTTCCCCTGATTGAAAGAAGGCGTAACGATGCTGACGAGCGGAAGCGAAGAATCTCGGATGTGGACATCCGGGAGATGAGCAGGGATAGGGTAGCGATCCCACGAAAATTGATTTACAGGTTCCAAGTGATTTGCCGTTGAATAATGCCTTTGACTAAGCGACGATAACCATAAGTTCGACTACCGATCTTTGAACGCTCAAATTTGAGTTGTTGACCCAGCGATTGCGCCCAGCGAACCGTCGCGTGTAGTTCGTTTATGTAGGGACTATAGAGTAGTATTCGTAACGCATAGGGCATCAACTTATATGCACTCATGCCGGGATCGTATAATCCAAACAAAAGTAATTTCAAGCCCTGATAGTGATAAAAAATAAGTGCGGTTTCCTCTACCCATATTTTGCCATCATGTCGGGTAATTTCACGGTAGTTCATCCAGTTCCAAGGAGCTAGATTCGCGCCGATATTGGCAGAGACTACCACAGTTTTGTACTTAGCAGGCCATTCGTCAAGGTACTTTTGATCGGCAAAGCGGTTATTGTCAGGATAGTCGCCGCACCAGTCTAGACATTGCTCGCGCCAATGTGTCAGGATTTCACGCCCGCTGTTATCGTTCCGAAACATCAATAATCCGACGTTAAAAATGCCATGAATTTCAAGATGTTTTAGTTCTGGCGGGAACCCATGTGGAATGATGAGCGCTGAGTAATTTTTTATTTCTGCAAAGACAGGTTGCAGATCTGAAAAGAAATAGAGATCGGCATCCAGATACGTGATGATCCCAATCTCGTTATGGTGATCCAATAGATACAGAGGCCATGAAGGGGTACAGGTAAAAAAATATTCCACCCGGCTTCGGTTTTGTTTTGCCTGTAACAGCGGTTCGTCTCCATGCTCGAAGTCTTGCAGACGAACCGCCCTTAAGTTCGCTTGATCTAAACGGGAGATCACCTCATAGGAATAGTCGTCAAAGCACAATACCCAGAGTACAAAATCTCGTTGGGAATGTTCTAGCAATGAGCGATATAAAGTCAGCCCGCGTAGAAGATAGCCTGAGTCAAAGTAGGTACAGTAATAATCCAATGGCTTAACCCTTTAGCGCCCGAATTGGCGAAGCGCGGCTCTCACAACCTTTTTGAATGGCTTCAATAGCGATTCCCGTTTAATCACACGTTCGATCTGCGAGATGACGGTTGTCTTCAGTATATTCCCAATCGGGTCTTGTCCGAATCTTTTTTGACATTCTATGCCAATATCCAGCGCGAACCCATATTGATTATCTGCTAATGCAAATGCCCACAGTACAATGTAATCCCGCGCCGTGAAGTCGTTCTGAGCGAGAAACTGCAAGCTGCGAAAATAACGCGCCTCACACCAACTGGGGCTTGTTCTGATGGCTTTGGATATCAACGAATAATTTTTATCTGGTAGGAAAGGTAGCGTATCGCGAATAGATGACCGTCTTACTCTAACAGCACCTTCAACATTCAAATTTGACAGCCAAAATCCATTTTGGGTAAGTTCTCGATGGACATCGACAAATAAGTCTTCACCAATGTAAGCATCGATTAACCCCGGTTCGATGTCAATCGCCAAAACGTGTCTGCGTGTTTTTTCGTCAAGGCTGGTAAAAATACGTAGATCTGTCCCCTGTGTATCTAGCTTTAACCAATCGATAGAGGATACCCCTACACGTTGTACAGCTTCATTCAGCGTTATTGCCTTGACGCTGCTTTCGTTTTCGACAGTAAATAGATCCGAGAAAAGATAGTTTTCGAGTGATTGTGTATCGGGTTTAAGGGTACTTGAACAATAGGGCGATTGTGTCAAATAAAAACGAACTTCGCCGTTGCTGGCATCGTCGGTTATTGCCTCATTGATAATGGTTGCCTTGTAATATCCGCTATTTTGGATATCCCGAATCTCGCGCAGATCAGGATCAAAACCAACGTAAATAGAATTGTTGCGAATTGTATTCCAAACAGCCGGTGGAGTTCCCGAAGCCCCAACATCAATCAGGACAGGATGAATGCCTTGATCAGAAAGCAGAGTGCGAACCGATTCATTTGCCATACCCAATTCCAGTCCTTGCACCATTCATTCGAGAATAAACGCTATACAATAGGCGGCTTTATTTCATCTGCTAAATTGGGCTTCCTGAACAAAAACCCCCAGTAATCACATTGCTCTGGTGCGCCCTGTATTACAGGCGGATACTCAATCACAAACTCGCGAACCAATTCCAGCCCCAACGTTCGCGAATAGTCGATTATCTCGGTGCGATTGATACACCAACCAAGATATTCAGTATCATACCCATATTGATAGGGACGCTGTACCATAACATAGGATGGAACATGATGGACTACTGGCAGCCGAGTCACGAACAGATAATCAGCGGTACATTCCGCCAACTGTGCAAAAGACTTCTTCCAATCCTCGGAATATTGCAGGGAGCTACTTGCTAGAACAAAATCATACTGCCGATTGCGCCAAGAGTCATCCACATAAAAATGCGCTTCAGGAAAGAGTTTTTGACCATATTCAGCCAAAAGCGGGAGATCCTTGCAATGATAATCTATCTGTACATTGGGCAGAAGTTTTTGACCAATTAGGTAGTAATGTCCAATCCCACCACCCCAATCCAACATTTGGATCTGAGTCTTATGCTGCGCCGCCAACGCTAAAGTGTACCCGTAGGTCATCGAAATATTATGAGATGACAAATCTAATTTTTGTGATGGATCAGCTTCTGGCGACAACCCAAGTGGATAGGTACTGTTTAGACTTTCGACAAAGGCAGGCCATTTGTTGATATAAGCATCAAGCACCGCTTGGACGTTCCATCCTTTGATCTTTGGGTCGCGCTTTGCCCTAGCCCATTGCTCAGGAACATATTCCCATTCAGAGGAAGTCAACCCTGTAAAACCATTGATGATAAATTTACCGACGCTTATAAAAAGCGGCGGTAAAAAAAGTTTAATGACCTGTTTGAGTCGCCATACCTTTTGCAAGCTAGCTATTCTCTATTGATGGGATCTTGTGTTGCTGAGGCCAACTATCTTTTGAAATAAGGTGGTTACCTGTTTGAGATTGCGTCAAATGATAAGAGTCAGTCCACCGAATATCCAACCTTGCGTAACGTCGCAGCAGACTGTTCCAAAAACTCAGTTAATACGTCGGGTGGCATTTCATCTTTGTAACTGCCCACGATACCACGTCGCACAAATGTCTGATCTTTGGGCCAATTTTCATTAGCCCACCCAACCGCCACCTCTTTCTTTTTCATTTCTGAAAATGAAGTTCGTGCGATTACCTGTTCAATGTAAGAATCGTCGCGATCAATTCCCGCGAAATCACAGAACTTATGAAGGACCTCTGCAGGAGATGTTTTCATATCCTCATATTTAATCAAAAGTATATTTGCTGTATATGGATTCTCCAACCATCGTTCAACATGTTCGTACCACTTGCAAGGGGACAAATACGTTCCATTTCGCACCACGTCCATCTTATCTAATTCGGATAAATGTTCTATGGCTTTAATATGATGAAAGTATGACACCATTGCATCGCGTCCATCCCGCAGTAGATAAACTACACGTCGATATTCTGGTCTTGGGAGAAAGTGGGACTTGAAATACATGGGTGTACTTACCCGTGAGTAATAACTTTTGCTGTCATCAGCCCCAGTGAGTTGTTCAATAAGAGCATCTGGCGCAATCCGTGTATCAATTCCATACACTAATTCGCAGACCATATGCTGAAACCATGTATTACCTGATTTGGGGTAACCAACGATAAAAATATCCTGTGGATTAAAGTCTCCAATTCTGGTCAGACCCGCTTCCTCAATTAGATATGTTGGCAGTACTGGCAAGCGAAAAAGGACTTTACGTCCTAACGAAACTACCCTTCGGTACATTGTTATGTTTTTCTTGGCTCCAAATAAGGTCGGCACGAATAATCCCTCCTCTTTCAACGGACGAGTTAGCACCCGTCGCACTAGTATCGACGATGTTAAACGCCAGAACATTTTCCAGATTAACCAAATTTTTAAGATTGGGAATTCCTGCATTAATATCAATCAGATAATTCCCAGTATTGAGCAAATGACCGGGGATGTCACACCGGCTCAGGAAGCGCCCCGGTTCGCGGATGCCACTGTAAAATACACTGTCAGAGTCATAGGCTTCCATAACTATAATGCCAGTGGCAGTGTTAATTTGCCACCCGATCCGGCAATAGGGAAGTCTTTTAAAGATTTCGTATTCCATTTCGATGCTAAATCCGTGCTCAATCTCGTGGCTAGTGCTCATCTCGCCGTGTTGATTTAGCATCCGAATGCTATACAATTTGAATTCATCCACGCCGGGGCTGGCAATACCAGTAGGCCATAGCCGCTGCCTAGTATAGACAGCCGATTCCATCATGTATTGCGAGATTACTGGTTCCGAGAAACCGTCGGCTGCAATCGCTCCTTGTTTCAACCATATGATGCGTTTGCACAAGTGTTTTATCGCCGCCATATTGTGACTCACAAACAGTACGGTGCGACCTTCGTGTGAAACGTCGCTCATCTTACCAAGACATTTTTTTTGAAACTCGGCATCACCCACTGCTAACACTTCATCGACAACCAGAATCTCTGGCTCAAGATGGGCAGCAACGGAAAAGGCCAGCCGCATATACATACCACTGCTAAAGCGCTTGACGGGCGTATCCAAAAACTTTTCGATCTCGGCAAAGGCCACAATCTCATCAAAGCGCCGTTGAATATCACGCCGTGTCATGCCCAATACAGCACCATTAAGAAAGATATTCTCACGACCTGTTAGCTCCGGGTGAAAGCCTGTACCGACTTCGAGCAGCGAGCCAATCCGCCCGTAGATGTCCGCATGACCCGTGGTCGGGCGCGTTATCCGTGACAGAATTTTGAGCAGGGTACTTTTGCCCGCGCCGTTCCGCCCGATAATGCCTAGTGCTTCGCCCGCTTTAAGTTCAAAGGAAATGTCTTTGAGCGCCCATACTGTTTCGCGGCTGCCTTCCGTTTTTCGGAATGGATTGCTAACCAAGCCAACAATTTCTTCTTGGAGTGTGCGGTATTTACTGCGTCCCTGCTGATGATTGATCTGGTAAGACTTGCCCAGATTCTCGACCCGAATGGCAATATCACTCATTACACCACATCCGCGAAACTGCTTTCAACCCGTTGAAAAATATAGGCTCCGACAATAAAAAAAAGACAGCCCATCACGACCGCAATGGACATCGTTAGCAAGGGGAATTCGCCAGTACCTAACAGCGCCCACCGAAAGCCATCAATGACTCCCGCCATTGGGTTCAAGGCGTAGATCACGCGCCACCGATCCGGGATCATACTTGCCGAATAGACGAGTGGTGAGGCATACATCCACACTTGAATGACAAAGGGTAGGGCATACATAAAATCGCGATAGTAAACATTGAGCGCCGAGAGAAACAGGCTAACACCGATGGAGATGAGTAACACGACCAACAGCAGCAGCGGTAATGCCAGAATATTCCATGTCACGCTAACTTGGTCGTGGTATACAAACAGCAGCACGATCATCACCACGAACGCAACCGCGAAATCGAGAAGTACCGCTGCTGAACTGGCAATAGGAATAATCAGACGCGGAAAATAGACTTTCGTGATCAACTTTGCATCGCTGATAAGGCTGTTTCCGGCGCGTTGCAAGCAGCCCGCGAATAGATTCCAAGGCAGCATTCCTGCATAGATGAACAACAAGTAGGGTTTGCCATCGGACGGGAGCGCCGCAATGCGCCCGAAGATCACCGCAAAGATTAGCGAAGCAACGAGGGGTTGTAATATAACCCAGATGATGCCAAGCATCGTTTGTTTATAACGGAGCTTGATGTCGCGCATGGCGAGAATAGCGAACAGATCACGAAAAGCCCATATCTCGCCAAAGTCAATTGGAAACCACGTCGTGGCTGGCTGAATCCGAATATGCTTTAGAGTCTGTCGATCATCCCCATGAGTCGGTTGAGAGATGTGCTTGACCTCGGTGTTTGCCATACAGACACAATAACCTGTCAGAATGATACCTGAACAATATCTCGTCATTATACATTTTATAGTGATCAGCGCCTATCACAACAATCTATCTAATCTATCTGCTTTATCTAATCTGGGCGATTGCCGAATCGATTTCAGCAATCGACAGTTAACTACATCTCAGACAAGTGAATTGGAACCAGTAAATTCCGCAGCTTGGGGTATTCATCACCTGAATTATTCCTCGACGCTTAGAAAGGTTATTGAATTAATTGAAAATTGAGTGCGTTATATTAGTGTTAGAACGTCTTCATACATTTTTCACATTTGATAGGTGTTTTTCTGATACACTGGTTTATAGGAAAACCGTCCTATTGAATTATTTATTCATCAATTTGAAGACATAGTGGAGGCGAAATGAAACATAACCGTCGTAGAAAACAAGGGCAAAGCCTAATCGAATACGCCTTACTTCTAGCGCTTGTTGCTGTGATCAGCATTGGCGTTATTGGCTTGGTGGGACCGGCAGTGAATCGTGGCTTGGGCGTTGTGGTTGGCGACCTGCACGGCTCAAAGAACGCAGCGGGCAATCCCAGCGCGGGCAGCACTGACGTTATTTATGTAAGCCGCGTAAGTGGTTATAGCCCCGCCGCGCCCATCGGCTCCGCCGTCTGCACAACGACCGGCTCCAAAACGATTATCAAGGTCAAGATTGTCTCTTCCAGCGACATTACCCGTCAGGATTTTTTGTTCAGCTTTGACAATCAGATTATCCCGTCCAATGTAGTTGGCTCAGGCAGCTGGACGGCAACGCTGACGCTTTCCACCACCACTGCCGATACCAGTTTATGCCCCGGCAGTCTTGTCCTCACGGCGAAAAAAGCCATCGCCATTGTTCCCGTAGTAGTCTACTAACAACGTAAAGGAAGCCCGTAATGAATGACGACCAAATTTCGCAGAAGTCCAATTTGCTCCGCGATAAAATTGAACAGCGACGACGTGCTGCGGTAGAGCAAGAGATCCGAGAACTGCGAATCGCGAAAACGAAGGGAAATGCGCCGACAGGTGCGACAAACGTAGATAAATCCCCTGTCCGACCTAGTAGTAATAAGCTGCCCGATCTCCCTTCGGCTGAGGAAATCGTCTCTCCGCAGCAAGATAGCCCAGTAACCCGCAAGGCCAAGAGAGTTTTCCACCATTTAACTCGCCGCGAGAAAACTGTCTTAAGTGCAGTGGGGGCCATCACGCTGATTGTGATGGTACTAACTGGCTCATTCTTTATGGGAAACACGCAAGCCGCCGACTCTGCGTTCCCGACAATAGCCAGTCTGCCCCTCTCGGACGCGGATAGTGTGGTGCGGCGCTTTAAGGCGGTTGGCGTACCTGTCAGTAACCTCAAGCCATACAACACGGTCAAATCGCAGGTCTGGCACAACGTCACGACAGCCTATGAGTTCACTGTAACACGGGGCAAAGATAAAGGGGATTTCTTCCTGTTCGGGTACACGACAACGGCACAAGCCCAAACCGATATTTTCAATTTACTGGCTGAGGAGAAATACAAGAACTGGGGCATTTACACCTACGCAAACATCACGCTAATTTCTAAACCGGAAACCGCGACTCCTATTAAAACCGAGATGGTTAGCCACCTGACTCAATTCCTGTTTGCACCTTATCGTTCGTTCTGGCCCACCACCACTCCTGCCCCTTCTCCAACAGTTGTCTCTGCAACTGCGAAACCGTGACCGCTATTAAGCCTGCCAGTTAATATCCGGGTGACACACAGTACATCGCCCGGACTCCCCAGATCGCCCAGATTCCCTAATGAAAGCTCCACAGTCTGATTGCTTGCCCATTTCAATTGCGTGGGCGATTGCCGTAGATCGGCTACTATTTACGCAACCCGATCTATAGACGATACGTACAGCATAACGAAGAATACGACCCGCCCTTGAGTCGATTTAGGAGTAGCAATTTGGCAACACAAGCGCAATCTTCCGGTGCGTCATTGGTTACGCCCACCGAAAAAGCACAGGCTATCGGCGGCCCCCGTTTCGATTGGATTACCGCGTTTACGGCGGTCTGGCTCATCTGTGGGTTATATCTTGATGGCTGGGCACATAATCACGGCAAGGCCGATAGCACCTTCTTTACGCCGTGGCACGCCATTTTATATTCTGGATATGCTGCCTCAGCGCTGGTACTAGGCGGCGCGATGATCATCAACCGCCGACGTGGGCATTCATGGGCGCGGGCGCTGCCAGCGGGTTATGGCGCGGCACTACTCGGCGTAGCGATCTTTGCGTTTGCTGGGTTGGGCGACATGATCTGGCATATCGTCTTCGGGATCGAAGCTAACACCGATGCGCTGCTCAGCCCCACTCACTTATTGCTGGCAACTGCTGGATCATTAATTATGACTGGGCCATTTTATGCGGTTTGGCAGCGGCGCAGTACCCAAAATTCGCTAGTATCGCTGCTGCCAATGTTGCTGTCTATCATCGCCTTTATGTCGGTACTAACCTTTTTTACCAACTTTGCCCAACCGCTGACCTTCCCACTAGCCAGCAAGGAATTCAGCTTTACCTCGCGATCTAATGCGGTGACGGAACTGTACGTCATGCGGGCTGATGGCGGCGGACAAACCCGTTTGGCCTTCGATCCAAAAGTGGCCTATCGCTACCCGGCCTATTCCCCCGATGGCAGCAAGATCACCTATGTAGTGATCACTGGCGATATAGGCGAAGTGTACGTTGCCAATGCCGATGACACGGATGTTAAACAGTTGACCACGAATAAGGTAAATGTGACCCATCCTATATGGTCGCCGGATGGTAAACAGATTGCCTTTAGCGCCGGGAACGATGACATAAAATCTATTTATGTGATTAACGCTAATGGCAGCGACCAGAAACAATTAACCAGCGGCGGCCTCAGTACGGCACGTCCAGCATGGTCGCCAGATGGCAGCAAGATCGCGTTTTCGATGCGCGTTTTCGATCACGACGAAATCTTTGTGATGAACGCCGACGGCTCGAATGTGACCCAGATCACCAAAGGTAGCAGCGAAAATTGGGGGCCGAATTGGTCTGCCGACGGCAAACACATCGCCTTTAATTCTCAGCGTAAGAATACATCAGAAATCTATACGATGGCTCCCGATGGCACGAATCCGGTTCAACTCACCAATTTGCCTACTACCTATAATTGGGGCGCGACTTACTCCCCAGATGGCAGCAAGATTGGCTTTGTTGCCGATGGCGGCAAAGGCACCCAAATCTTTGTCATGAACGCCGATGGCTCCCAGCCAACGAATATTACCCAAAATGCTGCTTTGCAAAGTGGAGTACGCTTGTATTCGTGGTCGCCTGACGGCAGCAAGATTATCTATACAGCACAACCTATTGATGCCAACACTAGCTACTATCTGGGCGTTGATTTGGGAGTGGCTGGCCCACTCATCCAAACGGCGCTGTTCACGGGCTTGATCCTGCTTATGATCCGGCGCTGGACGCTGCCCTTTGGCACGTTTATCCTGCTCTTTACACTCAATGCCGCGTTAGTGAGCGTGCTTAACGACACCTACCGCTTTATCCCCCCGGCGCTGATCGCTGGCTTAGTGGCAGATCTGCTGTATCACCAGTTGAAGCCATCCATGCAGCGGCCTACTATGTTGCGCGTGTTTGTGTTTACCACGCCCATTGTATTCTATGGCTTGTATATCCTGACCGTTCTAATCACAACGGGCGTTGCGTGGACGGTACACATGGCAGTTGGCGTTCCGGTGATGGCGGGTGTGGTCGGACTGCTGTTGAGTTTCCTAGCAATCCCGCCCGCCAAAGCGCCCGAAGCGGCGGTCTGAAAATCCTCGAAAAATACGGGTCGGGCAGGCCCGACCCCTACAAAATATGGTTTGATGTAGGGGCCGTCGCCTACACGACCCTGCATTTTGGAAATACCTATCACTAGAAAACAATGATCCCGCGGGCGATGCTGCCTGTCAGCATGGACTCGAAGGCTTCGTTGACCTGTGCGAGGGTATATTCACGCGACACAAGCTCGTCAAGTTTGAGTTTGCCCGCCATGTACAGATCCAGCATCAGTGGGAAATCGCGGCTAGCGTTGACTGTACCGTAATAGCTGCCGCGAATCTGCTTTTCCTGTCGGGTAATGAGCGCGCTGGGGAAATTGGTATTGGTTCCCATCGGTGCTAACCCCACCAGCGTCAAGGTGCCGCCGGGTCGGGCATAAGCTAAGGCTTGTTCTTGCACGGCTGGAACACCAATCGCGTCAAAAACATGCTCCGCACCGCGACCCCCGGTAAGCTGCTGAATCGCGTCCAGCGTATCATCGCCGGACAGCAGGGTATGAGTTGCGCCGAACTGCCGAGCGATTGCCATTTTCGCTGGGTTGCTATCGACGGCGATGATCATTTCTGCGCCACAGAATGCGGCTCCTTGAATAACATTGAGTCCGACACCGCCGCAGCCCACCACCACGACACGATCACCGGGGCGAACCTCGGCGGTATACATGGCTGCGCCGACTCCGGTGGCAACCGCACAGCCAACCAACGCCGCGATATTCAACGGGACATCGCGCCGAATCGGGATGCAGCTTTGCTGTGGCACGACAACATACTCGCCAAAGGTCGCTAGGCCGCAGTAGTGGTACACGGGATCTGCGCCACGATGTAAACGCGGTGTGCCATCCAACATCGTGCCTGCCCAGATCGGCGCGGTGAAGGTTTCGCACAGATTGGGCTTACCCCGCAAACAATAAAAGCATTCGCCACAGTTGGGTGCCCAATTCAACACAATGTGATCGCCGGGCTGGACTCGTTCAACGCCTTCGCCGACGGCTTCTACCACGCCCGCGCCCTCGTGTCCCAGCACCGCCGGGAGTGGATGTTTGGTTGCGCCACTGAGGACGTGATAATCGCTGTGGCAGACCCCGCTGGCAGCAATCCGTACCAGCACTTCGCCGCGTTTGGGGGCATCCAGCGTAAGCGATTCAACGCTCAACGGTTGACCGGGTTCAGTAAGCAGCGCCGCTTGAATTTGCATAATGATTTCTCGTAGATTAGTTAGGAACGTTTGGTATGCTTGACTCTACCATAGATAATGCGACGCGGCTTCTGGCGCGATTATAATTCCCCTTTGTAGATTAAGGGCTATTAACCGGAAGATCCCTATTTGTTAAAATCACACCGTCCAATTGTTAAAGAAATTTGCTTATTATCTACTCGCTTGCTTTGTGAACATAATAGGGAGCACACGAGAAAATGATCGCTCGCAGAACTTTACGTATTTTTGTTAGTTTATTCGTCCTCGCCAGCATTGCTCTGACGGCAATGACCATCCATGCACAAACGCCTACCGAAGTGAAAGTCTGGATCGCTTTTCAGGGCGCACGTCTGGACTGGACAAAGGCTCGCGCCGATGAATTTAACAAGCAGTTCCCCCAATTCAAAGTGACTGTCGAAGGCTACAGTGGCTATGAAGAACTGCAAAAAGCTACCGACCTCGCCATTCAGCAGAAGAACGCTCCGGCAGTCGTGCAGCAGTTTGAAGCAGGTACACAACGCGCCCGCGATCTGGGTTACTACAAGCCGATTGCCGATGCGTTGGGCGACAAAAAGGAATTGAACGGTCTTAAGGTTGACTTTGAAGACTTTGTTCCCGTTATTTCAAACTACTATGTCGTCAACGGCAAGTGGACCTCGATGCCTTGGAACACCTCTACGAGCATTCTGTATGCCAACGCCGACCAGATGAAAGCTGCCGGAATCGATAAGGTGCCTGCCACATGGCAAGAACTCGAAGCCGATTGCGCCAAAATCAATGCCAAGAAAGCCGGCCTGAAGGTTGATGGCTGCATATCATGGCCTGATCACGGCTGGTTCTTTGAACAGTGGGTTGCTCAGCAAAACGCGACCCTCGCCAACAATGACAATGGTCGTTCCGCCCGTGCCACTGAAGTGCTGCTGGACAGCAGGGCCGCGATTAATGTGGCGACATGGTGGCAGAATATGTACAAAAATGGCAACTATATCTACACTGGCAAGCAGCTTGACTGGGACGGTGTAGAAGGCGGCTTTAGCGCTGGCAAGTTCACTTTCATCATCAGCAGCAGCGGTGACGCTGGCGACATCCTGACCGCCGCCAAGCCCAACAACATCAACGTCGTTGCAGGCAAGATGCCCTACGACGCAAAGGCCGGTTACGCTGGCAATATCATCGGTGGTGCTAGCTTGTGGTTAGTCAAGGATCTCGATCCCAAAGTCGAAGAAGGCGCGTTGACTTGGTTGCTGTTTCTGACCGACACCAAGAACGCCGCCGACTGGCACAAGATTTCGGGCTACATTCCGATCCGTGCTAGCGCCGCGAAAGCACTCGAAGACGAGGGTTGGTTCAAGCAGAATCCCGTTTTCGCAGTAGGTGGTCAGCAGTTGGCAGACAGCAAAGTTACCTTTGCAACGCAGGGCGCGATCATGGGAACCTTCCCCGGCACCCGCGATCTGGTCACGGGCACAATGGAAAGCCTGATGCTCAAGGGTGGCGACCCGGTGGAAGCCTTCAAGAAGATCAAAACTGACGCGGATAAACTGCTGGCGGACTACAATTCGCTGAACGTCGCCGACGCAGCCGCGACTCCTGCCAAGTAAGTTCGTTTCTCACTCATAAGTGTTTTCCTGAGGGGATGGGGTCTGCACCCCACCCCCTCTTTGGTTCTATTGGGGGTGATTGCACATGCTGACCGCTACGCCTCTGTTGTTGAGTGGGATCGCAGCGCTGATTGGCGCGATCATTGTGGGCTATACCTTTGTACGCTTGCACCAATCCGTAGCACTCGGTGCAGCGCTCGGCGCAGTTGCGGGAGCCGTTGGGCCATTGATCTTCATGGTTCCGCTGGGCTACTGTACCTTCAACCCAGAAGTCTCAACCGCGACTATCCTATTCGGCTTGCTACTGGTTGCTGTCGGGACGGCAGTCACCGTGTCTGGCGCAAACTGGCTGGCTCAGTGGCGTTTTCGGGCGAGTCATCCCAATAACATCGAAGCTACCTCGCAAGGCTTGTTCAAGGGATTTTTCACACCGTGGCTGCTATTGCTGCCGACTCTGATTATTCTGGCGGTGTTTCTGTACTATCCATCGCTGGATACTCTCCGCCTTTCGACGCTGTTGAGCTATATCGGCATTCCGCGCACAAAATTCATTTGTGTCGAGAATTTCACAACGCTCCTTGGCAGTTCGGAATACCTATACAGCGTCGCCATTACACTGATCATTGCGGCGGTTACGGTTGGACTTGGGTTAGTCTTGTCCCTGCTGATTGCGACCGCAGCCTTCCAACCTGTCAAAGGAGCCAATGTCTATCGCACGCTGCTCATTTGGCCTTATGCGCTGTCGCCCGTTGTCGCAGGTATCGTCTTTTTCCTGCTGTTCAGCCCAATCGTCGGGATCATCAACCATCTGCTTGACAGCGTGTTCGGTCTGAAACTGCCATGGTTAACCGACCCGATTCTGGCTCCGATTGCCGTCATTCTCGCCAGCGTCTGGAAATCGTTGGGCTTCGGCATTCTGTTTTATATTGCTGGGTTACAAAATGTTCCCAACGATCTCCGTGAGGCCGCTTCGATTGATGGCGCAAATACGCCGCAGCGCTTCTGGTATATTGTAGTACCGTTACTTTCACCTATCACTTTCTTTCTGATTATCACGAATATGTCCTATGCTTTTTTTGACATTTTTGGGACAGTAGATGTGATGACCAAAGGTGGCCCAGTGGGTGCAACCTCGGTGATGATCTATAAAATCTACCAAACAGGTGTTAGCTCCGGCAATCTGGGCCAAGCGTCGGCGCAATCCATTCTGCTATTTGTGATGGTCATCGGTCTAACCGTCTTCCAGTTCTACTCAACAGGTCGTCAGGTGAATTACAATGCGTAGGGTAAACAAATCATGACTACCATAACCCAAGAAGTAACCGTTACCCCCACCCGTAAAGCGAGTCGCCCTGCATGGCTGCCTAAACGCTGGTATACCCACCTCATTTTGTGGATAGCGTGCTTTCTGTTGGGGCTACCGCTACTCTATTCATTCATGATCGGCACACAAAACAACGCCGAAGTGTATACCTACAAATTCGGCATTGGTTCAACCTTGCAAGACAACCTTGTGAATGCCCTGATCACGCGCAATCTAGGGCAGTTTATGCTCAACACCATTTTGGTGGCCTTCATCATCACCGTTGGCAAAACGATCCTCTCGCTGCTGTCGGGCTTGGCCTTTGTCTACTTCCGCTTTCCCGGCAAATGGATTGTGTATGACTTTGTACTGCTGACATTGATGATGCCCACCGAAGTCTTGATCATCGCGTTGTCGCGCCTTGTGGTGCAGCTTGACTGGCCTAAAAACGCTTATCTGCTGGCGTTAACTGTTCCATTTTTGGCAAGCGCGACAGGTACATTCCTATTCCGGCAGCATTTCGCCAATATCCCGGCGGAGCTTTCGGAAGCCGCCCAGCTTGACGGGGCGACCCCGTTGCAATTTCTGTTCCAGATCCTCATCCCGGTAAGCTGGAACACGATTGGCGCACTCGCCGTGATCCAGTTCGTATACGTGTGGAATATGTACCTGTGGCCCCGAATCATTGTTCAGGATAACAGCCGCCAATTGATTCAAGTTGGGCTAAGTACCCTCGTCGGGACGGATACGGCGATGCAGTTTGGCCCGATGATGCTCGGTGCGGTGATCGCCAGCGTGCCACCAGTGATCGTCTTTGTGCTGCTCCAGAAGCAGTTTATGAGTGGCTTTGCCCTGACCCGCGATAAATAGCCGCTAAACAGCGCTGGGTCAGGGCTGCCTAAAGCGCTATTTCATTCGGAAAGCTACCCTAACCCTCGACTCTCGCCGCGCAAACGGAGCCGTATCCGGAAAGCCCCTCTCTACGGAGTCGGGAGCGAGAGGGATTTAGGGTTAGGAGCACGCAGCACATATAACAATTCCAGCGTTGTCGGCGTGTGCGTGATCGCCGTCGAAGTGTGTGTCGGCGGCGCAGTAGGAGTCTTGCTCGGCGCGGTTAAAGATTGAGCCGTCTTCGTTGCCGCCGGAGTAGGCGAGAGTGTAGTGGTAGCGGTAGGTGGTGCGCTGGTGGGCGTTTGGGTTGGTGTAACGCTCGGCGGTACAGGCGTGGTCATAATCGCCGTCAGGGCGTCTGGGGTAAAGTCAGTACAAGTGACAGTGCTAGCGTCCAACCATGCCTGCAAATCCGGGGCGGGCGCGAGATGAATCCATTTGCCGCTTGCATCGCGACCATCAGGGCCAACGTTGCTATTGGCTGCCAGCGTATTCGTCACTGGATAATTCGTTCCCGGCCCCGCATAAACCTTCGTTTTGTCAGCAGTGACCTTGCACGTTGGATTCTGGATCTCGACGCGCACCGACTGGTCAGTCTGTTTGCCATCCGTACCCGTTGCGACCAACTTCAATTCGACGGAATCACGCGGCGTACCCGTCAGGGTGATCTGTCCAACGGCGGGTTGGGTCCTGTCGTCTGGTTTTCCCGTGAGCGCTTCAAGACCAACGAAGCGAATATTGTTCGCGCCATCAACATCCCAACTCAGATTGATGTTCTGGCGGACATTTCGCAGCAGCGGATTAGGCGTGATGACAAAGGCGTTCACCTTGAGCGCCGGATTGACCACCACCTGTACTTCCTGCACCGCCGATTCGCCGCCATTGTGCGCTACAACGCTAAAGGTGCGTGTGCCAACACCGGTCATGGTCTGTGTATAAGTGTTCGCTGGTGGATCGACGGTGACAGGTGCGGCGTTGTCAAGCTGAACGGTAACTTCGCTGGTATCAGTTGCCGCCCAAGTGAGCGTGACCGCATCGCCTTCGGTCAGGCTGGCGGCTGAGGCCACCAAGCTCGTGATCACTGGCGTGCGTGGGCGGCTCAAGAACGCAATTGACCCGATAACGGCGGCGAGCACCAGAATGATCATCGCCGGAACAACCACTGTCGGAACCCACTGCGGCAGCGCGGGTTTTTCCAGCAGCACTCCTTGAACGGCTGCCAGAAAACCAGAGGGGTTCTGAGCGCGAGCGAGAATATCAAAGCGACGTTCTCGCGTTTTGCCAAGCAGCGGTTGGTGCGCGGATCGCACATAGCCTTTCACCGAGCGCTGTTCGCCCGCCGCCAATGTAATTTGCGACGGTTGAATCGCAAAAACAAGATCATCGCCGGGAGCCGCACCACTCAATAACAGTGGCAAAGGTTCGCTCCCCTGATTATGTAGATAAACTTCAAAGGGAGTAGCGCTGTCGATGCGGGGTGTCCCCATGACAATCCCGAAGCCGCTGTACGCCCGCAGCGTTAGGATCATCGGGATGTCGATAGACTGCCCCGACTTTGCGTGAACCCGTACCTTTACCGTATATTTGCCGGGAGCGCTTTCGCTGCGGCGCAGTGGTTTGAAACTAATGAGCACCGCCGCATTGCCACCCGGCGGTATTTCCATTTCCGAGCGATCCGTGCGTATCCACGTTTTAGGAACCCCATCAAAATCGATAGTGAAACGATCCGGTTCGCTGCCGCTGTTATAGATCGTCAGGCTGGCTTGAACATAAACACCGGGGGTAACTGGCTGGGTGGGCGGGTCGAGTTCGACCTTGAAAGTCGGCTGCGAAAGCTCGATACGCCGCGTTTCCATGACATTTTGCTCAAGGAAAATCGGCTGGGTCGGCATCTCCTCGCTTTCATCCTGCGGCATATAGATCAGCCGAATGTCACCCAGTTGGATTTCTTCGCCACCATGTAGGACAATCGGGTCGTGGGCTTTAATACGCTCGCCGTCCAGATACGTGCCGTTGACCGACTCTAAGTCTTCAAGGAAGACATCCTGATCTTTGCGGGTCAGGCTGATGTGGTAACGCGAAACAGCAGTCGTGTCCAAAACAATATCATTGCCCGTCGAACGCCCGATTGCAATGCTCGGTTTTTCGAGTTGATAACTTTCAATTGGCCCATCAGGCCAGTAAACATCAAGTTTGCCGTAAGCCATCATTGCCCATCCTTTAAGGTGAGCCGGAGTGTAGCATTGAGTTCAATAAACAGCAATCGCTGTACGGCGATTAAAGCTGTCAAACACTACACAAACAAAACCTTATTTCCATCGCCAACGCCAGAGCGTGAATTCCTTGTCTTTTAAATCGATGATGCTAGACTTGGCACGAGTACATCGTAAATTGTGTAAACTCCCGACCCGCTACAGGCATTCGAGCCAGCACGCTAAACGCTTTGAATGCTATAGGACAAAGCCCCTTGAAACAGTTTGCATCACGCATAACGCAGAATCATTTATGGCGTAGCCTCATCGTTGTTGGCGGGTTGGTGCTGGCGATTCTGAGCATCAGTGTGCCACACTTACTAGCCCAACAAGCTGTCGTCGTTAACCTAGAATTCGACTATATCCGGCAGGGATCGCTCGGTGTGGTCACGCTGAGTGGCTCCGATGTGGTCGGAGGCGTGGCAACAGCGCTAGGCCGGACTTACCCGTTCTTCCCGACCAGCAAAGGCTATGCCAGTCTAGTCACTGCGCCGCTGGATCAGAAGATTCAAGACTACCCGCTAACGGTGACGATTATGACCCGCAGCGGTGCTACTGCACACTGGGACGGGACGCTGAAGGTTGCATCGGGCGAGTTTGTCGCTGAAACGCCCTATATCCTGCCGAGCGACAAGCTTTTCTTACTGGCTGACCAGATTCAGAAAAGTGAAGACGAAAAGCTCATTTCGACCTACAGTATGGTCACGCCTGCCCATTACTGGGAAGGGACATTTTCCCCGCCTGTCAATGGGGCGTTTACTGCGCCGTTCGGAAGTTGGCGTATCTACAACGGCGGTATCCGGTCACGGCACACGGGTCAGGACTTTCGCGCTGTTTCGGGGACTCCGGTGCTTGCCTCGGCAAATGGACGGGTCGCGCTTTCACAACCGCTGGATATTCACGGCGAGAGCGTCATCATCGATCATGGCTGGGGTATCTTCACCGAATACTCGCACATGACGACCCGCTTTGTCGTACCAGGTCAGTTTGTCTTGCAAGGCGATATATTGGGACTTAGCGGTACGACTGGACGTAGTACGGGGCCGCATGTCCACTGGGAAGTTGCCGTGAACGGGATCTGGGTCAACCCGATCACCTTCCTGCAAACTAAACTGCCCAATTAACTACGGCTGGTAGTCATCCAAACTGACCCACTGATCGTTTTTCCAGACCGCGATCTGCATGGCGGGGTGAAGCTCCCACAGGGAAGCGCGGGTTTTGCCGACTTCCCCCGCCTGTTCGGGATTGAAGGTCAGCCAACCGCCGATGCGAACTTTGGCTCCCGCTGCCGCCAGCGCGTTGAGCTTTTCCAGAGTCCAGCCAGCATGGTTGGGACGGACACGCGGCGTGATCTGTGCGATGATCGCTCGATTAAGATCGCCAGCCGATCCCGGCGTGCCAAGCAGCCATAGTTGCCATGTTTTGTCGGCGTTACAATTTTGCGCTTCGGGGCCGTTCTCTTGCACTTTGACCAAATAGGCTTCGATGCTTAACGGCAATCCCTCTGAGCGCCCAATCTCGTCTTTAGCGCCTTGCGACCACTGATCATGTGGCTTGCTTTCGGCATCTTTAGGCCACGGCAACTTCGCCACATTATCGAACGCGGTTGGCTGGAAACCGCCCTCATCAACCCGATTGCGTGTCTGGTTTAGCAGAGGATCGCCGCCCTGACCTTCGGGTGGACAGTTATTGAACGTGACCTGCTTCCACGCCTGCTTGACCGCCGCTGGGGGTAAGTTGTTGGATCGAGGTACACCACCATCAGCGGCGGTAGTTGCTCCGGCTGGCACAGGAGTCGATCCCTGAACGACGGCGGGCGGCGAAGTCGGACGAGCGACGATAACTGTCGGAATGCCCGTGATAATGACGGCCTGCCCCTGTCCCAACGTTGGACTGGCGTTCGAGGTGGCGCTCGGAGCGCGGGTTGGGGAAGCTACCTTTGTTGGCGACGGTGTAAAGGTCGGCGGTTTGGTCACGATAGTGCGCGTCATGGACGGCGTAAAGGTCGGTAAATAGGTCGCGTTAGCTTCGGTGGCAGTTGGCGTTATTGGTGTAGCAGATGGCGCGATACTTGGTGCTACCGATGGTTCAATAGACAACACGATGGTTGGTGTAGCTGTCGGTGTAGGCGATAGGGTCGGAGCCTGAGCGACGATGCCCGGTGTACCTGTCGCCCCATTCCGGACAGTGATATTGCCCGTCCCTTCCAATTTGGCAAGGGTACGCGACGCAAGATCGGCAGTGAGTCCGCCTTGACTCTGCGCCTGCTGTACGGTACTCATCGCCTCGGCAAGCAGCCGCGTGCGGGACAACTCGTTGGGCTGTGCCGCCAACGCCACATTTACCCCATCCAACATTTCTGTGATAAACGGTTCGCTGAACTGCTGACCGCGCTGGGTCAGGGTCACGATCTCGCTGAGCCGCGCTTCCGCGATGTGGGTGAGCAGATCGGGGCGACTTTCGGCAGGCACAAAAAACAGTTGAGTCTGCTCAAAGGTTCGCTTCACCCCATACAGCGTGTCGCCGGGGATGGTACTATCGGAAGCGCGGATCAAGCCCGCGCCGGTGACAAAGATCACGAGGCCAAAGACCAGTACAGCGGCAAGGACTCGGTATAGCGGTTGCCAGCGATAAGCCGAGCGTGCTGGACGGCTCTGACGCATCGTCGCTCGTAAGCTAGCCTGTAGCTGCTGCTGAGTTTGAGCAGCAAACGTTTCTGACATCTGTGGACGTGGCAGCGCAGTAAACTCTGTAGTGAGGTGCAGCAGATCGCCTAATTCGGGGTACTGTGGAAAACGAGCAACGCATTCCTCAATCGTGACTTGTCCGCTTTCGATACCGCGAATACAACGTTCGAGAACGTCGTTAAATTTGCTATTGTTGTTATTGTCGGCTTCGTGACTCATCGGTACTGACATATTCGGCCTTACCACCCAGCCAGACTATCGTGGTCTGTGTAGTGGTTTATAGTGTATTCAATTACGTTTACAACGATCCATACGGCATTTATACCGTTGCAATATCGAAAAAGTCACAAGCTCAACAGGCTCAATCCGTACCGTCATGGGTAATCCCCTGTCGAGTCAGGTCGAGGTTCATGGCTTGGAGCGCTCGCCGCTGGATCATTTTCACCGCGCCAATACTCTTGCCAAGTGCATCGGCAGTTTGCTGGATGTTGTAGCCTTCGATAAAGCGCAAGATGATGACCTGCTGTTGCTCGGCGGAGAGGCGATTCAGCGCTTCACGCAGTTTGCGTTGGCGAAAAGTCAGTACTAGATCGGTGTCGAGATCGACCTCAGCGGCAACTTCTATAACGTCGATATTTTCCGGCTCACCGACGCGATTCACCCGCCGATAGTGATCCACGAGCCGTGCGTGCGCGATCCGGTACAGCCACGCCAACCAAGGAATCTCGCGATCCTGATAGCGCACTAAGCCTTCGATAGCCCGGACAAACACCTCGGCGGTTAGATCTTGGGCGGTTTGGATGTGACCTACGCGGTAGAACATGTAACGATAAATGTCGTGAACGTAAGCGGTGTACAGTTCGCCAAACGCTTTTTCGTTACCATTCTGCGCGGCGCGAATCAGTTGTTGCTCACGTTTAGGGTCCACTGGTCGTCGCCATGATGAGTAGCAATTGCTGCTAGCAGGTTAAACCCGATCTGTCCCTATTGTAACAAAGATCTGGTCAACGGCTGATTCAATTCTTCCCGTGCGGAATCACCCGCGTTCACGCGGGCGGGGAAGTACGGTGCTTCATACCATTAACCGCTTGACACGCTTGGCAAACCCTATACACTTTATTATATGCAACAGATCATCACGGCGAAACTGAAATTAATCACCAGCCCAGCCCAGTCTCAAGCGTTACGGGACAACGCAGCTGGCCTATCGGGATGCCTTGAATCTGGTGTCTGCCTATGCGTTTGAGCATGGCAAACTGAAGTAATCAGCAGAAACTCCAAAAAGCGTGCTACGACACCATTCGCCAGCACTATGGTCTGCCCGCCCAAATGGCCTGTAATGTGCCGCGTCAGGTGGGCGCGACCTACAAAGGCTTATGGACTAAAGTCAAGAAAAACAAACAGCATCGTCAAGCCGGGTACACCAAAAAGCGCTACAAAGGGCTAGATCAAGCGCCGCACTACACCTCGCCGACCCTGACCTACAACTATGGACGCGATTATGGTTTCAAAACCGACCAACAAGTCAGTGTCCTCACCTTGACGGGGCGGATCGTCTTGCCGTATGTGGGCTACGCGCCGCATGTCGCGCTCCTCAAGAACAGTCAAACACTCGGCGCGGCTAAACTCTGGTTCGATAAACCTCACAAACAGTTCTACCTGTTGGTGAGCATCGCCCTCACGCTGCCTGATCCCACCCCGGCGCTGTACACGCGGGTTGCCGGAGTGGATGTCGGACAACGCAACACCGCCGTTGTCGCTGATGTGGACGAAACCAGTGAATTCTATTCAGGAAAGGAAGTCCTTCACCAAGCTAATCATTTCGCCCGACAACGGAAGCGTCTTCAACACAAAGGCACTCGTTCCGCCACGCGCAGGCTTATCCTGCTCGCAGGACGAGAAAGACGGTTGAAACAGAATACGAATCACGTTGTCTCCAAACAGATTGCCGCTACCCATCCCCACAGCCTCGTTGGACTGGAGAATCTGACTGACATTCGGACACGCACCACACCGCGCAAAACGGGCCGTCGCGCTTCTCCAAAGCAGCGCAAAGCCAATGCCGTGCGCTCCAAATGGAGTTTCGCCGAGCTACACAGCATGATCGCCTACAAAGCGGCCCTCAACGGCTCCCTGACGGTCAAGATCGATGCTCATTACACCAGTCAAGCCTGCCCGACATGCGGACATACCTCCCCTGACAATCGTCCCCACAAAGGCTTGCTGTTTGTTTGTCAGAACTGCCAGTACACCTTACATGCTGATTTGGTAGGCGCACGCAATATTGCCCTGCGAACGCTGCTTATCCGACAGGATTGGATAAGTACGGGGTTATTATCAACGACCCCTGATGTGTCGGACCGTGAAGCCGAAGCCGCCCGGCTCAAACGCTATGCGGAGTTGAGGTGGAGTTCAGATGCAAACGTCACGCTTTAGCGTGCCGTAGTTGATTAGGTTTACAGTTTGTGAAAGGCCGTGATCTGGTCGCTGAAAAGCCATTATTGCAGGGCGAAAATCAGGATGAGACTCGCCAGAAAAATCGTCATCCTCATCCCCTAACTCCTCTCCATTTCGTAGAGAAGGGGAGTCAAAAGACTCTGAAAGTCCCCTCGCTACGTAGTGGAGAGGGGGCTTAGGGGTGAGGATGACTCCCGCCCCTGCCACTTTCGGCTATAATTCTCTCAGATTGCGCCGCTTACACCGAAAGTATTTGCACCGATGGACATCTTTATCAGCTATAGTCGAAAAGACGTAGAGTTTGCTAAAAAACTTACCGCTGATCTGCGGCAAGTAGGGTTAAAGATCTGGATCGATGCCGAAGACATTCCGGCAGGTAAAAAATGGAGTAGCGCGATCCAACAAGGATTGGATGCAACGGACACAATGATCCTAATTATCTCGCCCGACTCAATGTCGTCCACCAATGTCGAAGACGAATGGCAATATTTCCTCGATGAGGGAAAAACAATTATTCCAGTATTGCTCAAACCTGCTAAAGTTCATTTCCAAATTAAGCGTTTTCAGTACGTGGATTTTCATGGGCAAGATTATCAATCTGCGCTCAAGCAACTCTGCATACAACTAGATATTAAGAATGTTCCACCACCTGTGCTTCCAAGATTGATCCCATGTATTCTAACTGGTCATACAGAGGCAGTTACCAGCGTGTCATTTTCACCGGATAGCACTACTGCCTTGACAGGTAGTAGTGATGCAACAGTGCGTTTGTGGGATATTGGCATAGGCAAGGAAATTCGCCAGTTTGCTAGAAATAAAAGGCAAATACGTTCTGTGACGTTTTCGCCGGATGGCAAAACCGCATTGACAGGCAGCGGTGATAAAACAGCACGATTATGGAATTTGGATACAGGCCAAGAAATCCGTCGATTCGTTGGTCACACTTATACAATTTGGAGTGTAGCCTTTTCATCGGATGGTAAAGCGGCATTAACAGGAGGGGGTGACAACACGGCGCGATTATGGAATTTGGATACAGGCCAAGAAATCCGTCGATTCGTAGGCCATACCGGTTCAGTTTATGGTGCAGTGTTTTCACCGGATGGCAATACTGTGCTAACAGGAAGCAGAGACAACACGGCACGGCTATGGAATTTGGATACAGGCCGAGAAACCCATCGATTCGTTGGTCACATGGATAGAGTTCGTAGCGTCGCATTTTCCCCAGATGGCAAAACTATATTGACCGGTAGCTGGGACAACACGGCGCGATTATGGGACGTTAACACGGGTCAGGAACTCCGTCAGTTCATCGGACACACTAACTGGATTCGAAGTGTGGCCTTTTCCCCGGAAGGTAGAACAGTGTTAACGGGTAGCAAAGATGAAACGGAGCGATTGTGGGACGTTGGCACAGGTCAAGAGCTTCGGCAATTCACTGGGCACACGGATCAAGTTTCCAGTGTAGCATTTTCGCCCGATGGTCAATACATTCTCACAGGTAGCGGAGATCACACCGCCCGTCTATGGCGCGTTGACGGCAGCGAATAACGCTGCCCTCTCATGTCAACTCGGTTGCCATCGTGTATAAGCTGTGATAGCGCCCCTGCTTCGCTAGTAGTTCCTCGTGTGTGCCTTGCTCCATAATCACGCCGTGATCCATGACCACGATCAGGTCGGACATGGTGATCGTGCTGAGGCGGTGGGCAATGATAAAGCTGGTGCGTCCCATCAGTAGCCGCCCGATTGCCGCCTGAATCAGCCGCTCGGTGTGCGTGTCGATATTACTAGTCGCCTCATCAAGGATCAGGATCGGCGGGTCGCTGACCAAGGCCCGCGCCAGCGAAAGCAACTGTCGCTGACCCACCGAAAAGACTGCCGCGCCCTTGTGGATGCGCGTTTGGTAGCCTTCCGGTAGCTGCTGGATAAACTCATCTGCGCCGACAGCTTGTGCCGCTGCGATCACCGCTTCGTCTGTCGTGCCATCGCGTCCGGCGCGAATGTTGTTCATGATCGTGTCGGTGAACAGGTGCGTCTCCTGCGACACGACTCCCAGTTGGGCGCGGAGGCTGTGCTGCGTGACGGTTCGCACATCGTAGCCATCCACGCGCAGCACGCCGCCCGTCACATCGTAGAAGCGCATCAGCAGCTTGATCACGCTGGTTTTGCCCGCGCCCGTATGCCCGACAAAGGCGACACGCTGCCCCGGCTGCACTTCCAGACTGAAGTGTTGCAGGATCGGCATTTTGTTGTCGTAGCTGAACGACACATCCTCGAACTGGACATGCCCCGTGCCCCGCGGCATGACGATGGCATCCGTCGCATCGACAATATCAATCGGTTCGTCTAGCACCGTGAAGACCTGTTCGCCGCTGGCAAGGGCTTGCTGCACCACTGCCCAACGCTGCGCCAGATCGCGGATCGGGTTGAAGAGCTGCTCAATATATAGCACGAAGGCCACCAGCACACCCGCCGTCAATCCATTGTTGATAACCAGCAGCCCGCCGACTAACACCAATCCGAATAGCGCTAACCCTGACAGCAGTTCTAATATCGGGAAAAATATCGCCAAAATGAAAGATGAGCGCAGGTTGACATTCAGCGCTTCCAGATTTTTACCTTTGCTGAAGTGCTCGAAGTTGAGATCCTCGCGGGCGAAGGCTTGGGTAACGCGCACCCCGTTGAAGTCCTCTGCCAGCCGCCCATTGACCGCTGACATTAACTCGCGAACTTCGGTATACACTTTGCGCGAGGCAATGCTCCACTTGAGCGCGGCAAAGAACAGCACAGGCAGAATCAGCAGAATTACGACGGTCAGCGGCAAACTGGTACTGAGCATCACCAGCACAATTCCGCCGACGATTATCATGTCGCGGGTAATCGCGACAAGGGCAAACGTGATAAATTCGCGGATGATCTGCACATCGCCCATGATGCGCGAGATCAAGCGCCCGACTTCGTAGCGGGCAAAGAAGCTCATCGACAGTTCTTGCACATGTTCGTACAGCACTTGCCGCATATCTCGGATCACAGTTTGACCGAGCCGAACCATCGTCGAGATCTGGAACTTCGTGCTGGTCTGACTGATCGCGGTGATGCCCAGATAGACGAGAACAAGCGTAGTCATCAGTCCCACATCGCCGCGTGCTAACCCATCGTCCACCGCCCGCCCGATGATGGCGGGGCCAAAGATCGCGTCGAACACGGAGGTAAACATCAACACGAATCCTAAAGCAAGCCGCAAACGGTGCGGCTTCAGGAAGCGAAAGATCCGCCGCGAGATATTGAAGTCGAAATCGTAGATCTCTGGGTTGATGGCGGGTCTATTTGGATTGGTCGGTTTGCTAGCGATTTTGCTGGTCATAATACCGCCTTTCCCGCGCCTGCCGATGGTTTAAGATCGCGCCGTAGGTTTGGAGTTGTTGCCGTCGCTTGCAGAGCGATCTGCGCTTTATGTTGATCTTCCAATTGGACGCGGTACATCTGGTAATAGAGTCGGCCCTGTTTGAGTAATTCCTCGTGCGTGCCGCGTTCCGCGATCTGCCCATGATCGATCACGAGATTCAGATCGGCGTGCAGCACTGAGGTCAGACGCTGCGCGATGATAAACGTTACGCAATCGTGCATCAGTTCCGATAGCGCGTGCTGAATATTGCTCTCGGTGCGAGTATCGACACTGCTGGTCGCATCGTCCAGAATCAGGATGCGCGGACGCATACAAATCGCTCGTGCAATCGCCACCCGCTGACGCTGCCCGCCGCTGAGCGTCACGCCGCGTTCGCCAATCAGCGTATCGTAGCCATCGGGCATCTCGGAGATAAAGCGCTGGGCATCTGCTGCCGTTGCCGCCGCGATAATTTCATCTTCTGTCGCATCAGGTCGCCCATAGGCAATGTTTTCGCGCACCGTCGCGGTAAAGAGCAGCGTCTCCTGCAACACGATCCCGATCTGGCTGCGGAGGCTGCGTAACTCGACATCGCGCACATCGTAGCCATCAATCGTTACGCGCCCGCCCGTCACATCGTAGAAGCGCGGGATCATGTTGACGATGCTGGTCTTGCCGCCGCCTGTTGTGCCCACTAACCCGATCACTTGACCGGGGTGTGCCTCGAAGGTGATATGCTGCAAGCGTTCTGGGTTATGCTCGCCGTAGTGCAGCGAGACATCCTCGAAGCGGACATGACCCTCGATACGCGGCATGACTATCGCATTTGGCTTACTGCCAATGACGACTGGCTCATCCATAATCTCAAAGACACGGCGAGCGCTGGTGCTGGCTCCACTGAACTGCTGGACAAAGAAGCCAAGGCGCTGGACAGGCAGTGCCAGCAGCAGAATATAGCCGTTCAGTGCGACAATTGTGCCGATGGACAGTTCGCCACGAGCGACCAATGGCGCACCCTGCCACAGCATCAGGGCGGTACAGCACGCGATCTCAAACGCCATCAGCGGAAAGTAGGTGCTCCACGTCTCAGTAAAACTGATCTGCGCTTTGAAAAGGTTCTGATTAATGTCTGCCCAGCGATCCGCTTCGGCTTCCTCGCGGTTGTAGGAGCGTACTACCTGAATACCGACGACGTTTTCTTCGAGCAAATTGCTCAGACCGCCCATATACTCCATGATGGCTTTCCAGCGCGGTACTTGCAGCGTTCCCATATAGAGTGCCGTTAGCATAATCAGCGGCACAGGCAGCAGCGCGATTAGCGACAAACGCGCACTGAGGCTGATCATGGCGATGGATACACCGATAATCAGCAAGATCACGTTAATGCCATCGAACAACGCCTGTGCAATAAAGGTTCGTACTGCATCGACATCGGTGATGGCACGGGTGATGATCTGTCCCATCTGCGAGTGATCGTGGTAGGCAAACGGCAGGTGCATGACTTTGTTGTAGAAGTCGTTTCGCATGTCGTAGCTTACATATTGGCTCAGGCGTTCCCCGAAGAACCGCTGTCCAAAGGCCACGATAGCTCGCAGGATGCTCAAGGTAAGCAGCAGTCCGGCAGCAGCAAAGATCAACTGAGGCTGTGGACGGGTCATCTGTAAGCCTTCGTCCAGAAAACGCGGTAGAAGGATGGCGCGTGCGAAGGGCTGCGGCAGACCCCGGTCAACCACTTCACGCAAAATCTGAGGCACGAATAAGGAGAGTGTCGTTGCCGCCAACAGGCTCAAGAAAGCCAATAGGGTTAACGCCCAATAGCGCCGCATATAGGCGATGGCTCGCAAAACCGAGGACATGCGCTTGGCCCTTTCGTATTCGCCCGCCCACTGGTGCATGGCAAGCCCGAATAACAAGGCGGTTTATTGTCGCACAATGACTCCGCTTCTACAAGGCTATTGAACGAATATTTTCAGACAACTCTGTAATATGAAACGACAACTGTCTGCCTCACAATGAGGGTATCTTATGGGATAATGAAGTAGGTGTGTTCCCTCGTTATCTGAGCGCCGCGTAGAGGGCAGACACCATCGTAACTTACGCTTCACGAATTTTGCGGAGAGATAGTCATGGTCGTTTATCGTCGTTTTCGTAAGCTGTCAACGCTACTTCCTCTATTATCGCTTGCACTATCTCTACTGACCGTCTCCACGCCACAATCGGCAGTACAGGCGGCTGAACACGCCACTCGGAACACTATACCCATCACATTGTATCCAGTGGTGGAGTCTACTCTGCGTAGGGATCATACTTCCATATATATCGTGGCGGGGCAAGACCACCCATCTCAGGCCATTAACGCTACTCCTTTCGTGCCGCAAACTGAGCTAATCGCCAACGATGGAACAGCCAATGACTATTTCAGTGACGCAGTGGCAGTAAGTGGGAATACGGTTATTGTTGGTGCACCAGCAACGATCAATTATATTGGGGCAGCTTATGTATTCGTGATGACTGGTGGCACATGGGTTTTCCAAGCGAAGTTGACCGCTAGCGATGGCGTTGCATCTGATCTTTTCGGTGGCGCAGTTGGATTAAGTGGCGATACTGCTATTGTAGGAGCAAGCCGAAATTCAAACCAAATTGGGGCAGCCTATATCTTTGTACGAAGTGGCACCACATGGACTCCGCAGCAAAAACTCACCGCGAATGATGGACTGCCCAAAGATGCCTTCGGGACTTCCGTATCGATAGATACTGATACGGCTATTATTGGTGCGCCCAACACCCCCGGCCATTCCGCTATCCGAAAAGCCTATGCTTTTGTGCGCAGTGGCTCGGCATGGACTCAACAGCAAGAACTCCTCGCTGGAGATGACCTGCCTACCGACTCTTTTGGAATCCGTGTAGCAGTAAGTGGTGATCTCGCGCTGATTGGAGCCGAAGGTCAAAATAGTAATGCGGGTTCAGCGTATGTGTTTGCGCGGAGTAACACAACTTGGACTCTACAGCAAAAGCTCACTGCTAGTGATGGCGCTAGTGGGGATTTTTTTGGCTGCTCAGTCGCGATTGATGGCACAAGCGCTGTAATCGGGGCTGTCGGCAAAAGCACCAGTACGGGCGCCGCCTATGTCTTTACTACTAATGGCATCACTTGGAGTCAGCAACAAAAGCTTAGTGCTAACGATGGCGCTAGTGGAGACTATTTTGGTGAGGGAGTCGCTTTAAGTGGAAATGCTATTATAGTTGGCAATTATGGCGGAAGCGCACCTTATGTATTTACCTATAACGGTGTGCTCTGGACCCAGCAGCAAAAGCTCATTGCCAATAATGACACTGATGCCGATTATTTTGGTCAGTCTGTCGCAATTGATGGCGCTATCGTTGTAACTGGGTTTTTGGATAATAACACAAGGGCGGCCTACGTTTTCAATAGTAATTTGCCAGTTATCACAAGCATAGATCATACTATGTTCACCGCTGGCAGTACTAACACCTTTACCGTTACTGCGACTGGGTCGCCCACACCAATTTTCAGTGCGACAGGTCTACCTGCTTGGGCAACCTTGAACCCAACGACAGGCGTACTCAACGGCACACCGCCAAATACTATTGGTTCACCATTTGCCATCACCATCACAGCGACAAACGGGGTTGCGCCCGACGCAACGCAGAACTTCACGCTAACCGTCAATCAAGCCCCGACCATCACTAGCACCGGTCACGCCAGCTTCACAGTGGACAGCGCTGGTACGTTTAACGTTACTGCAACGGGCAATCCCGCACCGACCTTTAGTGCAACCGGACTACCTGCATGGGCAACATTGAACACGACCACAGGTGTTCTTAGCGGGAAGCCGCTGAACAGCCTTGGGTCGCCGTTCGCGGTCACGCTTACCGCTGCGAATGGCGTGCTGCCCAACGCCACGCAAAACTTTACTCTGACGGTTGGTGCGGAGCCACTTGATACGGTTGGCGTATTCCGACCCTCGACGGCAACGTTCTATTTGCGGAATGCCAACACCACGGGCGCTGCCAACATCATCACTGCCTTCGGCACCTCGACAGATCTGCCAGTCACAGGCGACTGGAACGGCGACGGCATTGACACAGTCGGCTTTTATCGTAGCAGCACGGGTCAGTTCTTCCTACGCGACTCGAACGCGGCTGGCGCACCAACCGTCTACAACTTCGTCCTCGGCGCACCGGGCGATCTGCCGATGGCGGGCGATTGGAACAGCAATGGCAAGGATGGAGTCGGCGTGTTCCGTCCCTCGAATGGGCTGATCTATCTCAAGAATAACTTGACCACTGGCTTTGCCGATTTCCAGATGGTGCTCGGTGTTCCGGGCGATGTGCCTGTCGCGGGCGATTGGAATGGTGATGGCAAGGACAGTCCCGGTGTCTATCGGCCTTCACTGACCAAGTTCTTCCTGAGCAACCAAGTGTGCAATTGCAGCGTCTTTGCTGACTACAGCGCGGCGTTAGGTATCGCTGGCGATAGTCCGTTTGCGGGCGACTGGAACGGCAACGGGATCACCGGGATCGGTGTATTCCGCCCCTCAAACGGGCTGATCTATCTCAAGAATATGCCGAGCAGCGGCTTCGCTGACTTGAGCCTTGTCTATGGGATTGCCAACGACAAGCCAGTGGCGGGGCATTGGGCGGCAACCGCGCCGACTCCGATTATCGCGCCAACCTTTGTCCCGTGATAGAACTTGCAACGCATCCCTGCCCAAAACGTATTATAGTCAAGCGGAGCGCATCATCGGACGCTAAACAGATAAAAATAGTGCCGGGAGCATGGTTATGGGATGGTTAATCGGGACGTTTTTTCGGATTCTGGTGGAGTCAGTGATTATTCGGCTGGTTCAGTCACTCATTACGTGGGCTAGCCGTAAGCGCATCTAAGATCCGATCAAGTGCCAGAGTCATGTTTAATCGACTCTGGCCTTGTTCATTGGGTGATGATTACCCTTAACCCGGCAGACAGCAGTCTATCGGGCAGAGATCATGGTTGGGGCCGCGTGTCCCCAAAGAGAGTCGTACCGGATTTTCCGACATGCGCTCGACCATCAGATCACGGATCATGCTTACAAAAGTCGGGTGCGTTCCGGCAGTCGCCGCCCGCACGAAATTGAGGTCGATCTCGCTGGCGAGTTGTTTCGCTTCCGTATCCAGATCGTACAATATCTCCAAATGGTCAGAGATAAAGCCAATAGGCATCACGATTACATCCTGAGCGCCGTTTGTTTTTAGCTGCCGCAAGTGATCGCAGATGTCGGGTTCCAGCCACGGTTGGCGGGGCGATCCACTGCGGCTCTGGTAGACAAGCTGCCAATGATCGCGTTGTATGGCGGGTTGCATACTTTCGGTAACGAGTTGGCAAGTTTCCAAAAGCTGCGTCTCATAATCGCTATGTTGAGCCATCGCCAGCGGGATGCTGTGCGCCGTAAAGGCGATCTGGGTCGCTGCTTGTCGTTCGGCTGGAATTTGAGATAGCGCCGTTTGCAAGTTTTCGACGTTGACCTGAATAAAGGCCGGGTGATTGTAGAACATACGGATCTTGTCTACGCGGGGCGCATCCGGGCCGACTTCGGCGCGGGCGCGGATAATATCCTCGCGATACTGCCGACAGCCAGAATAGGAACTATAGGCGCTGGTGAAGAAAGCCAGCGCGTTTTTCACGCCGTCATTTGCCATCTGGCGCAGCGTATCCGCCAACAACGGAGTCCAGTTGCGATTGCCCCAGTAGATCGGCAGATGTGGGCCATGTGCTTCAAGTTCGGCGGTAAGCGCCGCAATCAGGGCACGATTCTGTCCATTGATCGGGCTGACCCCGCCAAATAACTCGTAGTGGTGAGCAACTTGCAGCATCCGTTCATGGGGAACATTTCTGCCGCGCAGCACATTTTCCAGAAACGGCATGACATCCGCCATGCCTTCTGGCCCACCAAACGAAACGATCAGCAGCGCATCATAGGCTTGCGCCGCTTCCTGAAATTTACCCGTTTCTAACGGCGATTCCATGATGTTGTCTGTATCCTGCTATCTTGTAGTCAACGATTTTCTTCCCTCGCTTTTGCAAGGGAAGTTAAGTGAGCGCAACTTTCAATCTGACCACGGCGCAGGCTCACGCACCCAGCGATATTTGCGCAGTTGTTCGAGCAAGGCTGGATCGAGTTTTACGCCGTCGCTAGTTTTGATATTTTCTTCGAGATTTTTGATCTTACGCATTCCGGGAATGATATTGCTGACCGTCGGGTTTGCCAGAATGAAGCGCAGCGCTAGTTCCGCCATACTCATCTCCGCTGGAACTAGCGGGCGCAGCGCCGCGACACGCTCCAGAGTCGCATTGAGATTTTCTGCGACAAAGTAATGATTGCGCCAATCGCCTTCAGGCCAGTGTGAGTCTTTCGTTAGGCTGTCGGTCAGGCTGCCTTCGTCAAACGGTACACGGGCGATCACACCGATGTTCAATTCCTGACACGCCGGGAATAAATGATCTTCGGGATTCTGATCGAAGATATTGTAGATCACCTGCACGGCATCAATGTGACCCGAATGCAGCACTTGGATCACGTTATCGGGCTGCCAACGGTTAACGCTGATGCCAAACGCCCGGATCTTGCCCTGCTGCTTGAGATCCTCAACGGCTTTTTGCCAGCCCTCGGCGCTCGTCCATGTGTCGTCCCAGACGTGTAGCTGCATCAGATCGACATGATCTAACCCAAGATTCTTGAGACTGCGCTCTGTATAGTCGATTATGTGGTCATAGGGAAAAATATCATCGGCCTTATTCAGCGATCTGCCGGGCCACTTGAAGTTCATGGGCGGGATCTTGCTAGCGGTATACAGCGTTGTACCGGGCAAGTCGCGGACTAGTTGACCGAGCAAGCCTTCGCTGTGGCCTTCGCCGTAAGCCCATGCCGTATCGAAGAAGTTGCAGCCAAGCTCAACGGCGCGGTGCAGCGATTGCATGGACTCGGCATCGTCGGAGCCTGTCCAGCCGCCCATACCCCACATGCCATAGCTGACTTCACTAACCATCCACCCTGTGCGTCCTAGTGGGCGATATTCCATGTTGGTACATTCTCCTGTAATGGTGTAAAAGGAAATTTTAACTCACCTTACGCAGCAAGGTGTTATTAATGTAGCATTGCCCTCAACCCCAGCCCCTCTCCCGCAGGGCGAGGGGAGAAAACAATTTGTTTGGAAGTCCCTCTTCTTTGGGAGAGGGATGTAGGGTGAGGGCTACGTAACGTGAAATTTTAAGACGATAGCCCGCGCAGTGCCGACTCGAAAGCCGACAGCGTTTGCCCAATGATAGCAGGGCTATGCGCCGCTGAGACAAATCCCGCCTCGAACTGCGAAGGCGCTAGATAAATCCCTTTTTCCAGCAGGGCGTGGAAGCAGCGGGCATAGCGGGCGGTATCGCTGGTTTTGGCGGAGTCGTAGTCCACCACCTTTTGATCGGTGAAATAGAAGCCGAACATCGTTCCAGCGCTTGCAGCCTGCACCGGGATATTTGCTTCTCCGGCGATCTTGCATATCCCTGCCACCAGATCAGTCGTTGCGTCTTCCGTCTTCTCGAAGACTCCCGGCTGCGACCACTCGCGCAGCGCGGCAAGCCCCGCCGCCATCGCCAATGGATTGCCGGATAGTGTCCCGGCCTGATACATCGGGCCAGACGGCGCAACCATTGCCATGATGTCAGCGCGTCCACCATACACACCGACTGGCAGACCGCCGCCGATCACCTTGCCGAGTGTGGTCAGGTCGGGCAGGATGTTGTAACGTGCCTGTGCGCCGCCGAGTGCCACCCGGAATCCGGTCATGACTTCATCGAAGATCAGCAAAGTGCTATGCTGGCGGGTGATCTCGCGCAAGCCTTCCAGATAACCGGGCTGTGGCAGCACAAAGCCCATATTGCCGACAACGGGTTCCAGAATAATCGCGGCGATCTGATCGGGGAACTGCGCGAATAGTGCTTCGACGGCGGCGAGATCGTTGAAGGGCAGCGTCAATGTATCCTGTGTTGCGCCTTGCGGCACACCGGGGCTATCCGGCAAGCCGAGAGTCGCCACGCCCGATCCAGCTTGAACCAGCAGCATATCACTGTGACCGTGATAGTGTCCGGCGAACTTGAGGATCTTCGAGCGCTGGGTGTAAGCCCGTGCCAAACGCAGCGCACTCATGGTCGCTTCGGTGCCGCTGTTGACAAAGCGCACCATTTCAAGCGAGGGGATTAGGCTGATAATCAGTTCGGCAAGCTGCGTCTCTAAGCCAGTAGGTGCGCCAAAACTTGTGCCGTGTCCGGCCTGTTCGCGGATCGCCTCGACGACGACTTTGGGGGCGTGGCCTAGCACCATTGGCCCCCAACTTAATACATAGTCGATATAGCGATTGCCGTCCACATCCCAGATATATGGCCCCTCGGCGCGATCAATGAACAGCGGATCGCCGCCCACGCCGCGAAAAGCCCGCACTGGCGAGTTCACGCCGCCGGGGATCACCTTTTGGGCGGCGGCAAATAATTCTTTCGAGCGATTATGATTTAAGGGAGTCACGAAATATTCTCCGGGGCGATAACGTGCTGTGCAGTATATCCTGCAATCTGACGACCCTGACGCACACAATCGGGAATGCCTACGCCATCGTAGGTGCAGCCTGCCAGAAACAGCCACGCCGGACTGAGCGCGTTAAAGTGTGCCACGCGATCCAGATGTCCAACGGTGTACTGCGGATTGGCGTTGCGCCAACGAAAGACTCGGCTAATCACTGGTTCAGCCGTGATGCCCATGATCTTTTGTAGCTCGGATCGGGCTAGTGCTACCAGTTGATCGTCGGGCAGTTCGACATCAGCTTCGCGCCCGTGTCCGCCGATAAACACCCGGATCAAGACATAGCCTTCCGGCGCACGATAGGCTAACTTACTACTGCTCCATGTACCCGCCAGAATGCGAGTCGGTTCACTGCGGGGGATGACAAAGCCAAACCCATTGAGCGGGTGATCAATTTCGGCGGCGCGAAAACCGAGCGATACCGTCCCCGAACTGACTGTCGTGAGTGCTGCTAATGCTGCGCTCAATTCCGGCGCGGCCTGACTGAGCATCTTACTGGCTGGCTGTGCCGGAGTCGTCAGGATGATCGCGTCGGGCTTGAACTTTTCGCCTGTTGAGGTATAGACCGTGCGGTCAGAGGCGATGCGGGTGATGGCTTGTCCAGTGCGAATATCTCCGGTTAGGCGTGCCGCCAAGCCTTCGATCAGTTCGATCATGCCGCCGCGTAACGAGACAAAAGCCGTTTTGGGCGCATCAGGATTTGGCGCGGCTGGTGCAGCGCTCTGCATCCCGCGAATGACGCTGCCATAAGTGCGTTCATACTTGACATAATTCGGGAATGCCGCTGCAATGCTCAACTTTTGCGGATCGGCAACATGAATCCCGGCAAGCAGCGACTCGCCAAAGACTTCGAGCGCTTCCGCCCCAAAGCGCCGTTCGACGAACGCGGCAAGGCTTTCGTCGGCGGTGTCGGTGCGCGGCGGGATGTCCGGTTCTGCCAACATTCGGCGCTTGCCAGACTCAGACAGCAGATCGGATTGCAGCAAGCCAGCCGGATCAAGCGGCACGATCAAGCGCATTCCCCCCGGAAACAGTTGCAGCTTGCCATCCTTGTATACATAAACATTGCGCCGCTCATCGTTCGTGCCGATGAGCCGATCCGCTAACCCGATCTCGCGGCAAAGCTGCCACGCGGCGGGCTTTTGGGTCAGGAATGAATCGGCGGCTCCTTCGATGACAAAGCCATCGACGCGATCCGTCTTGATCTTGCCACCCAGACGGTCAGCACTTTCCAGCAAGGTGTACTCGACCCCTTGCTGTTGAAGTTCCCATGCCGCCGCTAACCCGGTGATCCCCCCGCCGACAATCACAACACGCGACATTGAGTCATCCTACCCCTGCTTAACAGGCTCCGTTTTGGCGGTTTTTTCGTGAACGTAATCGACCAGACGGCGCACAGTCTCAACGGGCGTTCCCGGCAAAATGCCGTGTCCCAGATTGAAGATATGCCCCGGCTGCCCATTGGCCTGCTGCAAGATCGCATCGACATTGGCTTGAATGGCAGGCCATGCAGCTAGCAAGAGTACCGGATCGAGATTGCCTTGAATGGCGCGATCATGCCCAATCTGATCCCAAGCATGATCGATCTGGATGCGCCAATCGACGCTAATAACATCGCTGCCCAGCGCCGCCACCTGATCAAGCATCGGGCCTGTCCCCGTGCTGAAATAGATGATCGGCACGCCTGTATGCTTGACATTCTGGATCAGTTGGCGCGTATACGGCGCGACAGACTGTGCATAGTCACGCGGACCCAACGCGCCAACCCACGAGTCGAAGATTTGGAGCGCCGATGCGCCCGCCTCGACTTGCTGGATTAAGTAGTCGCTGATCACGGTGACGAGCTTTTCCATCAGACTTTGCCAAGCAGCGGGTTGGTCGTACATCAGCCCTTTGGCACGTTCGTAATTCTTCGAGCCGCCGCCCTCAATGGCGTAGCTTGCGAGCGTGAACGGCGCGCCCGCGAAGCCAATCAGCGGGATGTGGCGCGGAGTCAGTTCCGCGACAATCTGCCGAATAGCCAACATTGCGTAGGGGAGCGCTTCGGTTGCAGGCGGCGTGCGGAGTTTTTTTACATCGTCTACTGTGCGAATCGGGTTATCAATGCTTGGCCCTTCGCCTTTGACGAAATCCAGATCCAACCCCATGCCGATCAATGGAGTCAAAATGTCGGCAAAGACAATTGCTGCGTCTAGCTTGAAGGCACTGATCGGCTGCAACGTGATCTCGGCGGCGATGTCTGGCGTGCGGATCGCATCCAGCATACTGACTTTTTCACGGATGGCGCGATATTCGGGCATGTAGCGCCCCGCCTGTCGCATCAACCAGATCGGCGTTACGTCAGTTGGTTCGCGCCGACAGGCTCGCAGAAATCGTGAATCGCGCAAGTCGTTCGATAGGCTCAGCACGGCGTTAGTCTGCGCCTTCGGTAAGCGTCACATGGGCAGCATCGGCAATATAGATAAAGCCATCGTCGCCCACGCGGATAGCGAACGTGTGTACCGGAGTCATGACTGGCCCGTCGAGTGCTTCCCCTGTCCGCAGATCGAAATCGGCTTTGTGCCAAGGGCAGGTCACGGCGGGGTTTAGGCCGCCTGTGTGAACTGTCCCTTCACAGAGTGGGCCGCGTGCGTGTGGGCAGCGATTGTTGATCGCGTACAGTTCGCCGTTGACATTGAACAACGCGACCTGCTGGCTACCCATATAGACTTTGCTGCTTGTCCCTTCGGGCAAATCCGCCAGTGCAATCACTTGTATCCAGCCTTCGCGAGTGGTGATGTCCGGCCCCGCCTGATCCGCAACTTGCGCCCCGCCAATACTATCCAGCGTTTCCGCCAGACTCATGTTGATGCAGCTAAAAGTCGGCGTATCGCGCAATGTATACATACTGGCTTCGGTGTCGCGCAGTTCCATGACCAGATCGAGGAAGTCCGCTGGATTATCGCCCTCAAAAGCGACCACGAACTCTTGATCATCCAAGCCGAAGCTATAGGTGGTATTGAGCTTGATCTGCGGGTACTTGCGCCCAACGCGGATATGCTCGGTCATCATGCGTTGGCGTTCTTCGTGAGGTAGCGCGTACCATGCCCGCGTCTTGACAAACGGGTAGATAAACAGGTATCGACCATCGCCCGGTTGGATGATGATGCGTTCGGCTTCTTCGCCTTCGTCATTCACACCGATGTCATAGATGCTCTTGCGCGTCATCGACAGAAACGAATAGGGAATCTGCAAGTAGGCTCCCATGCCCGTACTGAAAATCGCCGTTGCCAGCGCATTGAATGCGTCTACGTCCTCGGCAACTTGCCACAGCAGGAAATCGGTATCGCCGCGCAGCCCAAATAGGCTGTACGAGCGCAGCAGCATCTTGCGGTTAAAGCGCCGAATCGCGTGGATTAGCTCCAACTTGAGATCGGCTTGTTTCTCGGCGGTTAAATGTCGGAAGGCCGCATCGACTTTGAAGAACGTGTATTTTACACTTTGGCGGCTGGTGTCTTCGGCCTTGTGGGGTTGCTGGCTCATATTATGTATTTCCTTAAGAGTACATCTTGCTTTATGCTAGTTTGCCCTCACCCCCTGCCCCCATCCCATAGGGCGAGGGAAGCCAAAAAGCGGTTTAAAAAATCCCTCTACCTGCGGGAGAGGGATTTAGGGTGAGGGCAATGAAAAGTATGTGACGCTTAATAATACCGCTATTGACTGTGCCGTTAAAACTCGTCGAGAAGTTCTTGCTCCAACACTTTCATCTTGTTGTAAGCAAGATCGCGCAAATCTGCCAATTCACGGTAGTGGGCAAATTCTTCGTCGGTCAGGTTTTCGGACTGCCCGCCCCGTGACGAAAGCAGTTGGTCGATCTCGGCATCAAGTTTTTCATACGCCAGCACTGATCGTTCGTACTCGTGGGCCTTTATCGCTGGATTCTGCATATCATCCTTCACAACTCACCTCTTACTTTTCCGGTACAGTGCTTTCAACTCGCGATGGGCTGCTGGCGACGATGCTGTTCTCAGTGTTTATTTCTGAATTGGCGCTGCTGCCAATCTTGCTGCTAATACTGTCTCCCGACCCCTGTGGGCGGTTCATGCTAGCGTTTTGTCCCACAATGCCTGACGTGTCGGCAACGATATACAGTGGTCTGCCGCGCACTTCATCATAGATGCGGGCGATATACTGTCCTAACACGAAAAAGAAGAAAAATTGGAACGATCCAATGAGCAATATGATAACAATAGCGGTGGCCTGTCCCTCGAACCAGTCATGTCCGGTGGCTAAACGTAGGAAAGTGACGACAGGAATACCGAGAACTGAGAGAATGAACAGGACAAAACTGGCGTAAATAGCAAGCTGCAATGGGTAAAAGGAAAAGCCTGCAATCGCATCCCACGCCAACTTGACCATCTTTTGCAGCGGGTAGTTGGTTACGCCATACTGTCGCACATCGCGATTGTATAAGACTCCTGTTTGCTGGAAGCCAACCCAGCTTGCCATACCGCGAATAAAGCGGTTGTGTTCGCGCATCGAATTAACTGCATCCACCACGCGCCGATCCATCAGGCGGAAGTCGCCTGTGTCCAGCGGAATATTAACATCGGTAATGCGATAGATCAGCCGATAAAAGAGCTTGGCAGTGACCAATTTGAACCACGTTTCGCCGGGACGCTTGGCGCGTACCGCATACACAACGTGATAGCCCTCTTTCCACTTTTCGATGAGCGCCGGGATTGTCTCCGGCGGATCTTGCAGATCCGAGTCGATGATCACAATCGCCTGCCCTTTGGCGAAATCCATACCAGCCGTTACGGCGATCTGGTGTCCAAAGTTGCGGGCAAAGTTGATGAGCTTGACTCGCGGATCGCCGCTAGCGAGTTGGCGCATCTTCTCCAATGATCCGTCGCGGCTGCCATCGTTGACCAGCACCAGTTCCCATGCCTCACCAAGCGAGTCCATTGCGGCACGAATACGATCATAAAAATCTTGCAGTCCGTGTACTTCGTTGTAAACGGGTGCAACGATTGAATAAACAGGGTTTTGGTCAGAATCACGTATAGTATTCATGTCACCATTCTAACAAAATTACGCTATCCATGCGATGAAGGTTGACAAAACGTTTAGAAGTTTTAATGAGTCGGATTGCCCACCAAGGCTAACTGCTTGATCATGTGTCGGACATCTGTCATGGAATTCTCGATCTTGTGAGCCGTCCCGACACTCTGCATGGCAGCGCGTACATCTTTGAGGCCGCTGCCCGTAATGAGTAAGACAACCCTTTCGTGAGGACTAATCGCGCCTTCAAGCTGCGCCTGTCGCAGTCCCGCGAGTGTAGCAGCGGCGGCGGGTTCCGCGAACACCCCCGTATATTGTGCCAGTTCCGGGATGGCTGCCAGAATCGCGCTATCGGGAACGCTGACATATTCGCCACCTGTTTCGCGGACTGCCCGTAATGCCTTGACCCGATCTCGCGGTAGTCCAGCAGAAATGCTGTCCGCAATCGTTTCGGCAGGGCCGGGGATCATTTCAGTCGGGTCTTGTCCGCTAATCCACGCCTTAACCAGACTAGAACTCCCTTCGGCTTGCACACCGATCAGTCGGGGCAGTTTGTGAATCCAGCCGAGCGACAGCAGATCGTGAAAGCCTTTGTACTGTGCGCCGATAATGCTGCCATCGCCCACACTGACCACCATGACATCCGGCGCTTGCCAGCCCAACTGCTCGGCAATCTCTAAGGCGGCGGTCTTTTTGCCTTCCGTCGTAAAGGGGTTGATGCCCGTGTTGCGACAGTACCAGCCATATTCCTCGGCGGTTTTCAGGCATAGCTCGAACGCATCATCGTAGGTTCCTTGCACAGCAAAGACCGTCGCGCCAAAGACCAGCATCTGTGCGATCTTCGCTTCGGGGGCAGTTCCCGGCACAAAGATGACGGCTTTCTTGCCCACATTGGCACAGACTCCCGCCAATGCCGCCGCTGCATTCCCAGTACTCGCCGCCGTGACCACCGGAGCACCGATCTGGAGCGCTCGTGCCACAACCATCGCACTGGCGCGATCCTTGTGCGAAGCGGTGGGATTGCGCCCATCGTCCTTGATCCACAACGACTTGATCCCCAGCAAGTCAGCGAGACGCGGCGCTTCGATCAGCGGAGTCCAACCGACGGGCAGCGAGGGCATAAAATCGTCGTCGATGATAGGCAGCAGAGGCCGATAGCGCCACATGGTATCTTGCCAGCGCGACCCTTCGACAGCCGTTGCCAGTTGTTCGGGAGTCCAGTCGGCGCGCAGCCGCGTGAAGTCATACTGTATATCCAATGTCCCTACCGGGCCGCACGTCGGACAGGTATACAGAACTTCATCGAGAGAATATTGGCTGCCACAAACGGTGCATTGGGTGTGGGTAACATACGTCATGATACGGAATTATTCCACTTAATCTCGATGAAAACCATTAACCCGCTGCTGCCGGGTTAGTCACGCCCATTCGCGACTCAATGTCAATACAATCACAACTGATACACGGCGACTGCCGATTAGCCTTTATGGACTCGTTAGCCTCAGCGCACGAAGCTACCAATTTCAACGGTTCCGCTTGCAGACTAGATGCGTATCACGGATTTTGTACAATCTTGACGTGACACCATTTGATGCTATGATGCCCGGTTGTGCAAAACCGACAAATAAGTTATAGATCAAACGATTGTCCTGATTTGATACGCAACGCATAGCAAGATAGGTGAATACAAAAAGCGGATGTTACGCCACGCACGAGTTGATGATGTTGAACCGATTCGGCAACTGATCGAGGGAAACCTAGATAAGCTGCTACCCCGCAATTCCGAAGAACTGCATGAATTGATTAATTGGTTTTGGGTGGTCGAACAAGAGGGCGAGATTGTCGGGTGCTGCTGCCTCGAAATCTACAGCCCGAAGATCGCGGAACTGCGTTCGCTGGCAGTGCGCGGAGACTGCCGAGGCAAAGGCTACGGCGAACAATTGGTGAACGCAGTGGTCGAAGAAGTGAAGCACCACAGTATCAAGCAACTGTTGGTCGTGACTTCGACTCCCGAATTCTTCGAGAATTTGAACTTTGGGCAGTGCCTCAACGAGAAATATGCCCTATTCTGGAGCGGTAAGACGGCGCAGCCGCATCAGTCGGCAGCCGTTGCATCAGAGGTTCACAAATATTAGCCCACTAATCAGTGGGTGTTTTCCTTGCTATATCTTGATTCAGGGGTGGTTTTTAACGCAGAGTTGGCAAACCACCCACACCGATCCACTTCTCCACGATTGAACTTTGCTGCTCAAAATTACCGCCTGCATCCTAATTGATCTATAGGCGTTGGGCGAGCAAACTCCCTATAATCTGAATTTAGCGATAAAGGTAAAGGGTCAATCGTATGTCAGCGCTCCGATCTTCTCAAAAGCGGGTGCTTGTCTTGGGAGCAGGCGTAGGTGGGCTTGCCAGCGCGGCGCTGCTTGCCAAAGAGGGCTACGACGTGACGGTGATTGAGAAAAACGAACAGCCGGGAGGTCGGGCTAGTCTGCTAGAACGCGATGGCTTCCGCTTCGATATGGGGCCGTCATGGTACTTGATGCCCGATGTGTACGAGCGATTCTTTCAGCAGATGGGCGCAACCACCGCCGACTATCTCAAGCTAACGCATCTTTCGCCACATTACCGCATCTTCTACGCCGATGGGCAGTCTGTCGATATTACGGGCGATCTTGAGCGCGACAAAGCCCTGTTTGAGCAGATCGAACCCGGATCGGCGGCACAATTTGATCGCTATCTGGCGGAGAGCAAAACCAAGTACGATGTCTCGATCCGCTCGATCCTGTACAAAAATATCACACTGTGCGACTTTATGAGCAAGGAACTACGCGACAGTGGCAGAGATTTGCATGTCTTCAGATCGATGCAGAACTATGTGGCTTCGTTCTTCAAAACCGAAAAACTGCAACAGATCATCCAATATACGCTAGTGTTTCTGGGCGGCATTCCCAAAAACACACCTGCGCTATACAGCCTGATGTCGCACATTGACTTCAATCTCGGCGTGTTCTATCCCGATGGCGGCATCCACGCCGTGATTAATGCGTTAGTCGCATTGGGCGAACAGCATGGAGTCAAGTACATCTATAACCAACCCGTGACCAGTATCGATGCCCATGAGGGTCGCGTTACGTCGGTTCACTGTGGTGATACTATGTACGCTGCCGATTGGGTGATCTCTAACGCGGACTATCGACATACCGAAACGCTGCTCTCTGACCCCACGAAGCGCCAGTACAGCGAACGCTACTGGCAACAGCGCACCCTCGCGCCCTCGGCGTTCATCATGTATCTGGGCGTGAAGGGTGAACTACCCCAACTGGCACACCACAATCTATTGTTCAGCCCCGATTGGGACGGGCATTTTCGCGAACTCTCGACTGCTCCGGCATGGCCTCACATGCCCTCGCTGTATATTTGTGTGCCAAGCAAAACCGACTCGCACGTTGCGCCGCCGGGATATGAGAATCTATTTGTGCTGGTTCCAGTTGCCGCTGGATTGACCGAAACCGAAGAGTCGCGCCAGCAGTACGCTGACTCGATGCTGGACTATATCGAGCGATCATTGGGGCTAGCGCTGCGAGATCGGCTGGTGGTGAAGGAGATCTTCTCAGTCAGCGACTTTGCCACACGCTATAACAGTTTGCGCGGGACGGCGCTTGGCCTTGCCCATACCATTTGGCAAAGCGCGTTATTCCGCCCAGCCAACAAAAGCCGCCGACTGCCCAATCTGTTTTTCGTCGGCGCGAACACGACACCGGGCATCGGCGTGCCAATGTGCCTCATCTCCGCCCATAACG
>JBDTVG010000200.1:0-3740 GCA_040007395.1 Chloroflexota bacterium
ATCACTTCCACACCCGTAACAGTTCGTTGGCATCCTTCTGGAACTCGTAATCCACGCGCCGAATTTCAAACTGATAGCCTTAATAGATGTGGCTGTTGTGGGCGCGATGGAAGACGTGTTGAGGGTGTACGAGATGCCTTACGATGCGGATTATCCTCAAGTGAGCCTAGACGAAAAACTGGCGACGCTCCATGCCGAGGTAGTGGAGCCATTGGAAGTCCAACCCGGTCAAGCAGAGCGGCTCGATTACGAGCACGAACGGCTCGCGACTGCCAATCTATTGGTCAGGGTTGAACGCTTGGCGGGTATCGTCATGTCGAGGGCACCGACCGCCGCACGGCTGCCGACGATGCCAGTCAATGGCAGTGGTTGGCGGATGTCCGTTATCCCGATGCCAAGAAAATCTCAATACCCATCACTTGGCGAACTTGTATCTGGTCTTTCCGCCCGCCGAGGCTTGCCGGCTGACCCATCGCTTCGAGCGGCATTACACGCCCAAACACGGCTCGTGGCTCAACATGACCGAGTTTGAAATTGGCGTTTTCGAGTGAACCTGTCTGCACCGTCGGGTTGCACAGTCTCGATGCCCTTCGACAGCGTGTCGCCGCCCTCCAACCGAACGCAATGCCGCTCAGGCCACCCTTGACTGGCGGTTCACCCCCATCGACGCTCGCGCCAAACTCTCACGGCTTTATCCCAAACTGGAGCCACACCCCCATGCTCTTATCTAAATCCTATCTGATCTCACCACTAGCACATAGCCTAGCGCTGCGTTCAAAATCGCGACAAATGGGATTAGCGGCGTAGAGAAGCGTATAAACCCGAAAAAAATCAGCGGATTGAAAATTGCCCCAACCCAAAGCGCCAGCAGAATTTGAATCGGGCGCTGCCGCAGCAGCGTTTGTACGCCCCGCCGCCTACGTGGCATGACAACGGCTGAGATAGCCAACAATACGGACAATACCAAGAACAACATCGTGTTTAACGTGTTGTACCAAACCTCTGACCAGCCATATAGATTGGCGACCTTGACGACTTCGGCCCACACTAGACGCGGGATCGACACTGTGCGGAGAAAGGCAAGCGCCTGCCGAGTGGCAGCTTGATCGCGCTTGAATTCGTCCAGAGGTTGCAGATTTCCCCAATTTGCTAGCTTGGCAGGCTCGATCCAGAGACCTGTAGGTGCGCCCGCCGGATCGATGCCGAACGACACCGGATTATTGGCTCCCCACAAGACATCGCCGCTGCCTGTCGAGAAAGGAATAAACCGACCCAAGCGAACGGTATTGTAAGTGACCCAAGGCGACAAGATAATCAGCACGCCTAAGGCTAGTACCAACCAGCGCCGCCGGGGAATCAACAGCACCAGAAATGGCAGAGTCGTGATCAAGGTTCCGCGTGTCAACAGCAGCAACCCCAGCAATATTCCTGCGACGAAGTAAGATCGCGCCCGACGTGCATAGATTAGGACAAGGACGAGCATGAACAGCAAGAAAGTAAACAATGTTTCGGTAAAGAGCAAATAGGCATATGTATACATCGGCACATTTACAAGCATAAGAGCGCCTACAAAGGGCGCAACATAGGTTCCTAGCAAGCGAGTTGCCAGCATAGTCGTCATAAACACGATCAATGCGATCAGTACCGATTGCAACAGGCGAATCGGTGCAATCGGCGTTTGATCGCCAAAAAGCGTGAGATTGAGCAGCAGATAGACAGGATAGCCCGGTAAACGGTAAGCGCTTGGCACGGCGGGTGCTGTACACTCAAAGCCGAGTTGATCCATTGGGTGAGCGCAGTCGCTATAGCCCTGCCCCTGCGCCATATTCAACGCATAGCTAAGATACCAATCCCAATGCTGCTCGACCCTCAAGTCGTTGATTCCCTGCAACTTGGTGATTTGAATGGAAATTGTCAGTGTCAGGAATGCACAGACAATCGGCAGCAAATATTTGGGAAACGTATATCGCATATCAGGTTACTCTTCCCGATGAGTTCAGATGAGATACTTTGTCACAATCATCATCCAGCACTGCCTCATGATTTTGACCCGTCTGGCTGTAAGATGATCTCTTTGGGAAAATCCTGAAACACAACGATATTCATACGATCTCGAATGTCCCAAGCTGTCCACAAAAGCAGGTTATGTCCGATCACCAGCGCCAAAACTAGCAAGGCTAAGGCTGATGCCAACCGCAAATTTCGGGTAAAGCGCTGGCGGATTGCCGTTTGCAGCGACTCAACGCCAAGTGCCACCGCCCCAAAGATAAAAGGTGCAAGGCCGATGACATGGCTGGGATACGAGATACGAGCGATAAACTCAAAAAATACCGAACACAGAAACATTAACCCAAATAACAAAAACAGGTAGCGCGGATAACGCCGATCCGTGATCATGACATAAATGCCTACGATCAGCAGCACGCCAAAGTTCATCACTGTTTGCAAGGCGGTATAGCCGACCCATTTGGCGATGACATAGAGCATCTGAAATGGCGTGTAGTGGATAAATTTTAGGTAGACCCAGCCGACGGAATCGTTGCCGAATTGAAACTCAATGACCCGGTAAGGAATACCTGTTAGCGGAATGAGTTTGGTATAGAGTATCCAAACGACCATCGGCAAGATCAAAAAGGTCAAGATCAGGCGGGGTTTCTGGTGGGTCAGGATGACCAGCGCTAGCCCAAAGACGAGATACAGCATATTGAGCTTGAGCAGCAGCAGTGCGCCAAACATTAGCCCATACGCAATGATTCTTCCGACGGGCTTGTTACGCTGAGCAAACAAGCGATGGATCATCCACAGACTCGCCATCGCGATTAGGATTTCGGAATAGTCGGTAGACGGAATAGAGATATACCACAGTGTATAGGGCGAAAGCGCTAGCAGCGCCCCGGCAATCCACGCTAGATAAGAGTTCCCAGAATAAGCGCGAACCAATTCATAGAGGATCAAGGTCGAAACCACCGCCATGATCCCGTTGAACAACCAATTGACGAGCGCGGCAAACCCGTAGCGCGTGCCACATTCACGTTGCCCAGAGATATACCCCGACGAAAAAATGTCGAGGGTCTGGCAGATTTGCGATGAGACGACAAAGTAGGTCGGACGCTGGATCGTCGTATTGCCGATCCAGCTATAGGGAAAATCGCGGGTGTAAGGCACATAATGCCCCAATGCATCAGAGTTCATTTGCGACATGTAAGTGACGAGGACATCTTGTGCGGCAGCATCAGATGCAAAATGCTGGAAAAAATCAGGAAAAGGCGGCTTGATCAAAAAGGGCATGAAGATCGATAGCCCCCAGACTAGCAGTGTAATCGAGGTCAGGGTTGCCCATGCGAATTGACGTGGCGCATCGAACTCAAAGATACGCAGCACATAGCTAATCAGCCAATAGACACACAGCCACACAAAAATCGTAGCGTGCCACGTTTGCACGCCCGACCACATTAGCGGGCGCGGGATCGCCATTGACCCCTGATAATAAATGGTACACGAGATAATGAACCACACAATCGGCAAAAAGACCGCCAGCCGCGTCTGGATAATTCGCGATGCGTTTGCCCGTACTGTTGTAGTAAAGCTGACAGCAATGAGGATAATCGCGACTACGATATACAGAATGGCAGGGATTAACCCTTCCGCAGACAAAGTGGTTAGTAGTGCAATGATAAATATGCCGTTGTGCGACACGAGGTCGCTCATTAATAAGTGAGTAGAAATACTCCGAGGTAGTA
>JBDTVG010000201.1:0-3770 GCA_040007395.1 Chloroflexota bacterium
GGCATTTTCCTGCCCTGCAAGCCCTTTCCCTCCTACTGTCGGGTGACTAGTTTAATTATTGCTTTAGTAGTATATGCTGCGGCCTTCTTATGCTCCTTTGCGGCGCTTTCCCCTAAGACATTTGCCACCTACCCTTTAGATCCCACATGGGATGCAGCACAGAGCGTCTTGCGGGATAAAAAAGATATAGACGATTATTATAACTGGCTGCTAGGCAGTTTTACCGTCGTGCTTGAGAAAAGCTCAAAACCTACACGCTTCAAGGCAAGGCTAGTACAAGCTGCCACCTTGTTTGTCGGCGTAGATGTGCTATTTATTGTGCTTGCAAAACTTGCAGGGTAATCCGCCAACACATCGTGCTGTTACTATCTATCGCCGCTTCTCACTTAGCGCACTTGCTGTTACAAGGAATGCCATCTCCATTACCATCTAGGCTCTTATTGCCCGCTGCGAGACAGGCGACAACACAAAAATAACCAAAAAGATTGTCACGAGGAGTATCATCGTGGGAACTGATGCCATTCTTATTTTAGTCATTGTGGGCAGTATCTTCATTATTGCATCATTTTTTGGCGAACTGCCAAAAAAAATCGGCATTATCGAATTCTACGGTGAAAATGATGTCAATAGTCGCAAATTCACCACAGGGCAACGAATTATTGCAGCGGTTCTGGGTTTATGCTTTTATGCTGCTATTCCTATTTTGTCGGTAGCACTGAGACAGCCAACAGCAACAATTACTCCGCCGCAAATCGCGGTTGCCAATACTTCTGCACCTATAGCGCTTCCATTTATCGCAACAAATACTTTGACTAATCCCGCATCTACATCAAGTTCTACTCCAACATTAGCCCCGACTGTATCGAATACCCCGACCATCGCTGCTACGGCAACCTTTTCTGATACAGCGATAGTTACCTACACGCCGCGTCCTTCACAAACTCCGATTGCCACCTCTATTCTGGTTGCAACCGCGCCATACACAGTAACGGCGGGAGTCGCCGTTACTACATTGCCTACTCCTACAGGAAAGTTGCTCTTTAGTGAGAATTTTGAGGATGGGTCTGCACATGGGTTCAGTTTTTATGCGGGTAATTGGACAGTGATTGCTGATGGTACGGGGAATAAAGTCCTTGAGGTAAAAACAAGCGACGGTAGTATGAACGCCTCGTTTGGGCCGCCTAACTTCCTGAACGGAACTATTGAATTTCGTTTTAGAGTAATCAGTGCTGACTATCAAATACAATATCACATCGTAGATTTAGGTCTTAGGAACCAAACCGTTATCAATGGGGATTGGACTGAGTATGTCGTCGCCTATGATCCGGCATCGCTGCCTAGCCTGTATCTGAATTATCAGGAGAAGGGCGGCTCCTGGCAGCCATTAGAAGGAAATTCGGGTGGAGGAACAATACAAGATCCCAATGGGGGTTGGGTTGCCTTAAGAGTAGAAGCACAAGAAAAAAACATCAGAGTATTTGTTAATGGGCAGCTCTATACGACAGCCCATGATTCTAGGATTGAACAAGGAGGAGGATTGTACTTGGGTGGGCTTGGTAATTTGACAGTTCAATTTGCCGACTTCAAAATATGGGACATTAGTTCAAAATAGCTCATAAGTAGAGCCGCCCGCCTCTATAGTCCACCTGCGCCTGCGCTTGGCTGGAAAACCCGTTGTCTGACAGCAAAAACGGCCCTTTGGGGCCGTTGTAGTTTCTGGCAGGGGTATCGTCCGCAGCTATGGAACTTGCTCAACAGCCCGTTAATACCGACGACGATAGCGACTATAGCGCTCAGAGGTGTACCGACGAGCACGCCCATAGTGATGTCGATATAAACGCCGACCATGAGGATGTAAAGTGAGCCATAGACCGAGCACCACAATCCCTAAAATTAAAATCCCTAGCCAATTCATTAGTCACCCCTACACCGTGAGAAACATATTAAGTAGAACAAGTGTACCAATAAATTGGCTATCATGCTCTTTTTGTCTTGTGTAGTCTATCAACGAAATCACCTCTTATCCGATAAGAGTTTTGCAGCAAAAACGGCCCGAAAGGGCCGTTCTGATTTGTGGGTTGGACAACTATATAGATTACGGCACGAACGTCGGCGCGAGTTTCGGAGGAATAGGCGGACTAGCGATCCAATGGCCCGCGACGGGTTTGTCATTGGCAATGCCGAACACAATCTGAATATCTGCAAAGCCAGTCGTGGGCGTGTTCTTGAGATAGATGAGGCCATTCGAAGGGCGGAACACGCCAATTCCGGCGCTGCCATCGCCGTTCCAATCGCCTGCAAATGGACTGTCACCCGCTACGCCTAGTACGGCGCTATAGTCAGCAAAGACGCTGCAATTGCACACCTGGTCACTCAAGAAGAACTTGGTCAGCGATGGTCGATAGACACCGGGACTGTCTTTGCCATCGTTATTCCAGTCGCCTGCCACAGGCACATCACCTGGTATCCCCATGACCATCTGGAAATCGGCAAAGCCTGTCGTTAGCCCATTCTTAAGATATATCAGCCCATTCGAGGGGCGGAATACACCGACTCCATCCCTGCCAGCGCCATTCCAATCGCCCGCTATGGGAAGGTCGCCCGGTGCGCCAAGGACAAAACTGTACACGGTGGGTGCGCCAGCGGCGTTGGAATCCCTGAGGAAAAACTGCCCTGTGCTAGACCGATAAATGCCAACGGTGTCCATGCCATCACCGTTCCAATCGCCGGTGATCGGTAGATCGGTTGGCGTACCGAAAGCCGTGATAATATCTGCGCTGCCTGTCGTGTTTGAGTTACGCAGGTAAAAGGTGCTGGTGGAAGGACGGTAAACGCCCACGTAATCCTTTGGCCCGGTAACGACAGGCGTGGAAATAGGGGTAAGCGTTACCGTCGGGGTGTGGGTAGGTACTACTGTGTCGATTGGTGCCGCGGTGTTGGTGGGTGTTGCTGTACTGGTAGGTGTTGCGGTGTCAGGTGGTGTTGCGGTATTAGTGGATGTTGCAGTGTCAGGTGGTGTCGCCGTGTTGGTGGGCGTAAACGTTGCCGTCGCCGTATTGGTGGATGTCGCTGTACTGGTAGGTGTCGCTGTGTTGGTAGGTGTCGCTGTATTGGTGGGCGTAAACGTTGCCGTCGCCGTGTTGGTACGTGTTGACGTGCTGCTTGGCTTGGGCGTATTAGATGGGGTGAACGTCGCCGATGGTGTATACGTCCGGCTCGGCGTTGCAGTGGGCTTTAAGCAGGTCACCGTCGCACTGAGATCTGGCGATCCCCCGCCCGTAGTCGTCACCTTTATGAGACCAAAGAGGCCGTTGATGGTAAGCTGTTGCGAATTACCGGGACTCGTAGTCGTCAGACTAAAAGTACCACTGGTCAGAAAAACACCATCTTGATAGAGGCTCCATGTTGCGTTGCTGACCATTGGCCCACCGATATTCGTGATGGTGAAGACGGAGTTGCCTACAGTGTCACAAGTACCAGCTATAGTCAACAAGGGCGGGCGAGGGGTAGAGGAAGGTGTCGGAGTCGCAGTTGCTGTGGGCGGTATGCAAGTCGCCGTCGCACTGAGATCTGACGCACCACCCCCCGTAGTCGTTACCTTTATGAGACCAAAAAGGCCGTTGATGGTAAGCTGTTGCGATGCACCGGGGGCCAGGGTAAAAGTACCACTGGTCAGAAAAACACCGTTTTGATAGAGGCTCCATGTCGCGTTGCCGACCATTGGCCCACCGATATTCGTGATGGTGAAGACGGAGTTGCCTACAGTGTCA
>JBDTVG010000202.1:0-47262 GCA_040007395.1 Chloroflexota bacterium
TCAGGCGGGCTGTGGACAGTTGAAGTCCGCCGTCCTGAAAAAAGGCAGCACAAAGCACGATCCTATCGTATGATCAGTCTCAAGATAAGCAATGGACACAACGAAAACACGCCGCTGTGCGCTCTGTGAACGTGAAGTGCGCCGCGTGAACAAACATCACCTTGTGCCAAAATCGGAGGGCGGGCGAGTCATGGTCGAACTGTGTTTCGCCTGCCACAAAACGCTGCACAGCTTTTTCAGCAATCACACCTTGGCGAAGGAATTACACACCATTGAGGCGTTGCAACAGCAGCCAGAGATTGCACAATATTTAAAGTGGGTTCGCAAACAACCGGACAGCGCTATCCGAGTTCGCGCCCGTCGCGACAAGCACTAAATTCACACTACAGGAGTTATTTTCGTGCAACCAAGTTATAAACTTGCCCCCTCGATCCTTGCAGCGGATTTTACGCAGTTAGGCGAACAAGTCCGTGAGGCCGAAGCCGCCGGAGCCGATCTGCTGCATCTGGATGTAATGGACGGCCATTTTGTACCAAATATCTCGTTCGGGCCAATGGTGGTGGCGGCAGTTCGCCGGGTGACTAACCTGCCGCTAGATGTTCACCTAATGATCGAAAACCCAGAAAAGTACCTCGATGTGACGGCTAAAGCTGGGGCAACCATGATCAATGTCCACATTGAGACCTGTCCGCGCCTCGACGAAACTATCCGCCAGATAAAAGCGCTGCGAGTACGCCCCGGCATAGCGATTAATCCCGAAACACCTTTCGAGAAGATCCGCGATTTTATTGGCAAGGTAGATCGCGTTCTGGTAATGACAGTGCATCCCGGCTTCGGCGGGCAAAAGTTCCTTACCGACATGCTGCCCAAGATCGCGCAGATTGCGGCAGTGGCGAAGGAATTGGATCACCCGCTGGAGATCGGCATTGACGGCGGCGTAGATGTCAGTACGATTGAGCAGGCCATGCGGCAGGGTGGTAATGTGTTGATCGCGGGGAGTTCTGTTTTTCATGCCGAGGGCGGAATCGCGGCAGGGGTTGCGGCACTGCGGGATGTCGCCCGTCGAGTCAGGTAGATTTACAGAACACTCATCGTTTGCAGATCAAGGTTTGCACGATTTGGCGGTGTTCACAACCGTTAGTTGACGTGCTGCATGGGACGGACTACAATTCACATATTGTTTGATTCTGGTAATAGGTTAGCCCAAACCTTGTGATCGCTCTGTCAGCTAAGGCAGATAGCTTCTTGGAAGTCCCTGCTTTTAAGCAATAGTTTCTCGGACTACGCATGACGCGCTTGTCTACGTTAACGTCCAAAGGCTCGATCCGAGCCTATTTGAAAGTCTTTACAGCGTTTCAAATCTTATGTGGCAGACTTCCTGCCACAGCCGCCGAACTTGAAGTTGGTAAAGTGCGCGGGTCGAAAGGTAATGCTGAGGCTATGCTCCTTCTGACATCACCATCTCTACTAGCAAGAATAGCACCCGAAACCGCCGAGCGCCTTACAAGCGTCTATCAGAAAGGCAGGACGGCGTATCTTTCTATTGTCTAATGCTCTTTGATTTATTATTGCGGTAATCAACACCCCATTCATTACCGTACTTAATAGCTAAACTGCATAAGACGACAGTCTCCTGCGCCCATTTTTATGGATATAAGTCGCAAATGCGCACTAATCATCGACGATGACCACGCCAACCTTGCCATTTGGGAACTCATTCTGGGCGAGAATGGCTATGAAGTCCATACCGCCGATTCTGTGACTGTTGGAATGACTTTCGTGAGCGACAAGATCACGCTTTATCTGGTCGATTACCACTTGCCCGACGGACATGGCACTGACCTTATTTCGTATGTCAGAGAACATCATCCGACCAGTATGGTGGTTATGGTCTCGATGGATGATGATGCCGACGTTATCCGTGAAGCCATCAAGGCGGGCGGCAATGTTTTCATGGTCAAGCCGACTAGCCCGTCTGTTATGGGACAGGTGCTTGCCGAAATCGAATCTGGCGACCTGAGTTCCAGTGACAAACAATTGATCAATCGGAATGGACGACGGGTCTACAATCAATAGTTTGCTAATCTACTACTCTTGCGCGCCTCTCCGCGGAGAGGCGCGCAAGGTTCTTTTACGCAACTATTTTGGGCTAGGTTATTGTTGTCGCGCCAAAATTAACGGTTGATCATCATTGATTCTGAATTCTCTCTTCATCTTGTTGGAAGTGAGCCATGAAGCAATATAGAACCTTTCTGCTGACCGTCTGCCTGCTCGTTCTGCTGGTTTTGGTGACTCCTGTGTATGCACAAGGAACTAACGTTGCACCTGCTAATCACCCAGATGTGTACGATTTTATTTTGATCGCGATGGGTTTCGCTGGGGTAGGTCTAGTTAGCCTGACCCTATTCTCACGCAGCAATTTCAATCGGGACGAAGACGAATAGCCGAACGCTAGGATTGCTGGTTAGGTAACGATCCACCATGGCTGGAAAAATGGGCGGGTTGCGCTGTGTCTTGATCCAGTTTTGGATGGGGCAGCGCCCCGGTCATGCGGATCGCAGCCCAAGCCCCTAACAGCGAAATCGTCAACAACACAATCAAGAGTGCCGTTGCCAATGCCAGCCCCGACAGCGCATCAATATGTGTGGAGAAACCTTCCGAATACGACCACGGCATGTAGGGGACTGCCAATCGGGATATTGATGCGGTGCCAGCGTCCGCCAAAGAGAATGGCGCAAAGCGCAGCACAGAATAGGCATAGGTCGCTTCGGTGCCAAGTTCCTGTCGCGTAAAAACAGCAAACAGCGCGACAGGGATAAACCGAATCGTGAAGGCTGTCACCGTAGAAATTATGCCGCGTCGTGCAATGGCGCTGGCGGCAAGCCCCAATGCGGTGCAGGCTAACCCTTCTAGAATGCTTAAGACAACACTGGCGACAACCGCGAGTACCGCTGCCCAAGGAACCCACGTAAATTCAAAGACAGGATCGGGAACGTAATATGGAATACCGGATGAACTTGCCGCGCTGTAATTGGATGAGTTCGTTATAAAAATAGCCCAAGCGAAGCGTACCGTCAGCGCGATCATAAAAATAGGCAGCATTGCCAAACGGATCGTGCCTAATGCGACTATCCAAGGGGCAGCTTGTCGCAGGGCTGCTCGCCACTTGCCAAAGAGGATTTGTCGAGCACTCACCCCGGTCAGGATCAACGCATCCCACGTTTGCCCGACATGCTCACGGCTGATAGCATTCGAGCCTGCTACCAGCGCCCGTACCACCGTTACCGCATGAACTAGCCAGATCATGTAGATCGCCAATTCCCGGGTGGGGAAGTCATAGGTGCCCAACGTTAACGCTACACCCACGATCATCAGTACGAGAACGACGAAGCCTACTGCCCACCAGCGCCGCAAGTGACGCGGCATACTCCGCTGCTGATGGCTGATCTCCTGCCAGAAAACCGGGTTATCGGTCTGTGCCAACACTTCCATAGATATGTCTCTCGGCAAAACCCTGACGATAGCCGCCAACATTACCCAATTTAGCGGGTTGAGGGCAAACGCTATTCACCTTCGATTCATGGACGATTATCGGGTGCGTGAGTGAGCATCACACATTCAACACGCCCTGACCATCGACAATGAGCACATAACCCGGCACAAGTGAGACATTCGCCGTCTTTTCTTCGTAGATGTCCATGCCATCGTCGGAAGTCCCCCACAGCCCGGAAACATGCAGCATCCGTCCTTTGAGTGCCACTCGCCCGCGCTGCTCATGATGCTGATCCGTGTTGGCGATGATGCTGATCCATTGATCGTCGTAGCAGCGCGAAAAAACGAGAATACGCGGGTTATCGGAATAGCCCATGACAAACGAGTCGGATGAAGTGTTGTTAAATACCGCTTCATATTTGTGGCGCAGCGACAGGGCATAGCGCACCGAGGTAACCATATTGCGAGGGCGGCTCCAGTCAAAGGCACGTTCGCTGAACAGGGGCAGTTTGTCGGCGGGATAGTGCGCCAACTGCTCGTTGTTAAACCCCAAGCCTGTATTGATTGGTTGCGTTTCGCCAAGTTCAAAGCCGCTGAGGATAAAGGGCATGGCAGGCAAAGTAATGGTCAGCGCCAGAATGTAATGCGCGTAGGTCAATCCGCCGGGGCGTGATGCCGTGCGCGGCGTGTTGTGATTCTCCGGCGCAGCAAAGAACGAGATCGGCAAGTGACTATGCCTCATTTCGTGAATCAAGTGACGCAGGTTATCGGCCTCATGAGCATTGAGCACCATCCAACCCATAACCGCGTTATAGCCTTCATCCTTGCTGAACTGTGTGATAGAGAAGTTTTCGTCCCAGAAGGCGAAGTCCGAGTTGATCTCGCGGGCGGTTCCCACGATGCGCTGCTTGAGGGTACGCGGCAGGGCATGACCCATATCGATCATTACCCCATCAATGCCAAAACCATGCTGGTAATGCGGAATCACGCCGGCGATAGCATCCCACAACGGCCAATTACAATTTTCCGGCGTGGCAAGTTTGTTATCGTACATACGGATCGTGTTGTAGGCCATATAGTTAAAGTCGGGATGGTTGAACATCCGTAGGTACGTGACATCTGTCCAAGGTGGCTGGTTATCGTCGGGAGGCCAATCGGTAAATGCGCCGGGGATACGCACCTTTGTTCCATCATCCAGCGTACCGAAATAGCGCCCGTTTTCCATAAATACCTGATCGGGGCGAGGCGGTACCGTGAATAGGGCGCGATACATGGTGGAAGGGGTCGGTAGGTTATGGAAGTCACCGTTGCCAACTTTTGACTTGATCAGACCGAGCGTATCCGAGGAAAAGATCGGATTGCCATAGACATTTAAGCGCCCTGTGCCACGCCCAATGCGGTCAGGAGTATCGGCGCGAATCCAGTAGAACCAGTCGGGGTGGTCATGAATCCAATCGCTATCTCTGGCCCCGGTACGCAGGACAAATTCGAGAACCACCCGCAACCCGAGTCGATGCGCCGCCTCGACAAAGCCCGCGAATAGATGATCAATGTTGAGTTCAAGCACAGGTTCGATCAGATTGTTGTCCATCTGATATGGGTTACGGATGGCGTAGGGCGATCCCAACGTCCCTTTTTTGCCGTCTTGCCCAATCGTTGTAATCGGTAGCAGGTGAACTGTATTAAAGCCCATCGAACGAATATACGGTAGCAGCGCAATACACTTGAGCAGCGTTCCTGTCTCACGCCAACCATCGGCGTTAGGCGCGAGGCTGCCATCGTTGTTGTGATCGAAGGCCGCGGTTAAGCGAGGAAACAGGTTATAAATGATGGCATGGCGTGACCAATCACCGCCGCCGTTGCCCTGTACGAGTGCTTGTGGTTCCGAAGCATAGATTTCGGATAGGCGTTGGCTATAAAAGGCAAACGGATTAACTTCGATTGGGGCGGTAGTCTCGCCATCGACCCACAATCCCGGCACAAAATAGGGTGACGAGGTCTCGCGATAATAGGCATCAAGGCGTTGAATAATCTCTGAAAGTGCTGACATGAATTATTCCGATGAGTAAACAGATATGAATGGGCAGACGCAAAATATTAACGGACTGTCTCGCATTCATATCAGATTTTAGCGCATTCTCACCCACTACGAATTGTAATTATTGCCAAACACCTGCTGCAATAGCGGCCCAATTTTACTGCGTTCCGGGACAAGGATCGCCGCGCCCTGATAGTTCTGCCCCGTGACATAGTTCGTATCGATTACACCCTGATGGACGTTGGCTTGGGGAATATCCTTGAAGTACAACGCCAACCGCACTAACTGATCGAAGGTCAGATCGCTGTGGGTGGTCGTGCTGAGTTTGCTCCAGATGTCGGGCGCTTGCTTGACCAGATCACCGACCATATTGGCGTTCAGGACTTTATCGCGCACGGCGAGTAAGACCTGCTGCTGACGTTTGGCGCGGTCAAAGTCGCTGGTTTGGTGGCGAGTCCGTGCATATTTGAGGGCCAATGCCCCGTCCATGTGGACTGGCCCTGCCGGAATCCTGAGTGGATCGTAGCCGTAGTACATATCGGGGTAGCTGGGATCGTAGATCGCGTAAGGCACGTTAATATCGATGCCGCCAACGGTATCAATGCCATTGATGACCGTGCCAAATTCGTAGACCACGTAGTTATTGATCCGTATCCCTAGATTGTACTGGACGGTTTGCATCGCCAGTTGTGGCCCGTAGCCCGGACGCGCCAGTTCACCAATGACATAGGCGGCGTTGACCCGCTGCAAGCCATACGAATTTCTGACCACTGTATCCGTCGGAATATCGACGAACAGGTCACGCGGCACACTCAGAATTCCGACGGTTTTGGTTGCCGGATCAAGGCTGACGATCATCATCGAATCGGTGCGAAACGCAGTCCCTTTTTCGTTGGGGCGCTTGTCAATGCCCATCAGCAAGATCGTTAGGCGATGCGTGCCATCCCACGGTTGAATCGCCAGCCCGACGGTTGGCGTAGGGGCGGATGTACTCGCCACATCAGCGACATTAGCTTGTGTGGGCGTACTGGTACTAGATCCGCCGCCGCCAAAATGCAGCACGATCAGAGTCCCGCCGCCAAAAGCCGCGATACAACTCGCCAGCACCATGACAGCCCCCATCAGCAGCCAGATCGGACGCGCCAAGATCCCGGTTCTGCGAGGGGGTGGCGGTGGCGGGAAATAGGTCGGTGTGGGCGGTCTGATAGGCGATTGTGGCACTGGGATCGCCCGCGAAGGCGAGATAGGTACATTGGCGCGAGCTATGGACGCAGACACGATAGGCGGCTCATAGCGCGTGGGCAGCGATCCAACCGTGAGATCGAGTGGATCTGCATCGGGGATAGCATATTTGCGCGGCGGGCGCTGGTTGGATGCGATCTGCGTAAACTCAGCATGACTTACGCCGGGGCGATGCTCTGGCTGATCGAGATCGTCGTCCGAAGGGTAGCCTGCATCATTGTCAGGCAGATCAGGCATATTGTGGTGATTCGCGTCGTCCATGAAGTCTCCAAACAAAGCTTATCAGCTTCATTATACATGGATACGCGACTCCGCTTCCTGACGATTGCATGGCGTTTACACCACGCTGGCCTTAGTTGCCCCACCGTTTGATATAGCCGCGCATTACTTGAGCTTGTGAATTGTTGGGATCTAGCTCAAGCACCTTACGGTAATCTGCTGCTGTCCGCTTGTAATCCTTTTTAGCATGATGGACATTGCCTCGGTGGATATAGGCACTGACGTATTGCGAATTGAGACGGATCGCCTCCGTATAATCAGCTATCGCACCGTCTAGATCGCCTTTGGCTTCACGCGCATCGCCTCGGTCATTATAAGCAATAGCGTATTGCGGATCGAGACGGATCGCCTCCGTATAATCAGCTATCGCACCGTCTAGATCCCCTTTGGCTTTACGCGCATCGCCTCGGCAGTCGTAAGAATAGGCATTTTGCGGATTGAGGCGGATCGCTTCGGTGCAATCGCTAATTGTGCCGTCTAGATCACCTTTGGCCTCACGCGCTAAGGCACAGTTGTGGTAGGCATTAGCATTATGGGGGTCAAGGCGGATCGCTTCGGTGCAATCGCTAATTGTGCCGTCTAGATCACCTTTTCCATAACGTGCGCCAGCCCGACGGGCATAAGTTTCAGCATTTCGCGGGTCGAGGCGAATGGCTTCGGTGTAATCAGCAATCGCGCCATCCCAATCTTCGTTTTCTTTCTTAGACAGTCCACGCACGAAATATTCTTGTGCGGTAAGCTGCTTTTCGGTAACTAGTGGCTTAGCAGCTAGTGCGTCCTGCTTTTGCGCGACAATCGCTGCATCAGCGGTAGATGGGGCTGTGGTTTGAAGCGTAATTGGCTTTAAAAAACGTTCACGAACGTCTTGTATTGCATACTTAAAAAAGCGCTGCGGGATCTCCATCATGTTGTAGCTTTTGAGGTGTGTAGCCAGCACAGGCGGCAGATAGGTATCAATATCCTTGAAGTTGAATTCTGGGGTATGGACTGGCACAAACACACGCCCCAACTGCATGGCGTGTTCCATCTCGCGCAGCACCCAATCGCCGGGTTCCTTGCAGCGTTCGAGCGTACCGGGCGTGAGGATCGGCATGAAGTAGGGACGCGCCGCGATCTGGCTGAGAATAATATTGCCGAACTGCCCAGAGTCGATGCCTTCAATGTCGTAAAAGCTGTCGATGCTGTGCGCCCGCAATTCCTGATAGATTGCCAGCGCAACATAGGCGCTCGCTGTGCGCCGATAGTTGATGAACACATCGTTGTTTGCCGTCATGCCGCCCCCGCTGTGGATAGTGATAGTCGTTCCAAGTCGAGTCTATTATAGCAGCAGACAAGTAAATTTATGGCGTTTGCGTGGGCAGTCTTTGAACATGTCAGTAACCCTCAACGCACATGCCGAGGTGATTAGCCTACCCGTTCTGGGTGGCTTGCAGGGCGACTATCGTTGGGCTGCTTAACGGAAAAACTCGGGCAGATACGTTATCTGCCCCCACAGCGCTATTTTACAGCGTCCGGTTCGTTGCATGTCAGTTCATGAGTCTGCTCAAGGAGTTCTGCACCCCAATTTCACTTCTGGATGACCGAAGCGGTCAGCACAATGGCCAGAAGTCAAGTGAAGAATATGAAGTCACTTTCTCGCCTTTTCACCCCTGCCATACAGGAAGAGCATCGTCAGAATGACCAGCCCAAAGATGATACTTCGGGCGGCGGGTGAAACCTGCATCACGCTCAAGCCACTGTCGAGGAGGCGAATAATGATTACCCCGGCGATGGTTCCAATATACTTTCCCGAGCCACCTAGGATAGAAGTGCCCCCAATAACGACGGCAGCGATGGACGGAAGCAGAAACGGTTCGCCCATCTCATTGAAGCTTCGGCCCGCATTCCCTGCAATCAACAATCCGGCAAGCGCATTAAGAACGCCGCTCAGGACAAATGCGCCAACGAGGACGCGCGGTGTGCGAATGCCGGATAGATACGCGGCGACCTCATTGTTGCCAACCGCATAGATTTTTCGACCCAATGTGCTGCGGTGAAGAACAAAAATACTTATGATAGACACGACAGCCCAAACCAGTACGGTAATCGGGATTACGCCACCAATTATTTCAGTCGCCACATAACTGAGAAAATCAGGTGTCTTTTGGAACTGCGGCGCGGATCCCGTGTAAAACACCATAATTCCTTTCAAAACGGTATTCGTACCAAGGGTAAGTACCATTGAAGGAATACGCAGATAAGCCACACCGATTCCGTTGATGAGGCCGACAATTGCCCCAATAGCAAGCCCTGCTAGGATGCCGGGGATTAGCAAATCGTTCCGCCCCGCAGCAATCGCCGTTGCCACGACTGCCGCAAGGTTAAGAGTCCAACTGACGGACAGGTCAATATTGCCAACCAGAATGACCACCATCTGACCCGCGGCAATGATGCCCAAAAACGAGGCTTGGCGCAGTTGTTGCAGCAGAAACGTGGGTGTCATGAAATTGGGGGTCACGAAGATGGATCCCAAGATGATGAGCACCGCGATGAGCAGGTAGGCGATGACCGCGCTCCGGTTCTGGCTATCCATGTTGGCGAACCAGCTACGCGCCGAGGAAGCAGATTTTGCAATGGTTGTCATGACACTCACCGTAAAATGTCGAGGCGATTTTTAACTGTGAAAATGCGACTTGCGCCCGCAACGACTGCTATCAACATAACGGCCCCCTCCCATAGTGGCTGTTGCAGCGGGTTTACGTTGGCAAAAAACAGAATGCCGCTGATGAGCCTGAGCGTAAATCCGCCGGCAATCGTTCCTGAAACACCACCAGAGCCGCCGAACAGGGACGTTCCGCCAAGGACAACTACAGCGATAGATTGTAGGGTGAATACAGCACCTGTGCTGGCATTGCCAGATTGCGTTTGCGCTGTGATGAATAGGCCAGCAATCGCCGCCAGAAGCCCGCCCATCATGTAGGCCGCCAACTTGGCGCGATTGACGTTAATGCCGCTCATATAAGTTGCTGCTTCGTTGCTGCCCGTCGCGTAAACCCACATTCCGAGTCGAGAGCGGCGAAATGGTGTCCAAACCACCAAGATGACTAGGAGCAGAAATACGAGTGAGGCAGGGATCAGTCCAAAAATACGTTGTGTTAGCACTGCGTTGTACCAGTCTGGCACGAATCCTCCGGGGGTGGGTCTCAGATAGAGCGCGATACCACCAAAGATTGAAGCAGTGGCCAGTGTGACAATGATCGGTTGCAATCGCCCATAAACGACGATTAAGCCATTCACCAGCCCGCATAGTGCCCCTGCTAGCAACACAACAATGATCGCGCCAATGCCACCGGGCACATTCCGCGGGAAAAGCGTTGATGCCAGCGAATTTGTTAGGCTGATGATCGGTCCAACTGAGAGGTCAATACCACCCGTGACTACCACCGATGTCTGGGCCATGCCAGCAAAGATTAACGTCATCGCCTGATTGGAGGTCGAGGTAAGGACGGGGGCGGTAAAAAACCGGGGATTCAGCGCCGCATTTATCGTCAGAAGAATGAACATTGCGATGAAGGCAAGGCCCACTCGAAAATTTCGATTGACAAGACGCCGGAATCGTAGTCGTAGAGCTGCCTCAACACTAATATTTGCGGTCATAAATGGCACCTTTGTGATTTTATAAGGACATAAATACTATTTTTCGATTGGCTCAACCACTGTGGCGTTCAGTCCCATTCCAGCAGAAACAATAGCCTGCTGAGTAATCTCTGCCCCAACCAATTCACGGATGACCTTGCCTTCATAGAAAATCAAAACGCGATCACACATGCCAACAAGCTCAGCTAATTCAGTCGAGAAATACAGAATGCCTGCGCCTTGATCCGCCAGTTCCCGGATCAAGCGATAAATTTCCTGCTTGGTGCCGACATCAATCCCACGCGATGGATCGTGCAGCAAATACAATTTGGCTTGAGTCAACAACCATTTGCCGATAACTACTTTCTGTTGGTTGCCACCACTCAAGGTATTTACGGGAGCTTTGAGCGTTGACACTTTGACCTGCATCTGCTGGATGACACGCTGGATCGTGGTGAGTTCCCGGCGCTCGTCAATCAGACCAAAGCGTGACAGCTCGTCAATGGTTGCCATCGTCACGTTATTGCCCACCGACATCTTGAGAATAAGCCCCTCGGTTTTGCGGTCTTCGGGGATAAGCGCGAGATTAATTCCCGCCTTGGCGGCAACCGATGGGCTATTGATGTGCCGTGGCTTACCTTCAATACAGATCTGTCCAGTGATGCCGTTTAACAAGCCAAACAGCGCGAAGAGTAGTTCGCCCTGTCCTTGACCATCCAGCCCACCCAAGCCAACGATCTCACCTTTACCCACACTGAGATTGATATTATTCAGCCGATTATCCCAAGACAGATTGATAACTTCGAGGAGGGGCTGTCGTGGCGCTGTTATTTCTGGTTTAGGTGGAAAAACTTCTTCCAAACTATGACCGATCATAAGCTGGACCATCTGACCTTCGTTTACTTCGCCTGTCACGAATGAGCCTAGATTGCGCCCATCGCGGAATATCGTCAGATGATCGGCGATCTCCTTCACTTCGTCCATACGGTGCGAGATAAAAATCACGGATCGACCTTCATCTCGCATTCGCCGCATCACGGCAAAGACAAGACTGACATCATGCACCGCCAATGCAGAGGTACCTTCGTCCATGATCAATATCTGGGGATGCCGAGACAACGCCTTGGCTATCTCAACCAGTTGGCGCTGGGCAAGCGGCAATTCAGAAACGAGCGCATCAGGATCGACATGGGAAAAACCGAGATCGGCAAAAAGCGCTTCGCTCTGCTGACGCAACTTACGTTGGTTGACAAGACCAAGTCGGTTATGTGGTGGATTTGAGATAAAAACGTTCTCTGCCACGGTCAGACTCGTCATGAGGGACAATTCCTGAAAGACTGGGACAATCCCTAGCCGTGCCGCATCTGCCGGGGATTGCATTGTCGAGAGTTGTCCATTGATGTCGATCTGACCTGAGTCCGGCACAACGACACCTGCCAGCATCTTGACAAGTGTACTTTTCCCTGCGCCATTTTCTCCAACGAGCGCATGAATGCTGCCATGCCTACAGGCAAACGAAGCTTCGTTTAAAGCCACCGTACCGCCGAAGCGTTTCGTCACGTTCGTAACCTGCACGAGCAAAGGTGGAGTATCCATGAAGTCCTTCTAAAGTATTCGAAAGCCAGACGAACGAATTCGTTCGTCTGGCTACTATATATTTACTGTTGTATCTTTACCGCAAGAATTTCATCAGCGGATAGATCCACACCGCAGGCTGGAATCTTGATCGCCGTGAAGAAATCATCGGGTGCGCTGGGGAAGTAATCGACATTTTCTTTGATAGTTTCAGTCTTGGCAATCGGTAGAGGCATAGCAATGATACGCGGCAGCTTACGGCCCTGTAGCAGTTCTAGTGCGGCACGCATCGCCACCGTAACCATACCGGGTGTCTGACCCACAGAGATACCGACCAAGCCCTGATCTTTCATCTCAGCCAATGCTTTGCGGAAGCCATTCTCGGCCTCGCCAGCCATTGGGACTAGGGGGAGTTTGGCATTCTTGAAGGCCTGAATCACGCCCGGTGTACCGCCCTGAACCCACACACCATCGACTTTGGGGCTGGTTGCGAGGAAATCAGCCATAACTGTCTGGGCTTTGCCGCTGTCCCAGTCACCTTCGAGTTGCGCGACGATCTTGATGTCGGGCGATTGGCTAAATACATCTTTTGCACCCTTCTGTCGGTCCTGATCAACACTTGTACCCGGTACACCGTTGACCATCACGATATTGCCCTTGCCATTAAGGCGTGCAACAAGATCTTTCGCCATCGTCGCCCCGAACTCAATCTGATCTTCATTGACCAGTATGGCCTCCGGAGCCGTCACGACGTTATCGAAGGAGACGACAGGGATGCCAGCATCGGCAGCACGTTTAATGACCGCACCAAAGGCATCCGGGGCTGCCGCGTCCAAAATGATTGCGTCCACACCTTTCGCAATCATATTGTCCATAGCCGCTATCTGGGCTTCCACGTCCTGACCGGAGCTAACAATGATCAGTTCCGAAATCAGCGCTTTTCCATCAGGTGATTGACCGTAAGCCGTTGCCATCTGGATCATCTGGGTGCGCCATGAATTGCCGATGAAAGAGTTGCTGATCCCGATCTTGAAAGGTGCCTTCTTAGCGCCCATACTGATTTCTTTGTCACTGCTCTTGTCAGCCCGGAAACAGACGGCAGGATCGAAGCCGGGAGCAGCAGCAGTGCTTGCCGCTGTTGCTTGCTTCGCCGGAGCCGCAACAAGCTGGCTTGACGACGGGAGCGCGCTTACTAAAAGCGTGACAATGAGCAGAATAGGAACTAATGCGATATAGCGTTTCATTATACTCTCCACAAATGACCTATTTGAAAACGAGGCGAATTAAGTGACCTAATTTCTCAGGCTGAAGAGCGAAGTCAGGTTGACCTACAGCAGATTTCAGGTTGATTGAGCTACAGCCTATCTATGCGAACTATCTTGCGTAGCTATATTCATATCAGCGTTAAGTGCGCCAATTGGATGAAAACCGCTGTAATTGATAATGTTGCTTACTTCTCTCAATCAGATGAGTTTGGCAGGTGTTGTCTCCTTTCTAGTCATAAACTCAGGGATATTAGCTAAAATTACACCCTTCGCACACCATCAACAATTCTTAGCGAGCAAGCCAAAGAAACTTTAGGTGAAGATTGGCAAGCGACGCTGTACGGTAAGGGCGGCAAAGTGTGAGGAGAATGCTGGCCAAACCTAACAATCTTGTTGCGACTTATCCTTCAGGCGGCGTTTCAATGAGTTCAATGCTTCTGTCCAAATCTGTCTTTACACTATTAATCAGAGCTTCCATTGCATTTTGAGCCGCGACTTCATCGTGCTCCTTGATTGCTACCCAAATAGCATAATGCTGGGGCAGGGATTCGTAACCACTGTTGGGGAGTTGTAGAGTCACCTTCCGACTGGCAACTAACGCCTCACGAATGGTATTTACAATCTGTTCCAGAATCTCGTTATGAGATGCCTTTACGATTCCTGCGTGAAACTGCATGTCAGCGTTAATAAAGGCATCTATATCATTTAGGTTAGCTGCCATCTGCTGATAAGCTTGTTCGATAAAAGAAATCTCATCGTCTGTCGCACGAATGGCTGCTAACTTCGCAGCGGAAGGCTCTATAACGCGCCGAACTTCACTGAGTTTGTACAGAAAGGCATCTCGCGGACCGGCATCATATTCCCATGCCAAGATATCCGGATCTAGGAGGTTCCATTTGTGGCGTGGTTGAATTTGCGCGCCGGTCTTGACATGTGATTCAACCAAGCCTTTCTCACCCAGGATCTTGATAGCCTCACGTATAACGGTCCTACTTACGCCAAGCTGCACGCCTAGTTCGGGTTCGCTGGGAAAGGTATCTCCGGCTTGCCGGTCGCCCCTTACAATACTCTTTCCTATTTCGTCAACGATTTGCATGCGTAGATTTTTTCGTGATTTAGAAGTCAACATTTGATAAATTATAAAATTATCGAACCCTTTAACCGGAATAATATTATTATATGACTAATAAATTGTCAACAGCCATCTTAGACAAATCAGGTGGGGTGCGCTAAATCTGTCAAAGGGGAGAAAACGGTAAGAACGAGTTCTCTCTGTCAGCACGTATGGTCAACAAACCTCATCTAGGCGAGAACTGAGCCAGAGATTCAAAGCCACGACACACCGGACGGCGAGGCAATTGCGATCCATCATCCGGCTTTTTCAAACCCGAAACCGTCCTGAAATGGCATCGTGACTTGGTGCGTCGCAAGTGGACTTATCGTCATCGCGGTGAGCGACCACGTACCAGCGACAAGATCGAGGCCTTCATTGTGCGGTTCGTGCGCGAGAATGCCGAGGGGGATTATGGCAAAATTGCGGGTGAACTGGGAAAGCTGGGCTATGAGGTCAGCGAACCTACAATTGCCAACGTACTCGCCCGGCACAGAATCACCCTACGCTCCCAAAGCCAACGCGATCTGTGAAAGATTTATCAGCAGCGTGCATTGCGAGTGGCTACATTTCGTGCCGATTATGAGCGAAGCCCAAGCACGAAGAATCCTTCGCGAGTATGTGACCTTCTTCAATCGCGCCCGTCCGCATCAAGGGATCGATCAACACAGTCCGGTGCCAGCCGAGGTTACCTCAGGAATCCTCAACGCATGTGCTGAGGTGATTGCCATCCCTAATCTAAGCGGCTTGCAGCGCGACTATCGTTGGGCTGCTTAATGGAAAAACTCGGGCAGATACGCTATCTGACCCTCACAGGCACACTTAGTCTACCTACAAAACTCAATCACAGATCAATGCTAATTTCTTGTCCTTCATATAGCACGGTTCGGACTGGTGTCCCTTTCAATGGGAGCAGATTGTACGGGCTATTACCCATAACAATCTGAAACTCGCGCGAAGGTGGCATCTCTGGATAGCTTCCCTGACGCTCCATGAGCGTCAGACGGCGGGTTTCCTCGTGCCAAGATATATGAATCATGGCGTAATGTCCCTGCTCATAGTTGTAATTATCGCCTTCGTCGTCATATAGTATGAAGCTACCATCCTGACCGGGATAGATACGCAGTTCAAGAGGGGAATTGGGTTGTTCAACTGCATACTGTATATCCGGGCTAATTGGCACAATGGAACCGCTTCGCACGTACAAAGGTAATGTATCCAACTCTGCATCGGCAACAATCGTCTGTCCGCCAGCATATCGCTGCCCAGTCCAAAAATCGTACCAATCGGCCCCTGCTGGCAAATAAACTGGACGGGTTTTTGACACACCTTCAAGGGCTGTCGAACCTGCTGCGAAGTACATGGGCTGCGTAACAGGGTTGACAAGAAATGCCGGGCCGAACATGAATTGGTCAGCAATATCATAGGTGGCGGGATCAGTCCTGAAATCAAATGGCAAGGCACGCAGCATCGTATAATCACGATGCGTGGTCAGTCCCGCCAGTGAATAGATATAGGGCATCAGGCGATAGCGGAGGCGCAGAACTCTGACGAGCGCCTCGTACATGGGATCACCGGTATCTCCGAACTGCCAGACTTCACGGGGCGTATCTGTGCCGTGCACACGAAACATCGGCAGGAAAGCGCCATATTGAAACCAGCGCACGTGCAACTCACGATAGCCCATGTCTTTAACGCCGAGGTCGAAGTCACCGCTCCAAAACCATAGATTCGGATTATTTTTGACGAAGAACGCGCCAATGTCAACCGTCCAGTAGGGCAGGCCTGTTGCGCAGAAATTCAATCCCTCTGCGATCTGCCGACGAAGCGTATCCCATGTCGCTGAAACGTCGCCCGACCACGTAATCGTGGAGTAACGCTGCTGACTGGGATAAGCAGAACGAGTCAGGTTGACGACTCGTTTGGAGGCGCTAGCCTGCCGCTGCCCCTCGTAAATCCCTTGAGAATGGAATAGCGAATAGGCGTTGATATATTCCGGGTCCAGATACCTTTTCGCTTCTTCGGTATTGATACGTAGACGTTCTTCAGGTTCGGGTTTAACCGCTCCTGTCCAGTCGGCCTGAAATGGCTCCGAGCAGTCGCACCACCATGCGTCAATACCGTGCGCAAATAGTCCTTCGTTGGCTTGTTTCCAATAGAGTTCACGCGCCTTTTCTTGGAAAGCGTCGTAGGTCGCTTGGTTGCCAAGTAGGCAGCCCTGTTCGCGCATCTCATGCCAGTTGTCCCCCCCCGGGTTCATATTAGGCCAGATGGAGATCATCAGGTGGGTATTCATTCGGTGCAGTTCGGTCATCATTGCCTTTGGATCGGGAAACCGTTCTGGATCGAGTGTCTTCTGTCCCCACAGGTCATTAGGCCACGACTTCCAGTCTTGCACGATGCAGTCAAGTGGCAGCGCTCGCTTTCGGTATTCCTTAACGGTTTCAATTAATTCCGTTTGGGATTTATACCTTTCTGTTGACTGGATATAACCAAAGGCCCACCGGGGAAGCATGGGCACTTCCCCAGTTAGCTGCCGAATGCTCTGCACAATTTCATCGAATTCTGGCCCGCAAATGAAATAGTAATCCAGTTCATCAGCGATATCTGTCCATAGATAGGAACCAAATGCATCGTCATGAAAGGTCATCAACGAGTAACTGTCCAGAAGGAGTCCATACCCTCTTGTCGAGAGCAGAACGGGAATAGCTACCTTCATATTTTGTTGATACAAATACTGGTGCTGTCCCCGCAGATTCATCATCCCCTCTTCGTGGGAGCCGAGTCCATAGAGGGCTTCATCTGGCATCCATTCGAATTCAAGTTTTGTGTGGAAGGCTTGGCGGTCAACGATCTGCGTGGCGGACGGGACATAGGAGTGCACACCATCGGCATCCCTCCGTATTTGAGCCTCAACGGTTTCGTCAAATACCGATTTGACAACATTTACTGATGTGAGTGTTTTCCCCCCTCGGTCTGGCTCCTTAGTGAGAAGCTGGCCTGAGCTATCTAGGTAAGTGAACGCACCAGTCTGCTTATTGATCCGTATCGACAGCTTCGGAATTGAAAATACGAGCGTGTCTGGTGTTTCACTCACATCAATAGGAATAGATCCGTCAGGGGCATGTTGGATCATCAAACTTTCTTTAGTGCCAAATTCTTGAGTTAGCGCATAACGTACTCGAATAATACGATCTGAATAGGGGATTAGTGAAACAAATCCCTTGGAAGTGCCGACTATCACAGTATTTCCATGAATAGTGAAATGGATCGGTTGCAAGTGTGTACTCCGTACTCAAAAGAAAATGCTGCTGTCAATCGCCATGTTGTAAAATTAGTGATCTCGATGAGATTCTTGTTATTCCGCAGTTTAGGTTGGGCAATGCCTCTAGCCTTTGACGGCTCCTGTTGTTAACCCGGAGAGAATAAAACGTTGTGTGAATATGTACAGCACAACCACAGGTAAGATCGTTAGCAAAATGTCGGCAGAAACAAGATTCCAACTCGCTTGGTATTGACCAAAAAAATTGTAGACAGAGAGGGTCATTGGCCAATTCGCACTATTGTTCAAGTAATACAGGGGCAGTAAAAACTCATTCCAAGCGCCTAAGAAGCTCAAAATGCCAGTCGTTGCCAGCACGGGCGCGGCTAACGGCAGGAAAATCTGCACAAAGAGTGCGACTGGTCCGCAGCCATCAATAATGGCGGCCTCATCAATTTCTCTGGGGATAGAACCAACAAAACTATAAATGAGAAAGACCCCAAAAGGGATTTGTGTAGCCGCATAAAGAATAATGATGCCTAACTTGGTATCAATGAGATGGGTAATTTGCATTACTTTGGTAAGAGTAAAGTAGTTCATGGGCAGTGCAATCCCCATGATGATAAAGAAATATACTACCTGATTTAACCGTGATCTATGTCGGGATAGTACAAAGGCCGCCATCGCCGCGAAGAAAGTCCCAAGGATGGTTGAGGCTGTAGCGTACAACACACTGTTAAAGAAACTCTGAACTAGTTTGCCTTTGTCAATAACAGCTGTGAAATTTTCTAGATGAAACTCTGTGGGCAAGTCTACGCCCATTGAACTGGATTGAACAGATGACTTGAAGGAATTGACCACTATCAAGTAAATAGGAATTATCATGATCAAGCAAGCAATTATGGCAATCGAGTGGGCACCAAATCGTTGAAATGGGTTTGTTTTCATGGGTGGTTCTCTTTACTCGGTAGTTCTTATTGTTCGACAGGCTCACTATTCAGTAATCGAATGACAAAATAACCTACGAAGATCATTATTAGGAACAAGACAGTCGAGAGGGCTGTTCCCAGACCATAGCGGCCTTGAGAAAATTCCCTAAATATGGCCGTAGACAGCACTTCGGTTACATAGCCGGGGCCACCGTGAGTCAGCACGTAAACGATGTCAAATACCCGTAACCCGTACAGCACATTAAGGACAGTAACGACGATAATGGTGGGCATCATTAGCGGCAAAGTAATATAGACTAGTTTTGCTCGGGCAAGTGCGCCATCGACTTCGGCAGCTTCGTAATACTCTTTTGGAATTGTTTGCAGACCAGCAAGCAGGATAACCATGATATAGCCTACGCCCTTCCAAGTATCGACCCCGACAACGGAAAGCAGCGCAAGATGCGGGTCAACAAGCCACCCCTTGGCTAATACATCTAGCCCTATGCTGCGAAAGAACACATTCAAAAGTCCTTCTGCGGGATTTAAGATTGATCCGAAAATTAGCGCAACCCCTAGGGTAGGGAGTATAGCGGGAAGGAAAATCAACGCTCGGTAGACATTGACAAAGCGCTTGACGGCTTCATTTAAGAGCAATGCGAGACCAAGACCTAAAACAGTTTTGAGCAGGATAGTGGCACTGGTAAACACCAATGTATTTCCAATATAGTGCAGATAATTTCCGCTTGATGAGAAAATCGTCGCAAAATTATCTAAACCAACAAAATTAACGTCGGTTGTAAAGCTGTTCCAGTCTGTAAAGGAGTAGGCGATCCCGCTGATGGCTGGGATAACGTAGAAAACCACGTACAACACGAGAGCGCCCAGTACAAAATAGTATGGATAGTGTGTTCGAAGTTTCATGTAAGGTTTACTTTCGTCTCGCGGTTTACAACCCCAACCCAATAAATTTGGGTTGGGGTCTGGTTGGAACAGTTGTTTACATTGTCTCGATCTAGACTAATCTAACTACTGGTTAGAGTTAGGATCGGTTATTTCGTCCAAGCCGGGTCTTTGGCAGTCTTGGCCAGATCGGCACGGCGTTTGTCGATGCTCGTCAACACGTCGTTGGGCTGCATGGCTCCCGTGAACATGGCGGTGATGTCTTTACCAATGTCGATCCACTGCGGATTCACGTAGGTAACGGCTGTCTGCAAAACGACACCTCGCGATTTTGCGTGGTCGTCTAGGAATTTTTGTTGGCTATCCAGCAGGCTGCTCTTTACGCCGGTAAAAGGCAAGGCTTTCCAAGTGTTCGGGGCTGGATTGTCAAGCATAGCTTGCAGACTGTCGGATTGAGTCAGAAAGTCAAAGTACTGCTTGGCTTCCGCAATATGCTGTGACCCTGAATAGATGAACATTGATGGACCGGCGGGATTGAGATTCAAGAGCTGATTGTCAGCCAATGGCATCACGAAAACACCGATGTTATCGGCCTTAAAATCGGGATTGTCCTTTTCAACGCTCTGAGCAAAGGTTAAATTGTTGAGCATCATGGCATACTTACCGCTCGCCATCATCTTTGTGCCGTCAGCGAATTTATCGGCGAGGGTATTTGCACCGAAGAATCCAGCATCGTACATTTCCTTGAGTTGAGTGAGATCCGTCAACATGGTTGGATTGGCTACCAAGGTCGTCTTATTGGCGTTTAGCTGGTCTCCCAATCCGGGCGTTACCTCTTCATAGCGAGGGCCTAACTCTGGAAACCATAAAACATGATGCCATCCGTCGGCAGCGGGTTCATAAATCGGGGTAATGCCCGCTTTTAACAAGGTTTGGCACAGCGTTTTGAATTCCGCATAAGTTGTGGGTGGTGTGAGGTTGTTCTTTTGAAAAATCGCCTTGTTATAGTTAATGACCCAAGTGGTGCCAACAACGTCAAAAATGGTCAGGCCATACACTTTTCCACCAACCGTTGCTTGGTCGGCGACCAGCGGGTCTTCTTGTTTGACCCAAGCCATATCAGACAAGTCCACCGCGTTTTTAGCCACATTATAATTCACGACCAGATCGGTTTTGCCACTCTGTCCGAGAAAGATGTCTGGGCCTTGTCCCGAATTGAGTTTTGTTTGTAGAACCGTAAAGTATTGGTCGGCGGGGATAATCTGGAAATCGACATGGATACCCGTTTTATCTTCGAACTTTTTCGCAAGGGTTTGTTCCGAATCTGGTACCCAGTTTTGGCTGGCAATGAGGGACAAGGTCACTTTGGGTGTTTGAGCGTGGGTCGGTACAACAGTCAAGCCCACAACAATAATGAATAAAATAGCTACTTGCATTAGCTTTTTCATGACAGGCACTCCTTTAGAGTCTTTAAGTGAAAGGTACTTTTGATTCAACTGTGATTAGAAATTCAGAAACACTCAGCCGATAACAGGCAAAGCCCAACCTAACAGGTAAACGTCATCGTTGATCTTTCTCCAGAAATGCTGGCTATAATCGAACCGTTACCAATAATATTGAGTCCGAAGCAGACTAGGTCTTTGCTTGGGTACTCTCTCGAATAAGCAGTTTGGGTGCAACCAGAATCTGTTGAGCCAGTGAATCCTTTTGACTAAGCATTTCTGTCATCATCAGGGTGGCTTGGTAGCTAACCTCATACAAAGACCATTCAAGGGCGGTGAGGGACGGCGTGATCCCGTTGGCGATTTCACCAAAGCCGATTGCCAGCACAGAACGATCTTCTGGCACGCGATACCCCCGCTGTGTTAAAGCTTTAATAGACCCAGCGGCGATCAAATGATTGGTTGTAATGATGGCAGTTAGCTGAGGGAATTCCTCAAGCAGACTATGGGTTGCAGCAAAGCCATCTTCAACGCCCCGCAACTCTACTTCCCGGTAATACGGCTGCACATTGTATTTTTGTAACGCGCTTTCATACCCTTCGAGTGAGCGAATTGCGGGACCTAACTTGCTGTTACGCCAGCTTGGCGGATAAGTAAGAAAACCAATTTCTCGATGACCAAGATCAACCAAATGATCAAATGCAGAGACCACCGCAGCCTCAAAGTTAAGATCAATGAAACTGAGATTCGCGATGTCAGCGCATCGACCAATCATGACGAAGGGATAGCCGTTTTCACGCAGGAGATTGACGCGCCAGTCGTCTAGCGTTACTTGCAACAAAATCATCCCATCAACCTGATTGCTCCGATACATATTCAGCAGCGTATTAGGAGTCAGTTGAGAGACCAGAAAGTTTAGAAAATACTCTTGCTCGCTAGCAGCGGCAGAAGCACCGACAATGTAGGGTATTTCAACGACGTTCCTAAGCAAGTGAGGCGATTCCACTGGATAATGCAAGGCGATAGTTCGACTCGCGCCGCCTCGCAACCGCTGCGCTTGGATATGCGGAACATATCCGAGCTGCTTGATCGCCTCATTTACTCGGTCGCGCGTTTCGTCTGCCACATATTCTTTGTTGTTAAGAATACGGGAGACTGTCGGGATGGATACACCAGCAACTTCCGCTACATCCGCGATGGTGAATCTTGGGTTTATCGCTTTGGAATTTCTTTTAGGCATGAAAAATTATTCTAAAAACGCTATTTGATATAGATTTCTGATAACGTTATCAGAAATTGCATTGGTTGTCAATAGGGTCACACGATAGTGTAGGGTCTATGCAAAGTCAAGCGTAATAATATAGCCTTTACCAAACGCGTGGTATTGCTTGGCTCCAGCAGGATTATGCGATGCGACAGATGCACGAGGCGCAAGAGCACCGGCAAGAGTTGATGCGTTTAACGCAGGCGCTTGCCAACGAATGGGCGCTACACAAGGTGCAGGCTAACGCAATCGCGCCCGGGTATGTAAATACTGATAATACCGAAGCACTGCGTAATGATCCGATCCGAACCAAAGCTGTAGTTGAGCGTATCCCGACGGGGCGCTGGGGCGAACCCGACGACTTTAAGGGGCCGATTGTGGTTCTGGCCACCCAATGCGTCGAACTATGTTACTGGCACGATCCTGACGGTAGACGGTGGCTGGATGGGACGTTGACGGATTGCAGACGAGCCTGTTCCCCCCATTGCAGTTGGAAAACGTATACGCAGCCTGCTCAGGGGTCAAGGTTGATTTTCCGTCCTTCCTAAATCACGGTTCGAGCAAATAATGCTTCCGACGAAGATCGATTTTTATGCTTGGAGCATGTGATGAGACCGAAGCGGAGATAAAGACATGGGACAGATTGACCCATCGTAAAGACGAGAAAACGAGCAGTCCGATGGTCAAGTCGGTCAGTGTCGAGAAGCTATCCGCCGAAAGTTCGTCATATACATCGAAAACGCGGTGTAAATATAATGCTAGGGAAAGTCCGGATTGTGCTGGAGGGCTTGCGTGGGGTAACGACTGTCGCTGGGTTATGTCGGCAGGAAGGGATAGAGATCTATTCATTGACTCCCCGAACGTTTGCGTTTATTCTATTTTCCAGTCAGCGTTCGGTATTCGCTGTATAGTGAGATGTCGCTTACACCCTAGATTTCAAAGGCGCGGGACAGTGAAATGGTAACGTAACTTGCGGCTTTGATGCGATCTTAGCGCATCTGTATCCGACAATGGTCACTTTTGCTGAGCGGCGTAGTAGCAGCAATTCGCTGCTATATGAACAAGTTGAGAGCGAACACGCCAATTTTGAAAAGAATTATTTAATCGGCGCCAATAAGTTTGTAAATTTTTACTTCGGTCTCATGGTGTACATTGGCGTAGAAAGGATATGAATAACACACATACGCTCTTGTCCGAAACAGATTTGGTACCAAAAAAAACAAAGTTATGCAAGGAGAAACACTAAAATGACTCGTAAACCCTTAATTCTGGCCTCTCTTATTCTGGTGTGTGCCCTTCTACTTGGTGTTGTCGGCGGCGCAGCACCAGTCAATGCCCAGGCAAAACCTGAACTCTCGATTATCTGGTTTGCATGGCCTCCCTGCGACAAGCTACAAACTCTTGTGAATTCCTATCCCGCGGCGACAGTCAGCGTCAAATGCGTTCCGATTGGCCAGTGGCACGACACAATCTTTACCGATTTCGTGGCGAAGGGCGGCGCCGATCTGCCGATTCTGGATAGCCAATATACCGGTGAGGCAGTCAAAGGCGGTCATCTGCTCGACCTGAGCCAGTGGATGAAGACGAATGTTGATGTCGATCAGTACGTCCCGGCGGCCTTAGCGGCTTATGGTGAGTATCCCCCGAACAGCAAGCAATATTATGGTCTGCCAGCGATGACGGATGTGATGATTCAGGTTTATCGCAAAGACATTTTCGAAAAAGAGGGCTTCAAGCCTGCTACCACTTGGACCGAACTGCTGACCCAGATGCAGAAGATCAAGGCCGATGGCGCGGCCCCATCTGGGTTCTCTTGGTTCTGGTGTGGTGCGGCAGCCTGCTATGACAACGTGCAGACGGCTTGGAACCAGATTGCGTGGTCTTTTGGCGGCGAACTATGGGACCCAACAACATTCAAGGTCAAGGGTATTCTCGACAGTGCCGAAAATGTTAAAGCGCTGCGATATGCCGCTGAACTGTATAAGACCAGCCCCGCCGGATCGGGTAACTTCGGCTTCGGCGAAGATGTCGATGCGGTCTGCACCGGCAAAGCAGCAGAGACAATCATTTGGGTGGGCTTTGGCCCCAGCTTTACCGATAAGCAAGGCTGCCCACAGTCAGATAACCTCGCCTATGCAGTGGCCCCCGGCGAAGTGAAGCATGTTCTATCGCTCGGCGGCATGGGTATCGGTGTCAGCTCCTACACGCAGAACAAAGATGCCTCGCTGGCCTTCCTGAAGTGGTTTGAATCGAAAGATACGCAACTAGAATGGGTTAAGATCGGTGGTTATAGCGCCCGGACTGACATTCTGGACAGCGATACCTTCAAGAACGCAGCGACCTATAACAGCGTATTCGCGGACTCCTACAAACTGGTCAAGGATTTCTGGAATCTGCCAGAATACAACGATCTCCTAATTGTCCAAGGTGAACAACTCAACCTGGCAATTACCGGGCAGGAAGACGCACAAATTGCGTTAACAACCATTGCTGACAAACAACAAGCCATTCTCGACAAAGCCTATCCGAATGGCCCGTCTGGTCTGAGCGCAGTCACTGGCGGCGAAGCAACCAAAGCTCCGTAGTTTATGTAGTCGTTTCGATACTTAGTACCGGGGTGGGCAGCGTGCCCACTCCGGTATTCACAACCGATGGCTGTCGAGGTGTGTGTTGGAAAAGCAATTAGAACAATTTTCTGATGTCAATGCTCAACAATTGGTTCGTCCGCCTACAAGGCGGCGCTTTCGCTGGTTGACGGATCGGCTACTCGTGAATATTTTTCTTTGGCCGACCTTTCTGCTGCTGCTATTTATAACCGTCTTTCCTCTGGTCTGGTCGTTATATCTGAGCTTTACCAGTTATTCACCCAAGCGCGACAGTGTATGGACGGCTGCCCCCTGGGTTGGCTTCCAAAACTATGCCGAGTTACTGGCCGATAAGGACATCTGGGCGCGGTTTACGACTTCGGCAGCAGTTGTCGTTCCTACTGTCCTATTCGAGTTTTTACTTGGTTTCGGTGTCGCGTTTCTGTTCAGCCGCCAGTTTAAAGGCCGCAGCTTTATCACCACGGCAATTCTGATTCCGATGATGCTGACGACGGTGGTCGTTGGCCTGTTCTGGCGGTTTATGCTCCAAGCGGATATCGGCATTGTTAACTACTTTATTCACGATATTTTCGGGTTTCCGGCTGTGTTCTGGCTTACTGATACGAAAGCAGCCCTAGCGTCGCTCGTGTTGGTTGATGCGTGGCAGTGGACTCCATTCGTATTTCTGATCTCGCTTGCTGGCTTGTCTGCTGTGCCGAAATATCTGTACGAGGCAGCCGAAGTTGATCGCGCCTCTGGATGGTTCAAGTTTCGCCACATCACGCTGCCACTGATTTCTCCACTGTTGTTGATTGCCATCATCTTCCGGCTAATGGATACGTACAAGTTATTCGATCTCGTATGGGTACTCACAAACGGGGGCGGCTCAACCAATACCAAAATCGTGCCTAGTTACCTCTATGAGATTGCCTTTGGTAGTCTGGACATTGGCAAGGCGTCGGCGTTGGGCTATATCATGTTAGTGGTGATCATTGCGCTCGCAAATATTCTGGTCCGTGTACTCAACCAGTTGAAGACCGAGTCGGATAAATAGGCTTAACTTTATGAACTCAATACTCAAAAACCCTCTGGTACAGCGGACCATGTTCTGGTTAGCAACAACCTTGGTCCTAGTTTTCTTCATGTTCCCGTTATACTGGTTGGTGATCAGTTCGTTCAAGGTACGTGGCGACGTGACTCTGACGCCGCCAACGCTGTTTCCGTTTGTTCAATTCCAGCCTACGCTGGATAACTATATTGATATATTGACCACGACACGAGGCGGCACGACCGTTGCCAGCCCGTTCATTGGCGCGCTGGTGAACAGCATCTTAATTAGCGGAACGGCGACCTTAGTCGCGGTGCTCCTCGGCACTCTCGCAGCTTATGCGTTTTCACGCTTCCGCATTCCCAGCGAAGGCAACCTGATGTTCTTCATCCTGAGCACGCGGATGCTGCCGCCGATAGTCGTGATCATTCCAATTTTTTTGATGTTTTCCAATTTGGGCCTGCGAAATTCTTTTGTCGGATTAACCCTGCTCTACGTGACAGCAGGACTACCCTTTGTCGTGTGGATGATGAAAGGGTTCTTCGACGAGATTCCGCGTGAATACGAGGACGCGGCGATGATGGATGGCTACTCGCGCATTGAGGCAGTATGGAAGATTGTAATTCCTGAAGCTATCCCTGCGATGCTCTCAACTGCTGTTTTCGTTCTAATCACTGCATGGAACGAGTTTATATTTGCACTGCGGCTTAATCCCGACAAATTTTCAACCGTGCCTCCTTATCTGGTCACTGTGATTGGTTACGGACGGCCTGAGTGGGCAAGAATGGCAGCAACATCCGTCATTTTCCTTCTGCCAATCGTTATCTTTACCGTCCTGGTCCGTAATCACTTGCTGCGCGGCGTAACATTCGGCGCTGTGCGACGTTAGGAAACTCTACGATGGCACAAGTCACAATTAGAAATATGGTCAAGCGTTTTGCCAATGGAGCGATAGCCGTCGATAACCTCAATCTAAGTATTCCAGATGGCGAATTCTTGGTCTTACTGGGACCGTCTGGTTGTGGTAAAACAACAACCTTACGCAGTGTTGCCGGCCTAGAGCGGCAAACGACGGGCGATATTCTCATCGGTGATCGCGTTGTCAACGACCTTCCACCGGGAATGCGGGATATTGCCTTTGTGTTCCAGTTTTATGCGCTTTATCCCCATATGTCAGTCTACGAAAACGTTGCCTTTCCACTACGTGCAGCACAGGTCAAAAAAGATGAGGTGGATCGGCGGGTGAAGCGTGTTGCTCAACAGCTCCGTATTGAGCATGTCCTACGCCGTCGTCCGAATCGGCTCTCCAGCGGTGATCAACAGCGGGTTGCGCTTGGTAGGGCGATGGTCCGCCAGCCGCAAGTGTTCTTGATGGATGAACCACTGACGAATCTCGATGCTGGCTTGCGTGCAGATATGCGTGCGGAATTAAAACACTTGCAGGCTGATCTGGGCATCACGATGATTTACGTGACCCACGATCAGACTGAAGCTATGTCGATGGGCCAACGGGTTGCGGTGATGAACCTTGGTGTTTTGCAGCAGGTTGGCGCACCGCTAGACGTGTATGAGCGCCCCAGTACACTGTTTGTAGCGGGCTTTATTGGCAATCCTCCTATGAACTTTGTGGATGTGAGACTGGACACTGGCGGGATGCTTTATGGTTCAGGATTTTCGCTTCTCCTGCCAATAGAACTCGTTGAAAAAGTCCGCAAGGAGCAAACTCAACCGGAGCTTGTATTTGGTGTTCGCGCCGAAGATGTCAGGCTGTCCAACGATTCAAAATTGGACACGCTTCAGGCTTTTGTGGCAGCAGTCGAACCACTCGGGGATGAAACGATTTATACTCTTCAAATTGGCGAGGTATTCTTCCGAGCAAGCACAACCCCGTCGGTGCGCTTCGCCCTTGGCACTCATATTGACCTATCGTTCAATATGGATCGCATTCACCTTTTCGATGCCAAAACGCAAAAGCGAGTGATTTAACGCAATGTCATCCATTTCAGTAAGAAAAGTCACTAAACAGTTTGGCTCAAATGTTGCGCTCAATGAGGTAAGCCTAGACATTGATGACCGCGAGTTTGTGGTCTTGCTCGGCCCAACAGGTGCAGGCAAAACGACGCTACTTCGCTGTGTGGCGGGACTGGAGCGTTTGGACAATGGCGACATTTTTATTGAACAGCAAAATGTAAAAAGTCAGGCTCCTGCTGAGCGCGACTTGGCTTTTGTGTTCCAGAACTACGCCCTGTATCCACGCAAAACAGTCTATCAGAATATTGCCTTTCCGCTGGAAGCGCGCGCCGCGACCAAGCCAGAGATCGAAGCAGAAGTCAAAAAGGTGGCTGAGGTGCTGCACATTGGGCATCTGCTGGATCGCCGACCGGCACAGCTTTCTGGAGGTGAGCAACAACGTGTTGCACTTGGTCGGGCAATGGTACGGCGTCCGCACGCTTTCCTGATGGACGAGCCGTTAACCAATCTGGACTTTAAACTGCGCACCCAGATGCGTTCTGAACTCAAACGGATTCAGCGCGAACTCAACGAGACTTTTTTCTATGTGACCAACGATCAGGTTGAGGCGATGTCAATGGCGGATCGGATCGCAGTCCTCAACAGAGGGGTGATACAGCAAGTCGGGCTACCTCAGGATGTGTACGAACACCCCGTTAATCTCTTTGTAGCAAGCTTTATTGGCAGCCCACGTATGAATTTGATCCAATGTTCACTAGACACGAATTCCATGGACCTTGTCGATTCCAGCGGAGCATGGCGTGTGCCAGTCCCGGCACAATACCGTGAAAAGCTGTCGGCAGCGGTCAACACGGATTCTTTATTGTTGGGGGTACGTGCCGAGGATGTCTTGATTTCGGCTGAAAACAGCGGCATTTCAGGCGATGTGTATGTTGTTGAACCACTTGGTGATCGCATAATCTACGATATTCGTGTTGGCACCAGCATGGTAAAGGTCAAGACACCGCCTACCTATCGCGTTCAAACCGGTAGTCAATTGAATATTGTGTTCAACATGGATCGGGTTCACATATTCGATGCAAGAACCCAGCAGGCACTTATTTAGGGCAGATTTGCGTTTCGTGCATCAGCTATTATTTATGATAGGAGCATAGCATGACAAGACCTATTACCCTTTTTACTGGTCAGTGGGCCGATCTGACGCTCGATACGGTTGCCGAAAAAGCTGCCGCCATCGGCTACAATGGGCTGGAGTTGGCCTGTTGGGGCGACCACTTTGATGTGAGCAAGGCGCTCTCCGATGACAGTTATATCCGTACCCGCCACGATATATTGGAAAAACACAAGCTAAGCTATTTTGCCATTAGTACCCATCTGGTTGGGCAGGCCGTCTGTGACCCGATCGACGAACGCCATAAAGGGATTTTGCCTGCGCATGTCTGGGGCGACGGCAAGCCAGAGGGTGTGCGGCAGCGGGCTGCCGAGGAAGTCAAAAACACGGCCCGCGCTGCCACCAAGTTTGGTGTTAAGGTCGTCAATGGGTTTACTGGCAGCAGTGTGTGGCACATGCTCTATTCGTTTCCTCCTACTGATCTTAGCCTGATCGACGCTGGCTACAAGGATTTTGCGGACCGATGGAACCCAATCCTTGATGTGTTCGATGAAGTCGGCGTGCGTTTCGCATTGGAAGTCCACCCAACCGAGATCGCCTACGACATTTATACAACCGAAAAGACCTTGGAGGCCGTTAGGCACCGACCTGCTTTTGGAATCAACTTTGACCCAAGCCATTTGCACCATCAGTTTGTCGATCCCGTCATCTTCCTAGAAGAGTTTGCGGATTGCATCTATCACGTCCACATCAAAGATTCGATCCGGCGCTTAGATGGGCGGCACAGCATCCTAGGCTCGCATCTTGCATTTGGTGATCGAAGGCGTGGTTGGGATTTTGTCTCGCCGGGACGGGGGGGCGTGGACTTCGAGCAAATTGTGCGGACCCTCAACCAGATCGGCTATGCTGGCCCACTCTCTGTCGAATGGGAAGACAGTGGAATGCAGCGCGAACGCGGAGCAGCAGAGGCACTTGAACTCGTTAAACGTGTCAATTTCTCGGCCTCTGATCAGGCCTTTGACGCCGCATTTTCCAACAAATAAAGAGGGCAATCATGAGCGACAAGGAAGTTGGCTTTGTAAGTATGGCGGGACCACAGGCTAGCGGGGATGCACCCACAGTCGGCATTGGTATGTTAGGGTACGCGTTTATGGGCAAGGCTCACACCAACGCCTATAAGACGCTTCCCTATATGATGTACCCACCGGTTGCATTACCGCGACTAGTAGGCATCGCGGGACGAAATGTGGCTGCGGTTAGCGAGGCTGCTCGTCGCTATGGCTATGAGCAGTACTATACTGACTGGCGCGAAATGCTTAAGAACCCGGATATCCAGTTGTTTGACAACAGCGGTCCCAATGATGCTCATGTTGAGCCGTGCATCTCAGCGGCCCAAGCAGGCAAGCATGTCTTCTGCGAAAAGCCGTTAGGCCGATCAGCCGCCGAATCCAAGCAAATGCTTGATGCAGTGACCAAAGCAGGAGTCAAACATATGTGTGCGTTCAACTACCGTTTTGTTCCGGCAGTTCGGCAGATACGTGAACTGATCGAGCGTGGCGCGCTGGGCCAAATCTATCACTTTCGCGCCTCCTACCTGCAAGAGTGGATCGCTGACCCAGACTTCCCGATGGTCTGGCGGCTCGATAAAAATATTGCCGGGAGTGGCGCGCTCGGCGATCTGGGCGCACATATCATCGATCTGGCGCGTTTTTTGGTTGGCGAGCCGGCGCGTTTGATGGCGATGACCAAAACGTTTATCAAGGACCGTCCTAGCGATGGCGGGGGGCGGCAGCAGGTAACAGTTGATGATGCTTTTGTGGCGACGGTGGAGTTCGCTAATGGTGCGTTAGGTACATTGGAATCAACCCGATTTGCGCCGGGGCGGCGAAATCACAACACCTTCGAGATTAACGCCGAACACGGCAGCATCTCCTTCAATCTTGAGCGTATGAATGAAATGGAGGTGTTCTGGAAGGATAGCAAGCCGCGCGAGACTCAGGGCTTCACCAATGTATTGGTCAGCGAGTCGTTCCATCCTTGGTGGAAGAACTGGTGGCCACAAGGACATATCATTGGATGGGAGCATACATTTGTACACGAGATCGATCACCTGCTGAATGCTATTGTCAATAACACTGATGTGGCGCCTTACGGAGCCACATTCGAAGACGGTTATCGTGCATCGGTAATCTGTGATGCCGTTGTGCAATCGGCGGAAACTGGGCGCGCCGTCGATATTAAATACTAAAAGCTGCTCTCTACCTTCCCCATCTGAAGGGGGTAGTAGCGTGCTCAAGCAACATCAGAGGAGGTGGATGTATGTCTGTAGAGCTTCATCGTTTGCTTGAACGAATTGCGATTATCATGATGCTAACAGGGATTATTGGTATGTTCCAACCCTGGATTTTTGATCTCTTCGGGTGGGGCTTTTTGCTGCTGCTCTTTAGCACCCTAGCCTTTACAATCATTTCCAATATTGTGCCTCGTCGTAGTGAGAACTTCGCATCAGAAATCTCAGTTTGAGAATTCGTAGTAATCTGGGATAGGTTTGGTGTGTGCTGGCTACTTAACGCATCTGAGCCGAGAATCATGCGTTAGGTAGCCAGTTGGTAGTGATGATGCAAACCTACGGGGATCACTTAATGGATCTGCGCTGATTTTTCCTGCAAGGCTGCTATCATCTTCCTTATCGACCACGCCTCAACCCCAAAAGGATAATCTCATGGTACTGATCAGGATCTTACGTTAGGTCGTCGCACTCGTGTTGCCTAGTGTTAACCGGGTTGAAGAACAAGTGAAAGCGTGGACGAAACCGGGCGCAGAGAGCTATCATGGGAGGTAAGGTCGCCGACTTGGTGAAGAGAAAGCCACAGTTGATTGTCTAGAACGCCTTTTGCGCCAGCAACTGATTGTGCTCAAGCGGCAAGTCGGGCAACCCAAGCTCACAACAAGGGTGGTGGACTATTGGTGGCACTGGCAGCGTGCGCAGCGAGTGGCTAGATTTCGTGCTGATTGTAGGCGAGACTCCGGCACGAAGGATCCTTCGCAAGTCTGTGGCCTTCTTCAATCCCGCCCGTCCACATCAAGGGATCGATCAACACAGTACGTTACCAACCGAGGTTACCTCAGTAACCCTCAACGCATGTGCTGAGGTGATTGCCCTCCCTAATCTAGGCGGCTTTGCAGCACGACTATCGTTGGATTGTTTAATGGGAAAACTCGGACGGATACGTTATCTGACCCCAGCGTCCAAGACAAAGGTAAATTCAACATAGATTTTGCCGCCTAAACGCACGCTTGAATTGTTGCGAAGATCTTTCGGCTCTCCGAACGTGATCTTTTGCCCATCAACCCATACCGGATTGTGATCGTTTAGCTGCTCAATGTAATAGCGCCCGTCCCGATAGGTGATGATAGCATGGCGACCGGACACATAGCCCGCGTTGACGATTGCGTCTGACTCTGAAGCCACGTCAACCATGAGATCGTCGTCCGTCTGGTTAGGCTTGCGCCGACCCAGAACCGCCGGGAAGCGATCCAATACAAATTCGCGGCCTGTGCTGGTTTCGATTAGCGAGGCCACGGCACCATTGTCTTCATGGAAGTAGCCAAAGCGCAGTACATCGCTGACCAACTCATGAATCTGAGTCGCTGGGTCAATGGCCTGATCGGTATTGATGCCCATCTTGGGAACAGGTCCATAATAGAAGGCGTAGTTACCATCTTCGTTTAGATCTTTGACATTTTTGAGTGTCTCGGTAATCAGATCCTTGATGGTCAGGGTAGAACGTGCCAGTACTTCCTTTTGCTCCTCGAAGATATTGAGGTACAACGGGCGGTGGCTGTCTTTCAATTGTGCTTTCAGATGGGTTCTTAGGGTATCAATGTTCATTATAGCGCTCCATAGCGGGCCGCCATTTCAATGATGCCTTGATCGGTAACAGCCTCAAAATTTTCCATCGGCACTTGCATGATCTCTGCCAATGTCCAGCGAATGTTGTACATCGTCTCCTCGTCAGGGACGATAATATCGTGCATGATCGCCAATTCTACTGCGCCTTCATCAGATAAATTATCTAGGTCATTCCACGTTAGCCCTAGGTTTTCTGCTAGGATTTCACGTAGTTCCATCATCTCGTCGTCTGTATAGTTGAAATAGTTCATCGGAACCTCCGTTAAGCAAGATTACGCCGCTGCGCCATCTCAATAATTCCTTCGTCCGTGATAGAAGTCAGCGCTTCCACAGGAACGCTCATATCTGCTGCCAACGCTTCACGGATTTTCTTAATCGCTTCCTGCGAAGCCGCCACTGCTACCGGAGCAGTTGTTGTCGCTGTTACACTCTGCGTATGGTTAGCGCCATTGCCAGAGGCTGTCGTCGCTGGCTGCCCAACGGGTTCAAGTGCCAGCTCCTCCGTGTCTTCAGGCAGAGCTAGCCAATCGGCGGGTGGGAGTTGCCAGCTCAGAATCTCGCCTACCCATGCATCCAACTCCTGTACCATGTCTTTCTCGTAGACCGACGCGACTTGTACCACACTGACACGCCCAGATTCCACGATAAAGCCACGTCCTAACGGCATCTTCATATCGACAAAACTGCGCGGAACACGACCATTAAGTGGTGTGGAACCCGCGCTTTCAATGTCCATCGCCAGTCCGAAACGGGTAGCAGCAAGAGGCCGCGTCAGGTCATCACTGGATTTTAGGGCGTTCTGCGAACCGCATACTACGAAATGCAGACCCTTCTTGCCAAAGCGGCGGGCCAGATTGCCCAATTTCTGCTTGAGGTTGTTGTCTTTTTCAAACAGATCCTCGGCATCATCATAGTTATCGAAAATAACGAGAAGGGTGCGGTTTTTACCGTCCGGCCCGAACTCGTATTCCAGATGTTGCGCGAGTTTGAGTAGGCCTGCTTTGTTCGAGATAACACTGCCTAGCACATGTGGCAGATCATCAATGCGGCGCTGCCCGCCGTAATCCCCAAGTTTGCCCTGAAAATCGATCAGTACCATTTGCACATCTTCTGGGCTGTAGGTATAGGCAAGCGTCAGAATCAAGTTGTACAGGGTCATCGACTTACCTGATGATGGCTGCCCTGTGATCAGGAAATGCAGCTTCTGAGTCAGGGGCAGCCACTTGGTATCGAGGTTGGCATCGTCTTTGCCAATGGCGATCCGCAGTGGTTTTTCACCAACAAAGCCCTGTGGCTCGATCTTGCCATCACTGAAAATCGTGCGCAGTTCGACGCGCTCTGGCAAGGTACCAATACGCTGTGGCTCTGGATACTGTTTACCTGCCCGCTGGATGATCTCGACAAACTGTAGTAGCTTGGTCGTCTCGTTGATACGTTCCGGTCCCTGCCGTTCGGCTGGTGTCACACCCAGTGGTACTGCCACCTGAAATTCGAGTGGTGAACGTCCTACTGTTACAAAGCCGCGCCCCGGCAGTTCCTCGACAAAACGCGCTCCGCGTCCTACCACAGACGAATATTCACTATCCTCCGCGAGTTTGAGTGTCATGCGCTCCGAGAACAGGCTATACAACTTACCCACCGCGCTTACCTGATCCGCCGTGACAACAAAGTGAACACCCATCGACAAACCCTCGCGGATGAGGGAACCAAGCACTTCCAGCAGCGGTTCAAAGCTGGTCTTGAATTCAACAAAGTTATCGATGATGACCAGAATGGCGGGCAGTCGTTCAGTGGCGACTTCATTGTAGTTGTACAGGTTTGTTGCGTTGGCAGCGCTCAGGATCGCCTTGCGCCGTTCGATCTCTTCATCTAGCCAGCGAATGAGCCGTTGGACTCGTTCCGTCTCTTGGGCCAGAATATAGGCTCCGGTGTGGCGTAGGTTTTCTTCCTTGAAGACTTCAAGGTTACGGTTGCCGAAATCCAAGATATACAGATTCAAATCCTGCGGCGAGTGTGTGGCGATCAGGCTGGTGATAAGCGTGCGAAGGAAAGTCGATTTACCCCACCCTGCCGCACCGAACAAGACATAGTGTCCACGCACCAAATTGAGTCTAAGCGCTTGCAGTTTGGCATTGGATGGGTCATCGATCAGCCCGATAACAGCCCGCATCGCCCGATTTTCCCATTCTACGTTTTCCCAATGCTCGATATTCCCATTTACCCAGCCGTTGATCGCAGGGCTAAGCGTGAAGGGAGTATCTTCAGGGTAGCCGTAGCGGATAAATTCCTGATCTTCGTCGCGCAGATATTCAACTTCAATCGGCACAGGCTTCGCGGCAAGATTCCCGGCGGCAATCGCATAGGCTTCGGGTTCATCCAGCGACATATAGCCGGGCAGTGGAGAAGGCCAAGGCTTGCGTGGCTTCTGTCCGAAGCGTAGTTCATCTCTAGTTAACTCTGCCATGCGTTTGGTGTAATCGACCAGCACTTCGTATAGCTTGGGCGGCTCGACTTCGAGAGTATCCAGCCAGATCACGTCCTGCTGCCCATAGCGGTTCAGGCGCTCCTTGAGGATTTCCTGTTCCTCGCCTGTACTTTGCAATGAGTAATCATCGCCCGTATAGGCGATCTGGATTTCCTGCAAGTTATCATTGCCGACCTGCAAATAGCCGCGTCCGGGGACACCATTGGGCAGATAGGCCGCGTCGGGACGGCGCAAGAGTTCGTTACTTTCGTCCTTTGTTTCGACGCGCAGGCAAATCCTGAACTTGATATTGGCCCGCATCTGGTCGGTGACACCACTCGGACGCTGTGCTGCCAGAATCAGGCTGACACCCAGTGAACGTCCCAAGCGTGTGATGCTGTCCAACTGCGCTTTATATTCCGCGTTATTGGCGATCATTTCTGCGAACTCATCGATGATGATAAACAGATGCGCATAATTATCGCGCCGCTTGAGATGCAGCCCGCGCTTGCGGTACTGGACGATGTGTTTGCTATCAGTATCACGGTTCACGGTCTGGCGGCGGTTCAATTCGGCGTTGATGGCGGCAAACATCCGTGCCACCGCACCCTGACTCAAGTTCGTGACTTTATCAACGGTGTGCGGCAGGTTATCGAAAGGATCGAAGGCCGAACCACCTTTGTAGTCCACCAGTACAAAGTTGACAATGCTTGGATCGTAGCGGATCGCTAGACCGAGGATCAAGGTCATTAGCAGTTCCGATTTGCCGGAGCCAGTGCTACCAGCGACCATGCCATGCACGCCGTCGGCATCAGCGGAGAATTTGAGCGTGCGCGGCTCGTTGCCCGACAGATGCCCAATCGTAACTTTGATCCAGTCGGCGTAATTGCCACCGCGTAGACTTTTTACCCATTTGTCGTGAATTTCCAGATTTTCGATAGTCGTAGCGTGGTTCATCTCAAGCATATCCACGCCGCGTGGCAAGTCGGTGCCGTAGCTACGGCGAACCTCGCATTCCGCTAACCCTGCGGCAAACGCGGCGAGAGCGCGTGGGTCCCAAATCGCGTCGGCTTGCCCGACGTAGCGTGGCGTGTTCAGGCCAATTTCGGCATACAGGAATCTCACCCCAACTTCGTCGCCTAACTTAATACTTTGGGCCGCCGTGTGAGCGCTGCTGTGGACAGGCTGGACGCTCTGGTTTTGGTATGAGATCAACTCGATCACAGCGCGGCAGCCGCTTGGAACTTTGCTGCGTTCTGGCACCAAAAAGAGCACGCCAGCACCAAGCGATTTGCCCTGCTGCATTAATAGCGAGAGCGCCGCTTCACTTTCCATGTTCCGCAGCGCTGACGACGAATTTTCATTCAGGTCGAGCAGATCTACGACAATCAGCATGAACGGTAGCGTAACATCGATATTATCTTTGTCGTCGGAGTCGCGCAGACGACGTGCCCGCCGTTCCAGTTCTGACCAGATCGATTTCCAGTACAGCGATACCTTATCTTTAGTGCCGTCCATATCATCGTCGGAGGCAGTTTGCTTTTCGTCATCGAAGCATAGAGACGTGCTACTGGTCTTGCCGACCTTGCAGTGTGGCAGGTTGGCAGTCCAACGCCAGCGTGTTTCGGCTTGTTTAGTACCCAGAATAAAAAGCTGTGCATCAGTCGGCGCATGGAAGGCCACGAAATGCGTCAGCAGAGAATTGACAAAGGCATACAACGCTTGACGCGCCTCTGGTTTATTGGCGCTATCTTTGGGTAACGCGATTCCAATTGTGCCGGGGACGACCTGCTCAGGTTCTTTGGTTTCGTCTTCGACCTCATCTTCAGTTTTGTCTGGCACATAATGTTCATACAGCGGGATCGTGATCGGCACATCGGTGACAAAAAGGGCATCCTCGGCAAGCCGTTCCGCTTCACGCATCTGCGGATTCTCTTCATTTTCCGTTTGTGCCACTTTGTAGATCACGGTGGAGGGCATTGTGCCAATTCCCAAACGCACCAGCCCAAAATCCTCGTCTTCACTGCGACGTTCCCACAGACGCGATCCACCACGTGTATCCGGTGTCTTGCCGTTAATCTTGAGTACTGTACCGGGTTCGGGATAGTTCCACTGATAGAAAAAGCGCTGTTTGTCCTGTGCCGTCACCATTTCTTTACGCAGTTCAACTAGCCGTTGATCATAGTCGCGCTGCTTGCGAGTCGCTTCAGAGCGTATATGAAACACGTTGTAAAGCGCAACACCAGTAGAAACGAATACAGCAAGCGCCATGGGGATCAGAAAGGAGATATTCGTCGAACCCTGCCCCGAAGCGCTTACGATCACGTAACCCAAAATCGTGACGACAGGGACAAGGGATTGCCAGAGAGGTTGCTTTTCCTGCTCGATCTTGGGCGGCGCAGGGATTTCTATTTCATCTATCGGGAGTTCTGGCTGTATACGTGGGGGACGTTCAACAATTTCGGGCATAAGTCCGTTCCCATCATTTAGGGTGCGTACATGAAAATTCGTTTGAACCAAAATTAAAATCGACGCATAATATAGTGATTGTTCGTGTATTTATCAATGCACATCAACGCAGATCACTATAAACCATCTAAATTTTCGCAGCATTACTATCGACTGTCAATATAAGGGTAGCTATGAAACACATCTGTACACACTGTCGGCAAACTTCTGCTGACGGAAACCTATGGTGTCAGGATATTGAGTGCCCCGCCGGAAAGTTGCCTACGCTGATGAATTACGGCGACTTCCTCGGCAACTTTCAGATTGCGCGGCTGCTGCGGGTTATCAAAACCGCTGCCATCTATGAAGTAATACTTGATAAGCAGACCTACTTGCTAAAAGTTGCCAATCAGGGCTGCGAAAATTACCTTCAACGCGAAGCCTACGTAATCCAAGCGCTCAACGTTTCTGTACCCAACCATCCTGCCATTCCCAAGCTCGTCCCCCATAAACAGGCTAATAGTGACGATCCCTATGGGATTTCGACTTTTCGTGGCGAAACCGTCTATTTTACGCTGTTGGAGCATGTCAAAGGCGAATTTCTGAGCGACTACTTACTGAATAATCCTGAACCTTGGCATCAGTATGTGGGCTGGTTTATCAAAACGTTGTCAGAGGCCGTTCATTTTCTGCATGGTCTGGCACTGCAAGCAGGCGAAGATGGCTATCTACACCTGAATCTCAACCCAGACAACATTCTTGTTACATTGAATAAGGGTGGTGTGCCGCAACCTGTACTGATCGACATGGGAATTTTGCAACCGCTTGCTATCGATAAGAATGATCCTCGCCTCAAAATGACCAGCGCACTCGACTTGTCAGACGTTCAGCGCTTCGAACGCTACTCGCTGGTTGCTTACATTCCACCCGAACTCAGCAACAGCAATTCAACTCGAACGGTCACACTGACCTCGGCAACGGACGTGTACGGCTTGGGATTGCTACTCTATGAGATGCTGGCGGGTCATCCGGCTTACAAATACAAACTCAAAAAACGGGATGTGATTCTTAGTCAGGTAAGTAGCGTAAAAACGATACCTCCTCCCCTAACACGAGAGGACTTGCCCGCGATTAAATCAAAGGACATTCAGTTGGCGTTGATCGAAGTGGTGAACCGGGCGATCTTAAAAGCACCTGAACAACGGTTTGCAACGGCGAAAGAATTGCACGATCAACTTGAGCGTTTGTACGGCCCGGTGCGCGAACGGGCGGCAAATCGATTTATGTCGAATCCGCGTACCACTCTGCTGGTAGCAGTGTCCCTGATCTTGACGGCACTGTCGATCACCGTCTTCATTTTGCTTATGCTCATTCTGGCAACACGCTTTAGCGTTTAAAATAACGCAAGGGGTTTTGTGCGTTAATGCTCGATAGACCCCTTGCGAAAATCTGTTAGATAGTTAGTGCAGATGTGGCAAGGCTAATCAGCCCGACTGTGAAGCACGCTCGACCTGATCGGCTTCCTTCATGGCATACTCGCCAAGGCTTTGAAGTCGGGTGGCTGCTTTAGCGATCTTGGGTTGGATGTGGGCAATATAACGCTCCACAGCCAGACCGCCGACTAGACCAATAAAGGCGGTGGTACGCAAGATCATCATCTGCACTTCGAGCATCGCGCTGACAACCTTGAGTACGGCTCCGATGGCTTCACACCCTTTGGCAATTGCCCGCACCTGCGGGACATTCATTCTGTCGGTCATGATAGAGACTCCTAGTAATTACAGGCTAGTCTAGCTTAGAATATGTGTGAGAAGACGTTGCCTAGATCGTTGACAACATTGGCGGCTTTGCTGTCGCCAGCGTCAATGGCAGCCATGGATGATCCCAGACCGGAAAATATATTTCCGAAAACGCCTGTAATATCCGACAACTCGGCAATGATTTGCTTCAACTGGTTGACAAACTCATCCGCGTTTGGGCCAACCCAGACACCGCCCGCAATGCTATTGATAAAGCCGTTGATCGGCTCAATGGCTTGGCTGACAACATTACCCTTCTGTTTGGTGATTTCGTGGGTAACACCCTCGACCAACTTGCGAACCATCGAAAAGATGCTCATGCGATTCCCCTCCCGTTATTTTTTTAGGGTATAGAACACGAATTGAATGCTAATTGGGTTTGAAAGCTTCGAACAACTGCCAGCGCTCACGCTCGACAAAAGCAGCTTGTTCTTCCAGCTTAGCCGCCAACCGTTCGATGGCGGGGGTTAGATTGGCACGGATTGCGTTTTCAAATGCTGCCCCGGCATTACCCTTGAGCGCATCCTGTTCAAGCTGTTTGGCGATCTTATTTACGTCCGCAGTGATTTGGTCGCGCAGCAGTTTAGCAGTATTACGCATCTGCTCAACCATCTGATCGACCTGTTCAAAGTTGATGACAACTTCTTCACCAGCCATAGTTACTTATCTCCTATCAAAACTTAGAAATTGAGAGAGTTCTTTGCTTGTTCTTCGGCTTGCTGCATGATATTGCTAACTTGGTTCGTGACCTGACCTGCCATTGACAACGCTTGGGCGAGCCGGTTCAGTCCGATAAGTATTTCATTGTCCATCACGTTAAAGAACTGGTTAGCCGCAGGTGCTTTCCAACCACCACTTTTTAGAGTCTGAAGATGACTCTCAAGTTGGCTAGTAGATTGTTTAACTTGCCCCGCATTACTATCAAACTGTCCAGAGATCTGTTTCAAGCCATCGTGGTTAGTGTGAACTGTATCTGCTGCCATAGTAAATCCCTCACATCTATAGACGCTTCACGGTAGTTAAGTTACATTATATGCTTAAATCCTGTACTCAGTGCAGGCGAAGGTTGTTAAAAATTTGTATTGTAAAAAAAGCATCGATTTTCCACAAAGGTTTATCATTATCTCCGGAGATTCTTTACGATTTGAAGTTAGCAGCACAAATCACGCATGACAATACACGAATTTATCAAGGGAGCTTAACGCAATCAATGGCAATTAGTGATTTTCCATTAAGACGATCCGGCCCAAAACGGGCATCCCGATTCTCACAAGAATTTGCGGCTTTTTTATCAGTGTGCCTGCTTAGTATCCTGCTCCCCGTCTTAGTTTCTGCACAAGCGCAGCCCGGTCAGTTGCTTGTCAATCAACTTAGTATGGAGGAGCAGCAAGGCAAACAGGATCTCAATGTTTACTTCACTGTGCTGGATACACAGCAAAAAGTCGTTGTCGATCCCAAGATTACTCCCAACACTTTGATGCTAGACATCAACGGAACAAAGATCGATCCGCAGACGCTTAAGGTGGATACCCCGACCAACCCACTTTATATTGTGTTCCTGCTGGATACCAGCGGCGCGAATTATGCGGCGGGTAATGCGATGTTAACTGGCGTTAAAAAGGCGATGCAAGGCATTGAACAAAGTTCGAAAAATACGACTTTTGCCGTTGCTCAGTTCAGTGACCAGATAACGCTCCTTACTTCCGGCTTCACCAATTCCGCTGGCGCTGCCGTAGCGGTAGACCGGATCAAAGAATATAGGGGATCAAACTGCCTATTCAACGCGGCTTACGATGCTCAGAACCTGTTCCAGCCCCTTAGCCCAACGGCACGTCGTGCCCTAGTGATCGTCACAGGTGGCAAGGACTCCGACAAATACAATGCTAACAAGCTGTGCAGTCAAAATAACACAGCACAATCGGTCATCAAGCAAGCTCAGACACTCCCTTTCATCGTGCCGATCTATGTCGTGGGGATGCGTCGCCCAAACTATCCCCGATTCGATGATGCACTGGTGCAAACGCTGACTGGTATTACCCAGCAGACAGGCGGCACAATCTCCGTCGGCCCGCCTGAGCAAGGCGAAGCATTGTTTCAAAGTGTCGCAGATGCGTTTGCCAATCAGCGTGTTGTCCAGACTTCGATCTGTATAGCCCAAAATCCTGCCAATAAGGCAATTTTGTCGATGAGCGCGAGTGGTACGCCATTAACCTCAGCCCAAATCACGTTTTCCACGAATACGAACTGTTCCGTCATCGCCTCAACCGCTACACCCTCGCCGTTTTCAATTGCTCTCTCACCCGGCACATATTCGCCGGGAAAAGAGGAATTCACGTTCAAGATTACACGGCAAGGTGACGCAGACCTGACTAAGTATCACATCTCCACTAAGTATAAAGCGACGAATACCCAGTTGCCCGGTGAAGCAGGCGACTTTTTCGTCGCTGGCGATGCGAACCAGCCAACTACGACGGTAACGTTTTCCACCAAGGAGGCGCGTGCCGAAGGTTTTGTGGTGACTGTTGAAGCGATTGGCACGGATGGTTCACGCATCGGTACCCCGATGGTACAGGAGTATCAATTTGATCGCCCAACGGCGACACCAACCTCGACCATTGAGCCAAGCGTTACACCCTTGCCATTTACAATTGCGCTCACACCCGGTACGTATTCGCTGGCAAAAGAGGAATTCACGTTCAAGATTACACGGCAAGGTGATGCAGACCTAGCTAAGTATCACATCTCCACCAAGTATAAAGCGACGAATACCCAGCTACCCGGTGAAGCAGGTGACTTTTTCATTGCCACCGATGTTAACCAGCCAACCACGACAGTAACGTTTTCCACCAAGGAGGCGCGTGCTGAAGGATTTGTGGTGACCGTCGAAGCGATTGGCAACGATGGTTCACGCATCGGCACACCGGTGGTACAGGAATACGGCTTCGAGCGCCCAACGGCGACACCAACCTCGACCATTGAGCCAACGGTGACTACCGTTCCGCCTTCTGTCGAATTGCTCGGCATCCGACTCGACCCGAGTACCAACGAGATCGTTTGGAATTTGCGTACTGGCGATCTTGGTCCGGTGACTGGCTATACAATCCGGGTACTGGGTAAAAACAATATTGTCGTTTACGAAAAGACCTTTAACGCTAAACCAAGCAGTGAAGTACGCATCCCGGCAAGTAGCGTTCCGACAGGCGATTATACGTTCGTTGTGGAACTTGCCGTACCGAATATGTCCAACCCGCCGTCCTTCTCGCTGTCAGTGACCTATACTACGCCACCGGCACCACCCAAACCGATTTGGGAGCAGATCGGCTTCCCGATGTTGTGCGCATTGGTTGTGATTGTGGCGATCTGCATTTTTGGCGCTATCTGGCTGCTATTGGCGCGTCGCCCACGCGCTCCACGTTTGCCCAAAGCGCCACCTCCGCCACAGCAGTCAAGTACGCCGAATACTCCAAAGCGAGAACAGAACAGTGTGCCACTGGCTAGCAATGAGACTGTGTTCCAGAATACGCGAGGGGAAGCCGCCTTCCTAGAAATAGAAAGATCGCCGGAAATGGCACCCGGAAAGCGGGTTGACATCACTACGACTCCGTTCTGGCTTGGACGTAACATTGATACCAAAGATGGGTTGACCATTCCGGATACTGGTATTTCGCGGCTGCACACCTTTATCACCTTCGAGAACGGCGAGTACTATATCAACGGGTCCAAAACGCTGAACGGTACTCAGATCAACGATGAACCGCTTGGCACTTACGATAACGAGGGTTGGACAGGCGGTAAACGCTCGCTCAGCAGCCTCTACCGTTCAAGCGGGAAGCCGGTGCGGATTGCACTAGGAAATGAGACAGTAGTCAAGTTCAGCCTGATAGAAAACTCGCCTAAATCGGGCGGGCCGAAGCCGCAGACTGCGGCGGCAAACATACCGCCTGCCGACGAGTCAACGGCAGCATTAGCGCGTGGACAAGGTGGAGGGAGTTCTCAAAAACCCAAGTCCGAAAAAGCAGAGCAGGTTAACTCTATCAAAGACAGTGACTATGCCCGCCCGATGCCGAAGGTCAAGTTGCCTGCGGAGCCGCCAGTATCCGACGAAACATACAGATTGCCAGCCGCAAAAAAGAATGCGGGCGCTCCCGCTGTGCCGGAGGCAGTCGAGAACATTAGTTTGCCAACCACCGTTGCGGCTCAACTGCAACTGGTTTCTGTATATAATGATGCATTGAACCGAAAATTGGGACTGCCAATTCAATATGCGGTTGAGTCCAGCCTAGTGACAATTGGCAGCGACAGTGGGAATAACGATACTCGCATTCCCTCGCCCGAAGTCGCCCGTGAACATTTGCTGCTAATATGGCGCAATAGTAAATTCCATCTCAGACTCAAGGATAAGGAAAGCCGAACTTCGGTCAACGGAACGTTTATGGCAGCAGGAGAAGAGATTTCCTTAACACCGAACACAAGATACACGATTCAGATTGGGACAAAGACCGTACTCAGCTTTTTCTACACGGATACCCGTATCAGCACCGGGACACTCTATTCGGCCTAAACATCAAAGGCGGCCTTGTGTCCTGATTAGTTCGTCTGGAGGGGCAACGCAACCGTAACTGAGGTGCTGGGTTTTCGCGAAAACCCAGCACTGTTTTGCATTTACTCTGCGTTTTTTGTTTGCTGTACCAGTGGGTTGCTGTAAATTCATATTTTGATATTGTACAGCAGCGTGTATCATGCGCCGCATTTTCCTCGCAACCACTACCAAATATTGCTTGTCATTCGCTTAGGGCAAACGCCCCAAAAGAATAGGCACATATTTCTGTCATTCGAGCAGATGGCTCTCAAAATCAACAGATGACCAATCAAGATTGGGATGACTATATGCCTAAGTCGCCCTCAATTGTTTTGGGAACAAAAAAAGCCAGCTTGCTGCTGGCTCTCTGAGCGGTGAAACGAATTTACTTCTCGACCTTATTCAACGCTTTGATGCACTTGGTGCACATATATTTACGAATCGTTTGTGTCCCGACGGTCACTTTGACTCGTTGAATGTTAGGGTAAAAACGTCGCTTTGTCCGGTGCTTGGAGTGGCTGACGTTGTTGCCAACTTGCGCGATCTTCCCGCAATTTTCGCAGTGTGCCATGTTAAAAAATGCCTCATTCGCATTGGTGTTTGTAAACCAAACCTTGAATCGCACCGATAGTACCATAGGCGGGGCGGTTATACAAGGGTAAAGACAGCAAGATTCACCCCACCCTAGCGCCGTTTTTGCTTCGTAAGGTTCTATAGATAATCCTCAGCTTGTGGGCGGCTAAACGGCTTATTGCGGAACGCCAGCCCAAAGCCCCGTCGTGTCACTACATATTGATGATCTGGGTCGATCTCGTCGAGGCGGCGGCGCAATCGACTGACCAACGCATCAATGGTCTGGTCGGTGACTTCTTCGTCAGGCCCCCAGACGTAATCGCGCATCTCCTCGCGAGTGACGATATGCCCATCATGCTCGACCAGCAGGGTTAGCAGCAGAAATTGGCTAGGACTCAATGGCGGATCGAGTTTCCGTCCATTGATGATGACCTGCGCGCCATCTTCGTCCAGCGCCAAGCCCATTGTGGGAACCTCAACAGGTAGCATCTGCACAGTTGTGCCGGGATCGTCGAATTCGATAGTACACACCTGCGCGATATTGATCCGATCCCCAGCCCGTAGACGATGCGGTTGGTTGGGCGTTAGCCGTTCGCCGTTGACAAATGTGCCATTGGTGCTGTTCAGATCGGTAATAACTACCTGTTCGTGGTCGTATTCGAGGCAGGAATGTAACCGCGAAACCTGACTGTGGTCGATGATCAGGTGGCAATCACGCGCCCGACCAATCGTAAACGGATAACTCTCAAGCGGAACGGCCTGAGACTGTCGATCTGTCAGAGTCGTGATTCCATCGAGCATGACAAGACGGGGTGCAGTGGGCATGGCATATAACTTTCTGCTACATGCGATTGTTTATCGTACTAGTATGCGTATTTTTGCCTGACCTTACTTTACGCGCTCCTGACGCTTGACCCACTGCCAAGCGCCGCTTCGCCTCTTGATTATTGGCGATGGCAGTCTAGACCCAGCTTTTGGGCGCATCGGGCAGTCTTGGTTTGCCGCGACCCTCGGCGCGAGCTAACGCGGCTTCCAAACGCTGCTGGCGCAAACTGGTCGTCACGTCACCGCGTGTGCGTTCCAATACTCCACGCAGATTGTCCGTGCGGTGGCGTAATCCGCCGGAAACCGCGTCTGGAAAGTCGAATGTGACCAACAGATCGTAGATCGACTCCATTGCGATTAGCAAACGTTCTACTTCGTCGCTGTGATCACGGCGCAGAATATCCAGTATATAGCGGCGCAGTTCGCTAGCGGCTTCTGCCATCCCATTGAGGTAGGTAGATTCCTCAATGCGGAGATCCTGTGGAGTCGGTAGTGGTTCGTTGCGTACCATCGCGTAAGCTAAGACCGCCTCGACATATTCCTTGAACGAATCCTGTGTATAACCTGCAAAGTACAGATCGGGGTACGTTTCGACTCCCGTCCGCATCTGATCCATGACAGCGTGGGCGGTATCGAGCAACTGTTGAGCGTTGTCCCATTCCTGACGGTGCATAGCGCGGATAGCATTGGCGCAGTGACGCACCAGAGTCCGCGACGTGCTGATCAGATTCTCCCTAGCGGCGTTTTTGCCTTCGAGCGCCGTGCGAATATCCTCAGCGATTTTGTCCAGATTGTCCACAATACGCTTCTTTCTATAATGCTGCGTCTGCCTGTTTTGTACATGCTTGAGTCAGCATTTGTCCTTAGTTTAAGATTATAAGGCGTAGATTATACTAGGGTCTCTTAGAACCCTTCCTCTATGATACTCTCCATAGACAACCAGTGGATTACTAAATTGCCCATATGATAAATATCTCGGTAAAATTTTCATAATTTATGGGTTTTACAAGATTACTAAAATGATATACAACTAAATTGAACCAAAGTGATTTTGTAGAATACAAACAATCTATTCAAACCTTTATTGGAGCTAAGATGCGTCTAAAATCAGTAAAAATTCAAAATGGCTTCAAACGATTTTCCTCTCTGTCAATTGAAGATTTATCTGAAACAGCTAGGCTAGTTGTGATGACTGGCCCCAATGGATCAGGAAAATCTTCACTTTTTGATGCATTTAGAACTTGGCAAACTGACCGTGGTCTCGGCGGAAGTCGTGATGGCCTATATTACGGACGCTCAGATATATCTCCCAGTAATTTCACATCGAAAATCTCTTTCGAGTTTTTCGGCAGTGAACCAAGTAATAGTAGAAAAGCTTTCTATATTAGGTCTGCTTATCGGCACGAACCGGATTTTACCGTTCAACAGATACGAAACATGGGTACCATAATCGACGGAAAAAGAATTGAGCGTTTAATAACTAATGGTGCAAGCTAGGGTAGCCATAAGAAGCGCTAAACTATAGGTAT
>JBDTVG010000203.1:0-14756 GCA_040007395.1 Chloroflexota bacterium
TCGTTCAATACATAGGTATTCACTCTACCACGCACTATTCGGTAGATGCCTGATATAGTAGACTGTTGCTTTTTTTGCATAATATATTCTCCTAGTCAACCTATTTTGGCTCATTGACTGATAGCGAAGAATAGTTTTTAGGCTTTGTGGAATGACGCAACCAATTCGATATGCCATGTTTGCGGGAACATATCGAGGGGCTGTACGTCCACCAGACGATACCCTTTGACCGCAAGACGTTTGGCATCACGGGCGAAGGTCGCCGGGTCGCAGCTAACGTATACGATCCGCAGTGGTGCAAAGGCAGCGAGCGCATCTAGCGCTTCCGGTTCCATACCTGCGCGGGGCGGATCGACTACCGCTAGCTCAAACGGGCCTTCGAGATCAGAGAGCACATCCTCGACTCCACCCTCGATTAGATCGATGTTGTCGAACTCGGCAAGATTCTGATCAGCGTCAGTGACGGCAGGCGGATAACTTTCGATGGAAGTCACGAGCGCAGCACGTTCCGCCAGAAACGCTGTGAACAAGCCAACCCCAGCGTATAGATCGAGTACGCTTTCGGTGCCGTGCAAGTCCAGCCGCGATAGCACTTGATCGACTAGCGTTTCGGCTTGCGGGATATTCACCTGAAAAAAGCCGCCCGCTGTGACACGAAACTTGCGACCTTTGACCGTATAATCGACGTGACTCGATCCGATGAGGTTCAGTGGCTCGTTATCCTCGAACAGAAAGTTGACCGAAGCTGGCATATCGCTTTCGACTTCGGGCGGCTGATCGTCATGCGTACTAAGGATAATCGAGCGTTGTGCGCCATCTGAGCCAACCTGTAAGCGCACGCGAGTAAGACCTGTCAGCCCTTCCAGATCCAGTGAGTCAAACAGATCCAATAGTTCGGGGCGGATAATATGGCATTCTTCAATCGGGATCACATGGCGATCATCAGTCGCGATAAAACCGAGTTGGCCTTTTCCGGTCAGATGAAAAGTAATATTCGAACGGTACTGCCAAGGATCAGGACTAGGGATCATCGGGTGAACTGTTACATCTGGAAAGCCACCCAGCCGTGCGATCTGATCCGCTACCACTTGTCGCTTGAATTCCAGTTGGGCGGGATAGTCGATGTGCTGCCATTGGCAACCGCCGCAGCGTCCCGGCCCGAAGTGTGGGCAGCGTGGTTGAACCCGTGCCTCGGAACCTTCTAACAGGGTAATGCCTTCGGCGTAGGCAAAACGCCCTTTGTCCTGCGTAATGCGGGCAGTGATATGTTCGCCGGGTATGGCATAGGGTACGAAGATTGTGCGGCCTTCGTGGCGACCCAACGCGCTGCCACCATTTGCCATCGCCGTAAGTTCGAGTTCAAATTCGTCTGACTGATCAGTCTGTTGATCAGGATGTGTGGTCATGGGTTATCCTTCTAACTAAGCGGGTAAATGTCGATATGTCACTCTCCGAACATCATTATCCGCGTCGATGGGTGCGTCGTGGTGTTGAACGGGTGTTGGCACTAGCCGTACCGTTAACCGCCGGTGCTATTATCGCACAGATTGGGCTGGCTTTCATCGCCGGATCGCTGCTGCTTGGAACGGCACTGCTCACAGCGATCCTTTTTATTCCGCTGCTGATGCGTACCGTGCTCCACCCAGAGATCGAAGTTTGCGCCGATGGATTACGTTTGCACCCGATCTTGTGGCGCGATCAGTTTGTCGTATGGGATGCAATCGTGGGTATTGTCGATCACCCACTGCTGTTCAACGATGAAGCGATGGGGCGCACATTGCACGGCAAACGTTATCGCCCCCGCGAAGGAGCCGTTATTCTGGTTGCTGGCAGTGCTCGACTATTGCCGCTATATCGAATTTTGGGCGGCGTGGCTGGCGCAAATAACGCGACGGCCTTTGCCATTTCTAGCACCACACACACCGACTATCCGCTGTTACTTGAGGCGATTCGGTCACATCTCAACCAACCGATCAAAGATTTATCGACTTGATAGATCGGCGGATGGTCATGTCATCGCTGCCAATGAGCATATCGTAGGCATCCCCAAGAAGTCTTGCACTGCGCTTCCAAGCGTGGGTTTCGGCAACCCATGCTCGACCTTGACGGCCTAGACGTGCGGCTTCTTCGGGGCTGTTCAGAATACGCAGCACTGCATCCGCAAAAGATCGCGGCGTATCTGCCAGCAGCATGTGATAGCCATTTCTCGGCTCAAGTCCCTCGGAGCCTACCGATGTCGTGACAACTGGACAACCCGATGACAGCGCTTCGAGCAGTTTATAACGTGTTCCGCTGCCGCTGCGTAATGGACAAACAAACAACGTCGCCTGAGTCAGATAGGGTCGTGTATCGTCCACTAACCCCGCCACATGTACCCCCGACGCGGGATCTTTGCCAAGCGCGATCATATCTGGCGTGGGGTCTTTGCCGATTAGGGTCAGGGTAAAACCGGGTTTTTTTTGCCGGATCAGTGGCATAATCTCGCGCACAAAGTAGCGCACCGCATCGCTGTTCGGGAAGTATTTGTAGTCGCCCATATAGACCGCGCTTTCAACTTCACGAGGGCTGTCGCTCGGCTTGAAGTAGTCAATATCAACCCCATTTGGCGTAAGGGCAGTCGCTACTCCCGGTGTCGCCTGCTTGACAATCTGCGCGTCGATAGGGGACATGACACCCACTAGCGTGGCTTGCCCCCATGCTTGCGGCTCAAACAGGCGCATCTTCAGCGCTTCCAGTGCAATAGCGGGTCGCTGGTAAAATGGCTGGGCAACCTGTGCGTGTCGCCGCCACGCAATATACTCGATAGCAGGTTCTGCCAACAGGATCGGGACGGGGACATCTTGCGGCACATTCTGAATCATATAGAACGATTCAACATGAATTAAGTCGTAGGTGCGCTCGTTAAGCAGCTTAACTACCACCTGCCGAAAATCTGGCGATGAATACAATCGCATCGTGATTGGCTGAATAGAGGTAACACTCATCAGTGCGGCTTGGATTGTGCTGGGGCTGGAAGTACGATCCACGACAAACACCTCGCACAGTCGGCGTAGCGGCGAAATATCGAAGGTTTGTTCTTCGGGGCGACCAAAACACACCAGTGTGATCTGATAGTCGCGCATCACATGCTTAATCAAATTATACGTCCGTGACCGTCCACCACTGATCGGTGGGTACGGCAGATACGGCGTTAACATCAGGATATTCTTCATTGTTTTTTCTTGAGCGTGCCTCCGTGCAGGTCTATTCAGCAATTGTTGCTCAGGGTAGTAATCACGTCAAGCGGCGCACGCTAATCTACCTTCAGCAGCGATTCATCGACTCGTCTTTCAAGCTGTATTGACCTAAAATCCCAATAAAGTCCGATGAATGAGTCAGTAACCTACTTCATGAATAATAGTCCCGACAATTTACCACCCGAAGCCTCACCGCCACCAGTAGGAAGGCCCCGTTGGCCTGCCATTATCGCTCTGCTGGCGATTGGCTTGTTATTTCTGGCGCTCTCACCACAACGGACATTGGGACTGGGTTGGCTGCTGCTACCTATCCTCGTTGTGATGATTATCATGATTCGGGGCGCACATTGGCGTGGTCTGCATGGTTTAAATCGTCTACTTGCAGTCAGTGCTGCCGGGATCACAACAGGTGCGCTGATCGCCAGTGTTGGCTTGCTAGTTATGTCGTTGCCAGATCGTAAAACGGGAGCGGCTTCGCTTTTAACAGATGCAATCGTGCTGTGGGTGACAAATGTTGTGGTCTTTGCGTTATGGTACTGGCTTGTCGATGGCGGTGGGCCGATGAAAAGACGCAGCGACGATCACGAAGCCGCCGATTTCTTGTTTCCGCAAACCCTAATCGAAGGCATGAAATGGGTACCCGGCTTTATCGATTATCTGTTTCTGGCATTTAATATCAGCACGGCCTTCAGTCCTACCGATACGCCCATTATGTCAACCCGTGCCAAACTGCTGATGATGCTGCAAGCCTCGCTTTCGCTGGTCATGCTGGCTGTGTTGGCTGCCCGTGCGATCAATACGTTCTAAATCCACCTCACGGTGGAAGTTGTTGGCTTAGAACATTCGTGCTATAGTATTCCCACTAGCAGTATTTTGTAAGGAGTACACGTCAGTGATCGATTATGTGGGTACCGTCTGTCTCTTTGTCACCGATCAAGATCAAGCCAAAGACTTTTACACGAACATTCTCGGCTTCGAGGTACGTCAGGATACACTAATGGGCGAGTCACGCTGGCTGGCAGTTGCACCGAAGGGCGCACTCACTGAGGTAATCCTATACAAGGTCGATTCAAATTGGGAGCACTACAAGCAGGTGGTGGGCAAATCGCAGGCACTGACCTTCAATGTGACCGATATGGCAACGCTTGCTGCCAACCTGAAGGCCAAGGGCGTTCGGTTCACGATGGAACCAGAATTTCAGCCTTGGGGATCACAGGCGATCATCCTTGATCATGAAGGCAATGGCCTTATTCTGGTCGAGCGTCCCACCACCTAATTAGCGCTGGTGCGATCTACTTCCTCCTGCCCCGTGAGCATATCGCGCAATTTCGCGGTGATCATCCAGATACGCACGATCAACATCACCGCGGGAGCCAAAATGCTAAAAACATGACTGATCGTGACCAGTGACTCGGATACTCCGCGCTTTACCACGACAACTCGTGCGGGCTTTTGATCGGCGGCGCTTGGAGTTGGAGTGTCCGCCGCTTTGTATTCAGGAGCCGGATGTGATCCATGTGAGTTGGCATAGACCTGTGTAAACTCCGCCCCCAAAAACAATATCTGCGAGGAGTAGTAGATCCATAGCAGAATGACGACCAACGCACCCGCCGCCCCATAAGACGAAGCCGCGCCGGTTTTGCTCAGATACAACCCGATCAAAAATTTGCCAAAGGTGAACAATAGCGACGTAATCAGCGCCCCGATCCACACATCGCGCCACGCGATCTTGGCATCGGGCAGGACTTTATAGATCGCCGCGAATAGTAGCGTAATAATGCCTACTGATACCACAAAGTTCACTAGCTCCCACAGTGAAGCTGTAACTGCTACCCGTTCGCCCAGAAATGTGCCAAGTGCAGACAGCACCGCACTCAATACCAATGACACTAGCAGCAAAAATCCGGTCCCCAACACCATCGTAAACGAAATAAATTGCTGCTGAATCGACTTAAGAATCCCCTTGATCCCGCCGGGAGAGGGAGCCGCCTCGACATTCCAGATCTGGTTTAGCGACATTTTGAGTTGGTTAAAAGCACCTGCCGCACCGAGCAGCAGCGTGATTACACCAATAACTGTTGCGAGAATACCTGCTCCCGGTTTGTTGGCATTCTGAATCATACTCTGTATGAACACGGCGCTTTCTTCGCCCACCATTCCTCGGATTTGACCCACAATTTGATTTTGGGCAGCTTGCTGACCAAAGGCCAGACCAACCACAGCAATGGCCACAATCAGTAGCGGAGCCATTGAAAACAACGCATAGAAGGATAACGCCGCCGCCAATTGCGGGGCTTTATCCTCATTCCATTGCGAAAAGGTCTTTTTCACAAGATCCAACATTACTTTAGGTTTCATTCAGGCCAGTCCTCAATCAGAGCTATGCACAAGACTCGATACATAGCGTTTTACTATTTTTTGAGTGATCTATAGCATAGGGGTTCCAACCTAAAAAAATCCCAAAACTCACACCAAATACCTTACACGCCGTCGCAATGATGCCTTTTTAGTATATTTTTAGACGCTTTTTGGGATTTTGTTAGGCTTTTGCGCCTACTCTAGAAAAGTACGTGTGAAATGACATGAAGTTTTACTGTAAGTGATTAAGGAGAAAATGATGTCTCTCAATTCTTTGGAAGATTTGTATGTTGAGCAGTTGAAAGACCTGTACAGTGCCGAAACACAGCTTGTCAAAGCCTTACCCAAAATGGCAAAAGCGGCTTCAACGCCCGAACTGAAGACGGCTTTTACCCAACACTTAGACCAGACCGAGCAGCATGTCCAACGCCTTGAGCAGATTTTCAATAAGCTTGGCAAGGGTGCCAACGGCAAAAAGTGCAAGGCAATGGAAGGGCTGATCGAAGAAGGTAAAGAAGTCATTGACGAAAAAGGTCAGTCGGATGTGGTCGATGCGGCTTTGATTGGCGCGGCGCAGAAGGTTGAACACTACGAGATCGCCGGGTATGGCACGGTACGGACTTTTGCCCAACGGCTTGGTTATGTGGATGCCGTGAAGCTTCTTCAACAGACTCTTGATGAAGAACATGCTGCCAATACGAACCTGACCAAAATTGCCGAGCCGGGTGTAAACGAACAGGCCGAAAAGCAGCAGTAACAGGAATGCCAACTTCTGATGGAACGACCCCTACCGTTCCATTTTCTAATTTTATCGGGTTTGATAGTAGCAGGAGAGAATCATGAATAAGCAAGCCAACAACGTTTGGGATCAGATTGCAGGAGCATGGAAGCAGGCGCAAGGCGAGGCCCGCAAGCAGTGGGGCAAGCTCACCGACGACGATCTGGAGCAGATCAAGGGTGATCGCGACATCATGGCTGGCAAGATTCAGCAGCACTATGGTGTTGCGAAAGAAGAAGCCAACAAGCAGATCGATGACTGGGCTAACAAACTCAAGTTCTAGTTCGCCCACAGCAGCTTAGTCGAGTAAGGAGTGCCTACCTAATGGTGGGGCACTCCTTGCCATCATTCGCTATCTTCTATGGTTATCCAATGAAATCGAAAGGACTCAGTATGAACGACCATATCTCGTCTATTATCCATGACTCCGTTTCTGATGAAACGGTAAAATCGATCTACGAGGGGCTTTCCAGCACCGGTGAAGAACTTGGTCAGCAGATTCAAACCCTGATCCATGAGGGTAATATGCGCCGTTTGCTTGTCAAAGACAACGATGGGCGAGTAGTAATGGAAATGCCGCTAACGCTGGGTGTCGCTGGCGCACTGAGTTTTGCGCTGTTTGCACCGCTCAAGTGGAAAGCGATCATCATTCTGGGGACGGTACTTGCCCTACGGTATGTCGCCATTGAACCCTATGAAGATCAAGGGATCTATTTCAACGCACAGAAGTGACGCTAGCTAAAGTAAAAATTAAGCCTATCGGCGGCAAATACGGGCGCTCCACTATGCGCCCATATTGCATTTAGGGACTATTCCTCATCTCGAAACGCTAAACCGTGAAAACATATTTCCTGCGCCTGACGCACCAATGCGGTATAGATTGCTAGCGTATTTAGGTAGATGTATTGCGAAGATTATGCGAGTCTTGGAATTAATCATTTACGTGGCAAATATCCCTAAGCTGAACAGTAGGAGTCATTGATGATCAAGCGGGTATGTATCGTTATTAATCCGGCGGCGGGCCAAGATCGTCCGTTTCTGGGTATTTTCAATAAATTTTTCAACGATGCCCAGATCGATTGGGATATTTGCGTTACCAAGAAAGCAGGGGATGGAACCCGTCTGGCTCGGCAAGCGGTGAAAGACGGCTATGATGCGGTGGCTTCGTTTGGCGGGGACGGCACAGTGATGGAAGTCGCCAATGGACTAATCGGCAGTCAAGTGCCGTTGGCAATCTTGCCGGGTGGTACGGCAAATGTCATGTCGTTTGAACTTGGCATCCCCAACACACTGGAAGGCGCATTGGCACTGCTGAATACTGAGATTAGCACCACCCGCAAAGTGGATATGGGTCAGATTGGCGAACGTCATTTTTTACTGCGAGCGGGCATGGGCTTTGAGGCCGATTATGTCGAACAGGCCAGCCGCGAATTGAAGGATAAAATTGGCTCACTGGCTTATGGGGTCGCCGCGCTTAATGCGCTGCGCGAACCGACAATCTCTCACTATCAATTGACACTGGACGGCAAGGAAATTGAAAACGAGGGTATGACTTGTTTTGTCGCCAACTCTGGTAGTCTGGGGCAAACTGGTTTGAGTCTGGCTCCTTCGATTGATGTAAGCGATGGGCTGTTGGATGTGATCGTGATAAACAAGGCCGATCTCGGCTCGATTCTAGGCGTTATGAGAAGTGTCGTTACTCATAACGAAGATGAAAGCGTGCTGCAACACTGGCAGGCTCGCGAGATCAATGTGGTTGCTGACCCGCCGCAGTCCGTTCAGATGGACGGGGAAATAATCGGGCAAACTCCACTCCACGTCAAAGTCATCCCCGAAGCGGTCAACATTATCATTCCCAAGCCAGTCTCAACTCCGGCAGAAACTCCAAGTGTTAAGTGAGCGTATCAACAGCTCGTCGAAAGAAGGATGTATCAACTGTGGCCCGTCGTAAAACTGCAAGACACCGCTTACCAGACCAGACTGCACTGGATCTGTTAGATCGACTCACTGAGCGCCGTAAAACACTCGGATCGTTTCGTATCCGTGCAAACGAACGGCGCACCATCATTGAGCGTGCGGCTGACCGCCTGACCGGGATCATGGGGAGTGCGCCGTTTCTAATTTTCCATATTGGCCTGTTTTTCGTCTGGATCACGTATAATCTGCACCTTTTGCCAGTGGGTACACCCTACGATCCGTTCCCATTCGGGCTATTGACTCTGGCGATGACCCTTGAGCAATCACTGCTAACGATCTTCATTATTATGAGTCAGAACCGCACCGCCGACATTAGCGATCTGCGGAACGAGATCGACTTGCAGATCAACATGGTTGCCGAGGAAGAGATCAGCAAAGCCTTAAAAATGCTGCGGCTCATCGGTGAACATCTGGAAATTGCCGAGATCATGAATGATCCCGAAATTCGTGTGATGGAAAAATCGCTTGATCACGCTCAGATCGAGAAACAAATGATGCAGGAACTTACCCCTGCACCAAAGGAGCCTGAACCCGAACCAGCGAAGGAATCCCCAATGGAGGGACCCGAACTGCCGCCACCTGCTAAGGCATCGGTGGAGTCCTCGACCTCGTAGCTACTTTACTGCCTGATAACGAGATTATCTATCTCTATCAGGCGACGAGATTGTGCAATACCTGTACCGCTTGGGTTGCATCATCGGCGGCGACTACTAGCGATATGCTGTATTCAGATGATCCCTGAGCAATGACGAGGATATTGATGCCATGCTCTGCGAGTGCGCCGCACACCCGCGAGGCAACACCCGGCATTCCGCGCATTCCCGCGCCAACAGTAGTAATAATCACCACATCGTCTCTAGCCCAGATGCGGTCAACATCCTTACGTTCCAGTGCATAACGCAGTTCGCTGCGAATCGAGTCGAGAGTTGCAGTGACACGATTGGTCGGAATCACGAAGCAGAAACTTTGCTCCGAGGATGATTGCGAGATGAGCAGCATACTGGCGCTGGCGCGTGCGACTGCCATAAAAGTACGACCTGCCACCCCGGGCACACCGACCATCCCGCGACCCTCGACGGAGATCAGGCTCACGTCCTTGATCGCTGTCACGGCTTTGACGGCTCCTGCGGTGATCTCGGACTGCGGTTGAATGAGTGTCCCCACATGAGTCGGGTTAAAGGTGTTGCGAACCCGTACAGGTAATCCTCGATCAATCATCGGCTGTACAGTTTTTGGATGCAGCACCTTCGCGCCAAAATAGGCCAGTTCCCCGACTTCGCCATAACTCAACACGGGAATCACACGAGCTGTCGGCGCAACACGCGGATCAGCGGTCATAATGCCGTCTACATCGGTGTAGATCCACAGGTGGTCGGTATCAATCGCTGCCGCCAGAATTGCACTGCTAAAGTCGCTGCCACCACGTCCCAACGTGGTAATGATCCCTTTGCGGGTCGCGGCAATAAATCCAGTGACAACAGGTAACATGCCATTTTCGAGACACGGCACAAGATATTGCTGCACTCGCTGGCGTGTCTCATCCATGATCGGCGCTGCGTCTTGGAAATTGTCGTCGGTAACGATGAGTTCGTTAGCATCAATGGCAATCGAGTCCTTGCCGAGATCGCGCAGATGCGCCGCCAGCAATCGAGCGCTCAGACGTTCACCGAATGAGCCGATCAAGTCCGTACCGCGTGGCGTGATCTCGCGCAGCACAGCGATGCTGTGGCACAAGGCATTTAGCCCTTCCAGCAAGCCATCCAGATCGGCAACTAGTGCTTGCTTGATCTTCTCATCGCGGACAAGTTGATCGGCGGTTTCGTGGTGGCGTTGGCGCAAACCCTCAATGATACCAAAGTGGGTGACATCATCCCCGTTAGACGACGTGCGCGCCGCTTCCAGCAGCATGTCGGTCACACCGCTCATTGCCGACACAACGGTGAGAATGCGGTGACCTTCAGCAGCGTTATCGCAAATAATGCGGGCAACTTGGGCAATAGTATCATGGCTGCCCATCGATGTGCCGCCAAACTTCAACGTAATGGTGCTCATAACCCTCAGCGAATGATTTTTTATTGGAATAGACTTGGCAGATTAACACGTCCGAGGCTGTCGCGCAAGAGCGACCTTCGCTTGGTTAGCGCTACACGTCAAAATCGCGCCGACTGTATCATTTTTCCAATTGACACAAAATTCGATGCGTAGTTTAATTAATCTGCCCCTTTAATTTAAGAGACCGCATAGCTGATGAAACTCTGGAAACTTGCCTTTGGTGTGAGCCTTGTAGTAAACGCGCTGCTTTTGCTGCGCGAAATTCGCGAGAAACGAACGTTGACTAGCTATAGCAAAATGATTGGCGACCAGATCAGAACATTTGACATTGAAATTAAACAAATTGGTAATCAGTCAAATTTGAGCGATGAGCAAGGCAAAGATGACGAAGCAATGGCGAACAGCCGCGAAGGGTTAGATGCCCTTGATAAACTAAATACACGCTTTAACGAGTTTAACCAGACGTTAACGGCTCAACACCTAAACATGATTGCGTCAAATGATCAGTTGGAAGCCTTTTTAGAGGAGCATGAAAAAAATAATGGTAGATGAAACAGAGAGCGTCCTTTTACAACAACTTTTGCAGCTTCTACAGCAAAATCAACAGCTTGTAGAAGGTCTACAACATCTTTTAGCAGAGCGTGAAACTTTTCAACAACGAAGCCAAGCCTTCGAACAACAGAATAAGGATTATCAAAAAAGGATTAACGATTTAGAACAAAACCTCGACCAATCTCAGCAAATTATCCTACAGCAGGCTGCTGAAATCCAAAGTAACAAGGAATACGTCGCCAAGTTGAAAGATGCGATTGATACCGCCGAGCGCGAAAAGTGGTCGTACCAGTCCGAATTGGAGAACCTGCGCGGCTACTAAAGGCAGTAGGTGAGGACGGCTGATCCTCACCCGATGAGCTAGGCTACTATCGCCAGAAGCCCTCATGCACATTTTGGGCTTCTTGTTCCAGCACTGGTCCAATAACTTCGATACTTCGTTGACCTCTGGAAAAAACTTCACGACATGGAAGCGCAAGAGTCGGATTTTCAGGATCGTCCCCGGTCATTTCGTGTAGACTCTCTGCTCCCAAGCCATAGACAACACGCCCCACATTTCCCCAATAAATCGCCCCAGAACACATCGCACATGGTTCTGTACTTGTATAAAGCGTGCAAGTTAGCAAGAAATTTCTATCAAACTGCCGCGAGGCTTTCCGCATCAAATTGGTCTCGGCATGACCCGTACAATCTTTTTCCGTAATAACAGTATTTTCCGCCGTGAGCAAAATAGCCCCATCGCTGCCCACCAGTATTGCCCCAAATGGGTGATTACCATGTCTGCGCGCTTTACGTGCCACTTCAAGCGCAGATCCGATATAGTATTCGTCTTTTTGTATCATGGGTGAGCATTCCCTTTCTACTAGCCCAAGCAATAGATTAATTGTACCTTTACTCAGCCATAACGCCCTACCTACGTAAGGGTGTGTTACAATGAACGGCCTAACCCAAATAGGTTAGAATTTTAGCCGGCGATCAAAGGACGATAATTGAGATGCCATCGAACACGGCTCACGCTGCCGCCCAGATTAAACAGTCGGGAGTCGTGGCGATTATTCGCGGCGACTATGCGCTCAATGAGTTACTCACTATTGCCGAGACTCTGCTAAATGCCTCGGTCACAACGCTAGAAGTAACACTCAATAGTCGAGGCGCACTCGAAGCGATTGCGGCGCTACGGCAGCATTTTGGGCAGAATATGTTGGTGGGGGCGGGTACAGTTCGCACCGCCGATCAGCTTGATCAGGCGTTCAAGGTGGGGGCGCAGTTTATCGTTTCGCCCAACTTTGATCCGGCCTCGGCAATCCATGCCAAGCTGCATGATGTCTTGCATTTACCCGGTGTGGCAACTGCTACCGAAGCGCAAAATGCTTTTCTCGCCGGGTGCGCGATAGTCAAGCTCTTTCCGGCGAATCTGCTTGGTGGCCCTGCCTACCTCAAGGCGCTACGTGCGCCCCTCAACGATATTGAGTTTGCGCCCACTGGCGGAATCACTGCCGATAATCTGGTGGACTACGTGCAGGCGGGTGCTGTCGCCGTTGGCGTAGGCAGTTGGCTTGTTCCAGCGGCGAACTGGTCTACTGCTGAGATCGCGGCACGCGCAAACGCACTCTCCGCCGCTTGGAAAGATGCTCATCATGCCTGATTCGTCCTCACCCTTCGAGGTCACGACTGTCGGCGAGGTCATGCTGCGGTTAAGTGTACCTGCCGGAACACGCCTCGAAATCGCATCTAGTTTGGCAGTGACACCGGGCGGCGCGGAGAGTAACGTTATGGCAGTGCTGGCACGATTAAAGCGGCGCTGCGGCTTAGTGACGGCGCTGCCCGATACATCACTAGGGCGATTGGCGACGACTCATTTGCGGATGGCAGGGGTAGATATGGGTGGGGTCGTGTGGTGCAAAACAGGCCGCATCGGCACGTATTTCGTCGAGTTTGCCGCGCCACCGCACCCGATCCACGTCACCTATGATCGCGCCGACTCATGCGCCGCCCATCTCAGCGCCGATCAGATCGACTGGCAGTATCTTTTAAAAACACGCCTGCTGCATATCACTGGCATTACCCCCGCACTCTCGGCAAGCTGTCGCGACCTGACGACGGAGATGATTACCCGTGCCAAAAGCGCGAATGTTGCCATTAGCTTTGATGTAAATTACCGTCAGAAATTGTGGACAACGGAAGAAGCTGCTGAGGTCATGTCGTCTATGATTCAGGGAGTCGATCTGCTGTTCTGCAAGGAAGCGGATGCACGGCGTTTATTTGGTTGCACGGGTACGCTCAGCGATGTGATCGGATCGCTGGTTGATCGCAGCGGTGCGCGGCAAGTGGTGGTGACTTCAGGCGATCAGGGCGTGACGGCTTGGGACGGCTCGCAATTGCTGCACGAACCCGCCATTCCGGTTCAGATTGTAGATCGGCTTGGGGCAGGCGATGCGTTAGCGGCAGGTGTGCTTCATGGTTGGCTGAACAGTAATCTTGCCCAAGGACTGCGCTATGGTGTGGGGCTGGCATCGCTGGCGTTGAGTCAGCATGGTGACGTTGTCGTCACGACCCTTGACGAACTCAATGCGCTGGTTGCCAATTTGCATGGTAATTCACAAAATGGCGAACGTCTGCTACGCTAATCTACAGTTTGCCACCTCGCCCTTGTTCGCATCAAGGCAAAGGCAGTTTACTCAAGGCTTCTGGTAGGGGCTGATTAGTAAACCATGCACGCAGCATTGCGGTAAATAGTTGGGGTGCTTCCCCGCTCCAGCCATGCCCAACATTTGGAACCAAAGCCCCTTTACCGTTTGGTAGTGCATGAACAATCGTCTTAATACTGGTTTCAACCAGAGGATGTTCATTCTCGCCAGCAACGATTAGCGTCGGCACCTTGATCGCCGCTAGGTTAGTGGGCAGCGAAAATCGCGCCGCATCAAGAGATGATTTGACGAAGGCCTGACGCGAGACCATACGTGCAGCCTTGACATAATCGTCAAATTGCTCAGGCGGGACCTTCAAAGATTTAGCATTCATCTCAATGAAGAATTTCGTTTTCATCCCTATCGCCAAAACTGGACCTAGCAACGCATACATCCAGCTATTGGGTAGCGGTGCAGCAGTGATGCCACTGAAAACTGCCCGTGTAACGAGATCGGGATGGCGGCTCAACAGCGTCAGGCCGACATAGGAACCTAGTGATAAGCCAACAACATGAGCACTGTAATTATGTGCCGACTCGCGAATAATTTCTGCGATTTGATCGGCGCTATCTTCGAATGATAGCCATTTTACTCGGTGACTTTTACCATGTCCGGGGAGATCGACATTAAGGCAGTGAAAATCCTCTTTGAGAGCCGTAATCTGTGAATTCCACATCCAGCCATTGACCCCAACGGCATGAATAAAGAGAATGCTAGGGGCCTGTACTGCGCCAGACTCTTCGAAATAAAGTTGCATGAGCAGCCTTTGAAATGTTCAACATGCTTGATTCTGTTTTTTAAGTCAGGATTTTCGCTTGAGTAACGGATAGAGGTAGTGTAGAAGCAAGATGAATAAACGTCAATACATAGAATACTGGTGATTAGCCACAAATACCATTAGGTCTGGGAAAAGGGTTGGTACGAACAAAAGGAAGGGTGGCAGTCGTTGAGAGAACAGCAGCGCTGCCAGCTAGCAGCAGGTACAGGCCATCAAAATCGCAACGGGTGCCGAGCTTGGTACTCTTTTTGCCACCACCAATTTCCCCGGCCCATACCGTGCCACTCTCGCTTGTCCTATCCCGTATAAACCACTTTGCAACGTCTGATAACTCAACC
>JBDTVG010000204.1:0-42170 GCA_040007395.1 Chloroflexota bacterium
CGATACCTATAGTTTAGCGCTTCTTATGGCTACCCTAGCTTGCACCATTAGTTATCAGATGGAAAATGGCTTCTGCCACAGATGTTTTTAATCACCGTGAACACGGGGAAGATTGTATATTCACAGTTGTAGATGAACGACGAAAGGTAACTGGAATTCAATTTATTGTTCAAAACAAGGTAGTTCCCAAAAATGAGGATACCAGTGTTCGTGCGCGGGGTATAAAAATTGAGACAATAGAGCGCCTCGTAAGTTTAGGGCTTCCGATTCTTCTACATGCCTATACTGGTACTGAAAGAAGAAAAGGGAAAAGCTACTGGTTGTGGTTAGATGAATGGTATATAGAGAATAAGCCAACGTGGAAACCCAATCAACAAGAAGTAACTGTAACAATACCCTCGAAAAATACACTTAACAAAAAATCTCTTAAGGAGATTATTGCTCGAATAACTTGGGAACACCAAAAGCGAGAGGCAGTACATAAAGCCGATCTAATAAGCAGAATTAGCAAGAATTATTTAATAAAGGTTGATTCGGACAGCAATTCTATTACTACCATCATACACGCGAAAAATGAAGATGCAATACCACGATTAGTAGCTCAGGACGAAGAATCCGATAAAGCAATGAGATACGTCATTGAAAATGGATTACCTGTTAATATAACGGGAAAGTTTTCAATTCAAGGCCCTACCGATCTTGAGATGAGTATACCCAAGAGCGAATTAATACAAGCCATACTCCTACCCATTGTACCGAACGAAATGATCCCAGTGTGTATTGAGTATTTCGATAAAGATGATCAAATACTCTTTAAAACCGACTTTGTAATGATGCAATTAGTGCAACCTGGTACGGTTAATGTGAGTTGGCAGGGTCAAGTTGAAGGTTCAAATACCCCACAAATAATCTATAGAATAAACGAAAATACCAAAGAGCAGACCCGAAATTTCAATGTGAATATGAAAGCAAAATCTTATTCTATTGCTCACACAAACGAATTTTTTGATTGGTGGGAACAAGTAAGATTCACAAGTCGCTTCCAGATTAGCAAATTAGGGACTAACGAAATTTTTCATTTTACTGGGGATAGTATTTTCGATCAAGAATATTCATTTAAACAGAAAATACTTCGCACATTTGCCCAATATCTATCAATTATCGAATCTGGTCTCGGTATTACTTTAACTTTACCAACAAATATAGACGATACATTGTTCCAAGACGCATTTGCTTTAGCTAAGATCATAGTTGACGGATATAACATATTGGAAACTAGCCTAGTTTTACCCGAAGGATTTCATTTAATTGTATTTGAGACTGTAGAGAATATACGAGAGTTGATAAATTTTGTGGAAACTGGAGGGCAGCTAGCAGCCTTTAGACGATATCCAGAAGATATGCCTATGGAGTTTATGGGACATAAATTTCATTTGGGACCTGCAAAAGCCGAGTTTAGTGACTCAAGAATTGCCAACTTTGATATTTTGAGAGGCAAACTCAAAGTTGGCAATTTACCTAACGATGCACATTTGATGATTGCTTTTGAAGTCCAAGCCACAGAAGCCAAGGTGGTATTTGACAATTGGACACGCCAAAAAGAGTCTGAACAACCACAGAACGAATAACCCTATGGGTGCTTGTTTAATGGTTCTGGTCTATTTCTACAACTAGCCGACCTTGCGAGCAAAGCGTGCGTCGCGGGCTAAGGTGCGCCGCAATCCTTCCGCGAGATCGACTTTGGGTTTGAAGTTGAGTTTTTCCGCCGCCAGTTCGATATTGGCGCACATCCGCGATACGCCGCCATCCTGAGCGTGAACGTGTAGAGGCCACAGCGAATGCCCGATAGCGCGACCGATAGCTTCAACCAATTCGTTGACGCTGGTTTCGACTCCGCTGCCCACATTGATCACCAGCCGATCCACACCCGGCGCGGTAGAAGCCGCTGCTAGGGCTTCGACCACATCGTCGATATAGACGTAATCGCGAGTCTGGTTGCCGTCGCCATGAATAACCATCGAACTTCCCTTGAGGGCGCTGCGGATCAGTGACGGAATCACCGGGGGATGGGCGGCGGGTAACTGTTGACCCGGCCCATAGGCGTTAAACACACGCAGACTGACGGTTTCGATATTCCACAGAATGCCAGTGGTGCGAACATAGTGTTCAGCCGCTAATTTGCTGACGGCATAGGGCGAACGTGGATCGGGCGGCATATCCTCGCGAAGCTGCGAATTCCGCTGTTCGCCGTAGACTGCGCCCGACGAACTGAATACGACTCGCGACACCCCGGCATCGCGCATTGCTTCCAGCACGCTGACGGTTCCGCCAACGTTTACCGCGTTGTAGTCGCGTGGATACAGCACACTTTCCGGCACAGACACCCTCGCCGCAAGATGATACACACACTGTACCCCTTGTAGGAGCGTCCACAGCTTCGGGAGGTCGTTAACATCGCCGCGTGTAAAGGTGATCTCTGGTGAGAGGTGGGTTGGGTCGCCCGCGCTCAGGTCGTCCAGAACGCGCACGCTGTGGCCTTCACTTGCAAGCTTGTTTGCCAGCGCTGTGCCGAGAAAACCTGCCCCACCTGTAATCAAATATTGCATTCGGTTTTTCCCAATGATAAGTGTTTAGCAATAGTCTTGTACACGTTAACTATACCATAACTTTAGAGACGACTTACTGTCGCATTCTTGAGACCTGTGCGTAGAGTGCTTCGGTTTGGGCGGCAATAGCAGGCCACGTAAAAGACTCTTGCACCCAAGCGCGTCCAGCAGTGCCCATCGCGGCACGGCGGTCTTGATCGTGTAACAGAGCGCGTATGGCTCCCGCAATTAGTTCGATCTCGCGTGCCACAAGCAAGCCCGCGCCGCGTTTTTCCACATTGGGCAGATTGCAACCGGGCGTAACGATAAGGGGCAAACCCGCCGCCATTGCTTCGAGTGCTGCCATCGATAGCCCTTCGCCCACCGCTGGCAGCACAAACAGATCAGCCGTTGCCAGCGCCGCCCGTTGATCGGCTCCCTGCAACAATCCTGTGAAGGTAACACGCTCTGCGATTCCCGTTTCTGCTGCCAGCGTTTTCGCCGCCGCTAGCATCCCCTCGTCCGGCCCGACAATGAGCAATCGCGCTTGCGGGAGATCGTGGGTGGCTTCGGCAAAAGCCGGGATTAGGTATCGTAAGCCTTTGCGCTCATGCAACCTGCCCAAAAACAGCACAACCAAGCCATCGCCTAGACCATAACGTGGTCGCAAATCGCCCGATACGGCGAACCCTGCTGCTACCCCATTGGGAATAATCTGTATGACCGGGATCGGCACATTCAGCAATTTCCATAAGGCGCGGGAGTCGTCTACCTCGGCATTGGTCAGCGCAGCAATGCCATCGATTTTTCTCAGGAGGCTCTGCCCGAACAAACTATCCCATGTCTGCTTGAAGGTGCTGCGCCCGGTGGCGTGCGACAGCGTGCCATGTGGCGATAGGATCACAGGGCGCACATGGCTAATCAGCAGATTTTCGACGGTGCGGAGTTCGTGCGTGTGGACAATATCCACGTCGCGTACCAGTTCGCGGAACGTTGCCCACACTCCCGGCGGCAATGACAGGTTGTAGCGTGATCGCAGTGTATTGCTCAGATTGCGGCAGCGAATCACGTCAATCGCGCCGATACGTTCGCGCCGTAGTGGGTTCCGCTCCGATTGACTCAACGCATCGGTGGTCAATATAGTGACACTGTGACCGCGTTCGGCTTGCGCTTCGGCTAACCCGGTCACGGCGCTAACGACTCCACCATAAGACCATGCAGGCGCGTAGTAGGGCGTAACGTGCAGAATTCGCATAATGGTTGATGACTACGGATTTTTATGTACAATCGTAATATTAGTGTTACTTTAAGTTAAAATTCCAATAAGGTCGGATGCGGCTCGTTGAATTTCAGGAGAAGGACTGTGCAATAGTGTTCTATAGATGTCAATCCCTTTATAAACTTCGTCACGTATTCGCCTAGCCCAATTTGCATAATGGTCTTTCTTTTCGGAAGGAATGACGTAATTGTCGACATATTCATATCGCGACAAATCATAAAGAATTTCTATTATATAAACCTTTTCTCTTGTAGGTTCATTTTTTAATAGTTCAATAATGAAAGGAACAATTGTTTCAGGGATAGCACTCTCAGCCATGTGCATAAGGTCTTCAGGTGACCTATATCCATAAAGTAGCTCCCAAGGTGCAATAATATCCTTAATCTCATCAAGTGCTTTCGAGCGTATTTCCTTATCTTGGGCTGCAACATTTTGTAGCAAAGTTAAAATTCTAGGATTGCCTAAGTTGCCCCAATCAATCTCGCTTAATCTTGTCATGAAACCCACCTATTTAACGTCATAATGCACAGCGATTCCTAGTAACACAAGACACCAGCCAAACAGGCTACTTCCGTAAAGGTTACGTCAGCCATAAGGGTTCCTCATTCTTGCCAATAACTTGCCCAATCATAGCTTACTACGGCATATTTAAAGGAAGTCGTCTTGCCCGACTTTAAAACTCAAGCGGGACTTCAACCACTTTGTAAACTTGGGCGCCATTCTGATCAAATACTAGCTTCAAATAGGGTACAGGCGACACGGCATGATAATCTAGTACGCTGGATCGAGGTTCGCGCCAGCGGAACATTGTTTTGATCGAGTCGGGCTGTGTGATGAGTTGTGGAACAATCACATAGCCGATGCCATAGCGGGTCAGCAAATCAACATTTGCTGGATCAGCAGGGTTTTTCCAGAAAGCCAATAGATCGTTTTGCATGACTTCGACTTTGGCAGTCCCCCGGAAAAACGGCTGCGGACGAAAATAAACGCTGTTACGTTGGGTAATCACAGGAACCCAATGTCCCTCGTGTTCGCCGGGGAAATTCAGGATCAAGATGCTAGGGGGGGTATTCTGCTCTAACCATTGCATCGCCTGAACATCGGCGTTTGACGAAAATGTCCCGAACATCTGAAACGGCAGCGTTTTGCTAAACGCCAACAGTGGGTCAACGAACAACATCGCCAGCAAGGCCGCCAACGCGATCAGGTTGATAAGAGGCAAACTGGCGATCTTTACCCAGCGTTCGGCGCGTTCACGGCCTATACGCCCCATGATCCACAGAATCCCCATCGCACCAAGATACACATACGGGATGATCGGACCGTGCCACGCGATGCTAAACGGGTAATCATAGCGGGCAATTGGCGCTAACAGGCCGGGGAAAATCCGCATGAGAATGCCAAAACTCGAAAAATCTACGACTAGTATAAGCCAGCCGAGCATCAGCACATCAACAGGATTACGGCGGCGGGCGACTGTCGCAATGCCGATTAGCGTCAATAGGACGATCACGCCGCCATGATAGGCGACCATGACCAGCAAATGGCTAGTATTAACCTCAAACGGCGATTGAATCTCGCTCGTTAGCAGCGGCATAATTTTTACTAGCCACGGGGCGATCAGCAGCACCGCTAACGCCGGAATGCCCGCCGCCAAGCCTAACCAGCGTCGCACGGTTGGACGCGGCTTGGCTAACCACATCGTCGCTAGCCACGGTACGTAGCCCAGAATCAGGATAATTGTCATATCGGGTTGCGAAAGTGGTACGGCGGCTAAGGTGAGCGCAGCGGCGATAAAGTTGGCACGTCCGCCTTCGCGGTGAAAACGCAGCGCGAACGTTAGAAACGCCAGCGCAAACACCAATCCTAGCAGTGCCGAATAGTGCGAATCAAGGTTGGCAGTGATCAACCCCGTGCCGATCAACGCGCAGACTGCCATCACGATCCCAGTGCGCCGCGTTTCATTAGGGTCGAGTTCATTGCCGAAATCGTAGGCAACCCACACAAACACGAAGGATAGCACCCCGCCAATCGCCAGTTGAATGTTTTGCAATCCTGCATTGAGTTGATGTCCTAAGTAGGCGACCAGTGCCGGAAGTGCTGGCGAGTACAGCCAGCTTACTTCGGGATGGTAGGGAGCCAGCGTCGTTAAACTACCGCCGTTACGCAGCGTCAGCGCCAAATAGCCGAAGCCCTGTGCGTCAGTATCCAACGGCACAGGCAGCACCAATGCAGGCGCGGCAAAGAGAATCGCCACCATCAGAAAAAAGGCCAACTCGCGAGGGCCGGGCCAGCCTGTATATTCTTTGATGCCGCCCTCTGCTTCACTGCGGAACATCCCTGCCGAAAGTGTGCCGCCCAGAAAAATGCCCACCAACAAGGCAAACCACAGATAGTCGATAACCAACGTGCTCCAGCCGAACAGCGCCGCATAGCCCAAGGCACCGACAACCACCAGTGCTAGCGATAAAGCCGCCGCCAACCCGATACGCGGGCCGCGAGTCGGTAACGCGGGCGCAAGCATCGATCCAGCGCCTAATACGATGGAGCTAAAAATGAAAATGACAAAGATCGGCAAGCTGCAACGCCTCAATACGCCCAAAAGACAAGGCGCGGAGTATAACCCATAAAGCGCGTTGCCAAATACGTTGGGTAGGATTGAGCGCAAACGGTTTGGTGTCGAGATCGTGTTAGCGCGGTTGGGCAAGGCACTGTTTCTAAAGGACAGCGCTTTGCCCAAAGAAATGTTGATTCATCGGCTTCAAAGCAGCACCGCTGATGCTACGTTGTGGCTGCTGCGGCTTCCGTGAGTGGCAGCAGACGGGAATCCTCTATGGCGGCGGTTCGGTGTGCCAACCCCTTCAAGTACGCTTCATGAGAGGCGAACGCCAAGAACGACTCGGCGCTTTGCTGCCGCACCAGCATAGCAAAATCCCAGCGTTCCCCTTCTGGCCCGATCAGAAAAGGCCCACCCGATCCCATGAACAGCAGATCGCCGCCTGTTTCACGAAGATATGGCAGCGTGTGGTCGATATAGCGTTGAAAAGCTTCGGCACCACTAATCGGGGCGTTTGGAGCTAACTCAGGGTTTGTGGAGTAGTCAGCAATTGGACGAAAGCGCAGCAGATTGAGCATGACGATATTGCCCGACATTTGGCGCATGACAAAAGCGCGGCCTGATTCCTGTGTCGGTTCGAGATAGACGTTGGTCATCATTGGAGTCCCTATTTAGATGGAATGGAGTACTTTGATCAATGCTTATGAAGCGTGATTATCATCGCCGAAAGCAAGCGTGATGGCATAGTTACGCACATCGTCAGGCCACACAGCAACGAGTTCGCTGCAACGCGGTTGGTCGTTCGCGAACAGGGCGCGTGTCGCTTCTTCGAAATTTTCCATATTGCCAGCTATCGCTGACATGAAACGGTAGGCTCGTTCTTGTGCATGGCGGAGTCGGTCTTTGCTATTATTGGTGCGACGGGCTTCTTCAACCAGTTTACGCAAGGCTACCGATGCACCACCCGGTTGCGTTGCCAACCATTCCCAATGACGCGGCAGCAGCGTTACTTCACGAGCAACCACTCCCAATTTCGGGCGACCCCGATCACGAGGCTTAGTAACCTTTGCATCTGTGTCATTAGATTCCGGAACGGCTGACAGTTCAAGTTGCGCCGCCTCAGAGTCATTATCGGTTGCAGCTGGCTTTGCTAAACGGGCAACCACTTCTTCATCTGACCCGCTTATGTCGATGTCTATCACGCGACCCGTCGCATCATCGAAAGTCAAGATGGAGTCAACTGCGCCAGTTTCGATGGCCCGTTTAACGACTAGAGCAACCTCGTGCAGTGGGCCGGATGCAATGCGCTGATGACCATCGAAGCTTGTGCAAGCGTTAGAAAATGCGTTAACCATCACACTATCCTAAGATTTTATCCATTCCATAATTTTACCCGGATATAAATCAATCGTCAATGGGTTTCTTTGAAGATTATGGGAAAAGGTGAAGCGACAAAACGCGATGCAGCCCAAAACAGTCGAAACTTGCGGAGACATAGCCGCAAGCTTCGACTTTCTATGATTCTCAAAATTGTCTTAAAGTATTTGGTTTGCCGGATCAAGCGGAAGGCGAATCGGCTTGCTACCCTCGGCGGCTGACTGCCGAATTGCCAAGATCAATTCCTGATCGAGCCGTCCTTGCAAGGGTCCATAGGTCGGATCGGTGTTGGTGCGAACGGCATCCACCAGACTCTTGAGACAGCCCGCCACGCCGATCTCGTCGTCGTGCCACTGTGGCCCATGCCCTTTGACCGACGACGCAAACGGGTTCTCCCATGTAATCGTCGGCATCGCAGCATCGCCCGTGTGCGCGACCATCGCCAGCAGTGCGCCGCCGTCATTGCGCTCCCAGCGCCGCTCCAGTGTGATGAACTGCGGCGCTTCGCCGTCAGGGGTAAGCAGTGTAAGTTGTTCCTGAGTCTCAATACCCACGCCAACACTGATCCCCATGCCTTTTTCAGCCAAGAAACGACTGCTGCGCCACCAACGCATCGGCGCATCGTAGCCCACACTTGTCCAGTGGAAAATACCTAAACGCCCGTCCTCGAATTCGATGATGCCGTGTTCCTGCGTCTCGTCGCGTGGCCCGGTTTTGTTGCCCAACCGTGACCAATGCGAAGCCAACGGGTAATTTTGCACAGCGCCCGTCACCTGCACGGGCTTTGCGTCGAAGCCCAGATAGCTCCGCATGACGCTAATGCCATGATAGCCATGCCCGGCGAAGTCATTGAAAGCCGAGTAGACGCGCCCGAACAGCCCCGACGCAATCAGCTTCAGTTTGATCTGTTCCTGTGGGCGGCGGTGAAACTGTTCTGCGATCTCGATTTTGAGGCCACGCTGTCGTGCCGCATTGATGATTGCGTCGGCTTCGCTTAATTTATGGGCAATCGGCGTTTCGAGTAAGACATGCAGGCCATGTTCGACAGCCATCAAGCCAGCTTCACCATTGGCGCTGTAGGCCACAGACACGATTCCAATCTGTGGCGAAGTCTCGCGCATCAGCCGATCCAGATCGGTATACCAAGGGATATTCAGGCTTTCGCCCATCCTTTTAGCCGACTCTTCACTACGTCCCCAGATAGCAACCAGTTCCGCGCCGGGGAACTGCTTCACCAGCGGGCCATACAGATAATCAGAACGCGCCGCTGTGCCGATAATTGCAATACGAATGTTTTGTTCGCTCAAGATTTTTTCCTTAAGGTTAAACAGAAATAATGGGTCATAATTGTACAGTAATTCTGAGGCGAACCTTGCCTTTGAGCCTCTTGAGCAAATGGCTGACACGCAAATACTGATCTCATTCAGGGTCTTCTCTATCCGTCAATGCACCCACGTGATCAGGCACGCTGGTTAACCTACTGGATGCCCTTCGGCGCTGATCTCGACCCGCATTGGCCCTTGCCCAAAAGGGATTACGTCAACAGTAAAGGGTAGAGTCGCCGTTGGCATCAGCACTTGGGCATCATCCCAACGCACCTGCCGAAACCCCGTAACGTGATCCTCGCCATCTAACAGTGTAACCACTAGCGAAAGCGTGCGAAGTGACTTGGAGTCGCTGTTGATGAGTGTTCCGGTGATGTGATATGCACCATCACGAGTTTCGCTGTAGAACTCATTCACTTTGACCGAAGTGCTTAGAGCGCTCGCTTCAAGGTTGACCGCGCTAATTAGCATGACCACTGGCCCGACAGATCCCGCTGGTTGCGAGTCAAAAAGTACCCCATAAGGCGTGAATTCGCCGGGGGCAAGGCTAGCACGGGCGCTAGCAACCTGCTTCTCGACCAACGCAGAACCATCGCTGCTTACCAAATACACACGGACCATAATTTGACCAATAGGTTTATCCTGTGTATTGCGGATCAGGCCAAAACACCATAAACTGCCGACGGGGGTTTCGTAGCATTTGGGTGGAAGCAGCGGTAGCGGTAAAACAGTCGGAGCAAGCGCCAGAGCCGTGCTGTACGTACTGTATAAAGTAGGCGTGCGGATCAGACGGAGCATGGCAGTAGGCGTGATCGTGGGGTGCGCCAGACTCAATAGAGTCGGGGTGCGTGTCGCGGTGGTTGTAACAATCTGTCCACACCCTGCCAAAAGCACTCCAAAACAACACCAAAACCAAGTGATCCGCCCGTGACAGCGCACAGAAATCCCTCATTATCCAAAATTTGATTGAGTAGTTATCCCACATTATAGCTAGAAGTTACGATCTTGGGCGCAACTTTTAGAGTACTCTCAGCAAAGTGACTGCCTATTGACCCTATGGGATCGGATCGCTATAATGATCGCCATATGGAGAGGTCGCATAGTGGCCTAGTGCGTCCGCTTGGAAAGCGGATATGGGTAAAACCATCGTGGGTTCGACTCCCACCCTCTCCGCCATCGTACCAGACAGCCTACTCTGTGTTCTTGTTCCCTATACCTTAAAAAGTCGGCTGACTGCCGACTTTTCATTTTCAGTACACAAACTCTTTGCCTAGACTGTTCAACCTTTTCCAGCTAATTAGGACAACAGCGTTTTCATGACCACTGTCCATTCCCCAACGCCACCGCGACCCGCCAGCAAACGGACGGCTTTCTGGCTTACCATATTTATCCTTGTGATCGCTGTGGTGTATCGCTTGATCCATTTGGGCGAGTTGTCAATGTGGTGGGATGAACTGTGGTCAGTGTTCCAAATCAATGGCACGTTGGTGCAAACATTAGAACGTACCCCTGTCGATTGGCCTCCATTATATTATGTCGTGCTGCACGTCTGGACAGCGCTGGCAGGCCACAATGACCTTACCGTGCGGGCGCTGTCGGCATTTGCTGGAATTCTAACAACGGCAGTTATCTATCGAGTGGGACAGGTGCTGCACTCACGGCAAGCGGGCTGGCTAGCAGCGCTGATCTTTGCTATTTCCAATACGACGGTTTATTTCTCGATTGAAGTACGCGGCTATGCCCTACTCTATCTATTCACCGCTGCCGCGATCTGGTTATATGTGCGTTGGGTACGTAAGCCAACCTTTCGGCGGGCAATCCCTTATGCAGTGGCGGCGATTCTGGCGCTGTATACCCACTATACAGCAGCAATTCTGATCGCATTTACTGGACTGTACCTGCTGTTGTTCGCCCGTCGATTATTTGTGCGGTGGCTTGGAATCGTGGCGGTAATGGGAATCGCGTTGCTGCCACAAGCAAGCCGTCTCGCGCAGATCGCGCAGATCCGCGCCAATGTAGTATGGGTCGGCGAGATCAACGCCACCTTGCTGATGATCCCACGTGCGCTCAGTGGACATCAGGAGATCGCCTATAGCTTACTGATTGGGCTAGCGTTAGTGGGTCTGATCCTGTATCTGCGGCGTAATCTACCCCAAACACATCCCGAAATCGGTGCGCTGCTGGCGGGATTGTTGTTTCCGGTTATCGCCTATCTGCTGCAAGGTCGCTTGGGACTCTACTCGATTCGCTATCTTAACGCGGTTCTCCCAGCAACCCTATTGATATTTGGGATTGGTCTGGCAAATTTGCCGCCCCGCCTGCGACAGATCAGCACCATTGCCCTGTTGATTATGGGGCTGGCACCGTGGCAACCTTTTGATTTCCGGCCTCATTATAGCGATGCCAAACCAGTCCGCGATCTGGTACAGGCGATGGCAGTCAAGATGCACCCCGGCGATACGTTCGTTATTGATCCGAAGTGCCCATGCGGAGAGTCGATGGCGTGGTGGTACTACGAACCGTTGTATTTTCCCGGCGGTATCCCAAAGGCCACCCAACCCGAACAAGCCGGACGGCGGGTCTGGTATCTGGTGGATCAGCGTGGCAACGATAAGGATACCGAGGCTTGGGTCAAACGTGATCGACTCTCGTCGGAGTTTTGGGGGCCATGGTATTTCATTGCTACCCTCTATGAGGGCGCACCACTGAAAGAAGGCTATCTGGTCGGTGACTCGCTGCGCTTTCATGGTGCAGATATTACACCGGGCAACCCCTATCATTCTGGCGACGCAGTTCAGATGCGGCTGTGGTGGAGTGCCGATAAGCCGCTGCCTACCGACTACTCGTTTTCAGTACGCATCATCGATCAGGATGGCAAGCTCTTATCACAGGTCGATGGGCCGCTGTCTGGTGCAACGGCTCCGATACAAACTTCAACGTGGCAGCCGGGTCAATTGTATGTCGATACACGCACGCTGACCCTGCCCGCCGATGGTCGGCAAGCAACCTATTCGCTGCAATTGGTCGCTTACCAACCCTTAGATCAAGTTAGGCTTGAACCTGTGGCGACTGCCCCACTTAGCCCCGATAAATCGATCATCCTTGACACTCTGGAAGTGATCGCGTATACGCCGGAGTTAGCCCACTGACAACCATCATTAGGTTGTGGATTAATCGATGAAGGCGGCTACCACAACACGCTTGCCAGTCGCGATCTGTTCATAGGCATCGACAGGTGGCACGACAACCTCTGCGCGGGCAAAGCCTACTGCGTTTAGCAGCCATAACAACCCCGGCAGTGACGGTAACAGGGTAATTGGAGTCAGGTTAGCTTCTCGATTGCCCGCCGCCAATTCATCGGACTCATCGACTATCGCAAAAGAGCCAACAATCGGTTTGGTATATTTGTAGGAACCCCAATCGACGAGGCCGGAAAGATTCGGCGCGATCTGCGTTTCGATCATGCAAACTTTGTTGGTCAGCGCATAGGCCAACCGCAGTGCGCCTACAATGTCTTCCAAATGATAGAGAATCCCGTACAGCAGGGTTACATCGAATTTGCCGAGTGCCTGCGGATCGAGATGTTGAATTTCGCCCTGTGCGAAGCGCAAATTCTGCAAGCCATAAGCCTGACGAATCAGATTTGCATTTTCGATATGTTCGTGCCGTCCATCGATCCCCAAAACTTCCTTGCAGCCCTTGAGTGCCAGTTTGGTCGAAAAGAAACCTTCGTGGCATGCCAGATCAATGCAGTTAACACTGTCCCACCGTCCCTCGAATTCCGGGTCGAGTACCTGAAACAGCATAGTTTCGCGGGTATCGTGGATTTTCAGGGTTTCGTCGGGGAGGTATGAGTCGGTAACTCGTCCGCTGGGCAGACGAAAATGGTAGAACCAACTGCGGCTCAAGATTTGAGCCTCAATCGCTTGATTGACTTCAATCATTTATAAATACCTATTGTATAGGATAGCATCGCTGCCTCGGATTAGCAGCGATGAGGGAACGTATAGCATATTATAACCACAGCTTTTTATGTATAATAGCGCGGACAGTTCAAAGGGTTACGCGCTGAACTGCCTCATCAGCATAAGATAGCCCTCAAAAGGATACGACACATGGCTTTTATGGAAGAAGATCTTGACATGCCCGTGCGGCAGCTTCTTCAGATTATGCAGGATCGCACGGTAGAACGCTCGACCTATTTTGGGGTGAGAGCCGTCAAAAGCCCGACTGACTTCTGGGTCTATCAGGAAATTATGGCGGAGACTAAGCCCGACTTGATCATCGAGATCGGGAATTTTCATGGTGGCAGCACACTGGCGCTGGCCCATCTGTGCGATAATTTTGGTAAAGGCACAGTGATTGGGCTGGATATTTCGCACCAGTTTGTCCCCAATATTGTGAGAGTGCATCCACGTATCACGCTGATCGAAGGCGATGCGTGTGCCTTGTTCCCGCAGGTCAGCCAACTGGCAAAGGATGCTGCCAGCATTTTGATCATTGAAGATAGTTCGCACACCTACGAAAATACGTTGAACGTACTGCGAACTTTTTCGCCGCTGGTCAAACCGGATGGTTACTTTATTGTCGAAGATAGCATCTGTCATCATGGGTTGGTGGTGGGGCCAAACCCCGGCCCCTATGAAGCCATCGAGACTTTTATGGATAACAATCAGGATTTCGAGATCGACAGAAGCCGCGAATCGTTTTTTATCACTTGGAATCCTAAGGGCTATTTGAGAAGACGCTCTGTATCGTAAGTAGTATAGATTGAGGATGTAATGGCAAAGCGAGTGGTAGTTGCCATGAGTGGCGGCGTGGATAGTTCGGTAGCGGCGGCGCTCATGGTGCAGCAGGGCTACGACGTGATCGGGATTATGATGCGTTTGTGGTCTGAGGATGCCGGCGAAAGTGGGGCAAGCGCCAATCGCTGCTGCACGCCCGACCAGATGAACGATGCCCGTACCATCGCCGATGGGCTGGGGATTCCGTTCTACGTGCTGGATACGCGAGACGTATTCAAGGAGTCGATTGTCAAGTATTTTATCGATCAGCATAGCATGGGTAATACGCCGAACCCCTGTCTGGAATGCAATCGACATATCCGCTTTGAGTGGCTACTCAACAATGCACTGGCGCTCGATGCAGATTATCTCGCCACTGGGCATTATGCACGCACCCGGCAAGCGCCCGATGGTAAGTTTCAGTTGCTCAAGGGTCTGGACGATGCCAAAGATCAGAGCTATGTTCTGAGCGTGATGGGGCAGGAACAGCTTGCGCATGTTATGTTCCCGGTAGGCGAATATAGCAAACCACAGGTGCGCGAACTGGCGGCTAGTTTTGGGTTGCCAGTCGCCTCAAAACACGATAGTCAGGATCTATGCTTTTTGGCAGACGGCGATTACCGACGTTTTCTGCGCGAACACAGCCCGCAGATCGCGCAGCCGGGGCCAATAATGAGTCGCAGCGGCGCGGTCTTGGGTCAGCATACTGGACTGTCTGATTATACGATTGGGCAGCGTAAAGGACTCGGCGTACAGTCGGCAGATCCGCTGTTTGTACTCGGCATGGACGCTCACCGCAACGCCTTAATTGTCGGGACACAGGCCGAACTTGGTACGGATTGCCTCACCGCGTCGCGAGTGAACTGGGTCGTAGGCACATCCCCTGACGAACCGATCCGCGCTCAGGTCAAAATTCGCTATAAGGCGCGGCTGGCATGGGCGACCATTACGCCGTTGACCGAAAGCCGTGTCTCGATCCAGTTTGACGAACGGCTGCGCGACATTACCCCCGGTCAGGGAGCAGTCTTCTACGATGGCGATGTGTGCCTCGGTGGTGGGATTATCAGCCGTCCGACATAAAAAGTATCGGCGTTGCGAGATACCTTGCCAACGCAGCGCCGCTGCCCACCCTATGACTTTAGTCCTAGTTGCGATACCATTGTTATATCGTTAAGATAGAATAAACGATCACAATCTGCTAAACTAACTTTATCGAGCGACGAGAGTTACAGTTTAGCAGGAGCAGCCAAATGGACGCACTCATCAAACAGCAAGATAAACCCCGGATCGTTAGGCAAGTGCTCAAGCTTGAGTATGTTCCGTTGCAAATCGTCAAAGGTCAGGCAGAAGCAACGAAAAGTGAACAAGATTTGCCATCCAAGCATGAAGACGAAACCATTAAGGCCAACGATTGGCTCAAGAGTGATGAAGCTGCCTTCTGGATGGGCATGTAAGTTTTTGAGAAATTCGCGTTAGTTCGCGATAACCCATTTGGCAAGAACTAATTATTCACAGCACATAATTAACGCACTCCGCTAAGCGCCAGCAAGTGTGTTGCATGGGACAAACCCACCGTCCGACGCAACACACAATCTAATCAAGCTACACTGGGTTTCTCCTACCTACGAAGACTCACCTTCTACAACCACGCTTGATAATTTCACAAAAACTTTATTTATTAGACATTATTCGAAATAGGGTAAACTGGAGGAATGCTAACCTATGAAGAATTAAAAGACTAAAGAGAGTTATTGGCAGCAAGAGGCTTGAAGCCAGACGAGTTCGAGGTGTTGCTGGTGGGTTTTGGAAAAGCCTATGAGGAAGCCCGTCCTGAAGATCAAACGCAAGCGGGACAGACCCGACAACGTAGACTAGGCGGGGGCAATAAGAGCAAGCTAGGAAGCGTGGCGCATAAACTGCTGTTCATCTTGGTTTATCACAAGACTTATCCGCTACAAACGATGTTGGCTTATCCTTTGGCTTGATCCAAGGGCGCGTCAATGACTGGATTTATTGCTTAACACCGATTTGCAAGAAGCCTTAGCCCAACCCGCCGGAGCGAGACGGTGCGAGCGTAGAGACGAGTACGCTGCTAAGGGAAGGGGGTGTCGATTTGCTCATTGATGGCACCGAACGTCGTCGCCAACGTCCCCAAAACGCAACGGCACAGAAAATACCCTATGCCTACCTTAACTCTTGTCGCGGTAGCATCTTTCCATTATTTCGAACAATGTCCATATATGCGCGTACACATATTTGGATCTGGGTGAACGCGGCTCAATCACTCAGACTCATCGGAATAACGCGGCCTGCACTCAGATCGCGTACTGTTGCCGTGAACAGTTCTACTGAGTCAAGCGGCATAGTCAGATAGAGGGTGATCTCGGCCTCGAAGGATTCTTCGTCGATTGTGGCGCGGTAGTTGGGCAGTAGCAGTTTGAGTCGCTCGTAAAGGGCGTAGGGAATGGTCAGGCCGACCTGTCGATAGGCGATCTTTTCGTGGGTGGTCATGGCAGCCAGCACTGTTCGTGCCGCGTCGCCAAAAGCACGGACTAACCCGCCCGTACCAAGTTTGATCCCACCGAAATAGCGCGTCACGACCAACACAGTATCGCCCACCTCTGCGCCGCGCAATACCGCCATCATCGGAGGTCCAGCGGTTCCAGTAGGTTCGCCGCCATCGGATAACCCCTCTGTCACGCTCGATCCATAGCCAATCTTGAAGGCGTAGGCATGACACGATGCATCCGGCATTTCAGCGCGGATCGCGGCAATGAAACTACGCGCCGCCTCAACCGTGTCGGCATTGGTCAAAGTCGCGATGAACCGAGAGCGATTGACTTCCTGCTCAACGCGAACGGTAGCAAGCGGAACTCGATAACCTGTCACAGCAGCCGATCCAGTGGCGCGGCGCGAAAGTAGCGGCGGTAGGCTTCCATCTCCCGGTAAGCCGCTTCGAGCCGCTTCCGGGCGATGTCACGCGGCAAGGCAGGTGCTATAGAATTTTCGCTTGATGAGGTGGCGGTGAGGCGCACTTTGGTTTTGCCAAGTTTGCCGCCTTTGCCGATCCAGATAGTGCTGCCTAGCTGTCCATTCGCGACCAGAAATTCCAGTCCAGCGCGAGCCATCTGCGGCGAACTCGCCGTCGCACCGCACAGGATTTCCAACACGGTTTCGCCGTCCAAATGGTCGATCACATTTTGCGCGGACTGAGTTAACAGCATCAGGAAGGCTTGCAGGCTAGGGATAGGTGGCGGCGTACCAAAGATGTGGATGGTTTCTGGCTTCACCAAGTCAAGCGCTTCCCGTAGGGTCTGGGGGTCGGGCGGAGCCGTATAGAGAATCAGTGTGCGGGCTGGCATGAGTTCGGCACGACGTTTCCAGTCGGGGTACTGCTGGCGCGACTCCGCCTCTGCCCAAATGACATACGCTTGACTCTCCGCTAGCAACACTTGTAACTTCTCGACGGGAGCAAGTTCCCTGCGCCAATCGTGGATGTGGATCGCCGGGGCAGGGACATCAATCACGCTGTCCTCGCACTGCCGGAAATCGACAAAGGTGAGTTGAAGCTCCTGCCTATCGTTAACACCGATATTGTAGGCAATATCGAATAGGCCATCGGGCAGCGTATCGTCGGCGCTGTGCCACCACAAAACAATCTGCTGCCGCCCCTGCTCATCCTCGACAGTCATCCGGCGGTGCAGCCTATCACGCCCGACCAGTGAGGCATGGGCTAATCGGACTCGCGCTGTTGCCAGAATTACTGGTCGATTGCCTTCACCGAACGGGGCTAACCGCTGGATACGTTTAGCAAGATCCAATGTTAATTGATCGAAGGTTACGAACGTATCCAGATTGAGGCGCTGCGTTTCTGCCATGCCCCCCTCTGCCAATGTCCGCGAAAATCGCTCTCGGAAGCGGTCAATGTGCCGCACTTCCAACGATAATCCCGCCGCGCCGGGGTGTCCGCCGAAGGTTCGCAGTAGATCGGCTTGTGCGGTGATCGAACGGTTTACATCGAAGCTGCGCGGCGCTCGTGCCGATCCGCGTGCAATATCATGGCCTGCCAGCAGTACGACAGGCCGTGCGTAGCGCTCCGAAAGGTGTGCCGCGACAATCCCGATAATGCCGGGGTTCCAGTCGGGCTGGTAGAGAACCAGTGCTTGCGCGTCTAACAGTGACGGATTAGCGGTGATCATAGCTTCGGCGGCGGTTTCGATTTGGCGAGTTTGGACGCGCCGTTCGTTGTTCAACCCTTCCAACTGCTGTGCCAAAACTCGCGCCTGTGAAGCCTGATGCGTGATCAGTAGTTCCACCGCCAATGCGGCATTAGCGAGTCGTCCAGCGGCATTCAAACGCGGCCCGATCTGGTAAGCGATCCGTTCGCCTGTTAGTCCAGCGGGGGTCAGGTTCGCTACTTCCATTAGCGCCTTAAGGCCGACTCGTTCTGCCCGCCGCAACCGTTCCAGACCGACCTGTAGTAGGTAGCGCGTATCATCGGTTTGCATAGCAACATCGCCAACAATGCCAAGCGCAACCAGATCCAATAGTCGGGGAAGATCGCGCTCCTGATGCAGGGTCGTGTAGACGTGCTGCATCAACTTATAAGCTACTCCCACGCCCGGCAGACTCGCCAGTGCGTGTCCATCCGGGAGCCGACGGGGGGTAATCACGGCGGCAACAGCGGGCAAATGGTCGCCCAACTCGTGATGATCGGTCACGATAACAGGCAAGCCTATCGAATGGGCATAGTCGAGCGCCTCATATTCGCTAATCCCTGTATCGCAGGTGATGATGAGGTCTGGTTTTTGCGCTTCGATCTGCTGTTGCAAGCTGGCAAGCTTGATTCCGTGTGACTCGGCAACCCGCTCCGGGATGTAATAGGTCACTTCCCCGCCGAGTCGTTGCAAGCCATCTACCAGCAATGCGGTAGAAGTCTGTCCATCTACGTCGAAATCGCCCCAGATTAGAATATGCTTGCCATTGGCGATGGCAGTTTGCAGCAGCGATGATCCCACTACCAAGTCCGGCAATTGTTCCGGCGGTGCAGGCAAATACAAATCCGATGACAAGAAAGCGCGTATCTTGTCCGGGTTGGTGTAGCCACGCCGAATCAAGATCGTAGCAAGAAACGCATCGCCCTCGCACGCGTTCAGACACGCCTCGTTAATCGTACAAGGTGCTGGTTCAGCCCATAGAAGGCGGTTCAAGCGATTTAGTGAATCAGTCATTAGGTAGCATCACAGCACAAAATCATCAGGTTGCTCCAAAAATGAGCCGGTACCGTTGCTCATATCCTCTATATCGCCAAGCTCATCAATGGTGTCGATGTCATCATAGCTGCCCGCTTCGCTACCACGATTGCATAGGGATCGATATTGGCATAGGCGGCATTGCTTCACATCGTTGGTCAGAGGCCAAACCGCCGCTTGCGTACTGAGTAGTTGATCTATCAAATAGGCCAGCGTTTGCTGATCCTGCTCATAGCGCATAGTGGAATACTGGAACACTTCGATTTCGGTAGGCGCATTGGCGAACCAATAGACGAGGCGCACCTGTTCTGGTTTAAGTACACGCCCAATCAGGCGCGGCGCTGATTCTATTAACAGCAGCGGATAGATTACCGTTTGCAAACGGCGATCCAGCCATGCCCGCGAAGATCGGCGCTTGGTGGTTTTCCAGTCCACAATCATCACGTCGCCAGTGGCATTATAGGCCAACAGGTCGAAGGTGGCGACCATACGTTGACCATGCACCACTGCTGAGGTACGAACTTCGGCGCGCCGGATTCCAGCGGGCAGATCGGGAATTGGGTGTTGCAGAAACGCATCCCACCACGGGCGCAGAGTTGCGTCAATCTTGTCACGTTCAATAGGGAGATCGAGCCAATAGCGCTCAACCAGCCGATGAAAGCGCTTGCCAAGCATATCGGCCTGTTCAGCATCGCCCAGTGGTTCAGCCGCAGGCGTAGGCCATTCTTGTTCCATCAGATAGCGCAATTGGAAGCGGCGGGCGCATATTGCGTAGTCTTGCAAGCTGGACTGACTAACTTGAAAAGCGGGTGGTAAGCTAAGCAACTGAGCCGACATTATTTTTCCACATTAAATTCATACTATTTTACCGCATCTGCCGAATTGGTGCTTGACAGCATGAAACTATCACAACATGTGCGAAATATCGGAGTAAGAATCTGATCCAAATTCCCGGATATTTGCACGTCTGCCTGCAATGTAACATAATGCCCAGTATCGTCGGGTAAGATCGAGTGATTTGTTTCATGATCAAAATGCTGCATTTCGCAGATGTTCATATTGGGATGGAAAATTACGGGCGTACCGAACCGCTCACCGGATTAAGTACACGCGTGGTCGATTTCCTGAAGCGTGTTGACGAAATGATCGACTATTCCCAACAGCACGCGGTCGATGTCGCCATCTTTGCGGGAGACGCATTTAAGAACTCGCAGCCGAACCCGACCTTTCAGCGTGAATTTGCCCATCGGGTGCGCGATCTGAGCCAGATTTGCCCGGTAGTGCTGCTAGTCGGCAACCACGATCTGCCTTCGACCAAAGCCCGTGCCTATAGTATCGAAATCTACGAAACGCTTTCTGTACCGAATGTGTGGGTTGCCGATAGCTACGATCTAAAATCGGTTGAAACACATAGTGGCCCATTACAGATTGCGACAGCGCCCTACCCTACCCGTGCCCGCCTGTTTAATGGCGAGGAGTCGCATGGGTTGTCAATTGCACAGGTAGACGCTCACTTGCAACAGACCGTACAAATTGCATTGGCGGATCTTGCACAGCGGGCGGCGAAATCCAGTGCGCCGCGTGTGCTAACTGGACACTTTACGGTTTCAGGGGCTACATTTGGTAGTGAACGGAATGTTATGGTCGGGCGCGATGTCTCGGTCATGCTCTCCGAGATCGCTGACCCAGTGTGGGATTATGTAGCACTGGGTCATATCCATAAGCATCAAAATCTGACCGATGGACGCAAAGGCGTTCCCCCAGTAGTGTATAGCGGCAGTTTGGAACGCATCGATTTTGGCGAAGAAGGGGACTCAAAGGGCTTTTGCTGGGTCGAACTAGAGCGCGGCAATACCAGTTGGCAGTTTGTCCCAGTCAAGGCACGCCCCTTTGTTACGTTGCGGATCGATGTGCGCCAATCCGAAGACCCAATGGCGAAAGTGCTGGACACGATCAACCGCAGGTCATTAGAGGAAGCCATTGTGCGGTTGATCATTCAGGCGGAGCCGGAACAAGAGTCAAAACTGGGGGATGCCGCGATCCAAAATGCGCTACGTGAAGCACGGGTCAGTATGGTCGCCAGTATCCAGAAGGACATCGAGCGTCCGGTACGTTCCCGCTTGGGCGACAGCCCCGAAGGACTCACACCCATGGAACTCTTGGAGCGTTATCTGATCAGCAAAGCTGTAGACGATGAATGGATCCCCATCTTGCTAGAGCGTGCCGAACCGTTTTTTAATACGAACCTATGAGACATTACGCTGGGGATGGAACAATGTAACCACACCATCAGTAAGTGGATCAATGTCTTGCTTTCATTACTGACCCTGTATTGTTTAACCTTGTCTCCCCTTCCGATTTTAGTATTACACGCCTAAAATATCCTTTGCGTGGAACAGAACACGCTCAGCGTTTAAATGGCGCGACTCGTTTTGGCTGTCAGATCAAGCAACCCCAGTCGCATTCGGAGGATAACTGTTAGGTAATCCTCACCCACCCGGATTCCTTTCTCTATATCCTAGAGAAACGAGTGGGCAGTCCGCTTTGCTATCTTCCCGTAAGATTTTATTGGTATTATCGCTTCATAAAAGCAAGGTCAATAAATTAAAGGCTACTGAATGAAGCTAAGCAACATCCCATTTGGGATTACCGATTGGGATAGTGTACCGCCCACCGAACACGCGGGGATTACTGGCAAAGCGCTGTGGCGAACTCAGCAGTTCGATACGATACGGATACGGGTGGTCGAATACACCCCCGGCTACCTTGCGGATCTTTGGTGCAAGAAGGGGCATATTCTATTATGTCTTGAGGGTCGCCTTGAAACGGAACTGGTCGATGGTCGCAAATTTGTCCTGACACCGGGGGTAAGTTATCAGGTCGCTGATGCCGCCGAGGCGCATCGCTCATCTACCGATATTGGGGCGAAGCTCTTTATCGTTGATTAGGTTTGGTCAGGAGAGAAAATGAAAATCCGTAAGCCAATTGGCGTTCTATTTGTATTTGCCCTCGTGTTGGCAGCGTGCAGCAGCGCAGCACCAGCAACACCAATTACGGTAGCTACCATCTCCGTTACGGCAGCGGCGGCTGTGGGCAATCGTCCGGCGTGGCAAACGATGCCGTTTACGGATGTGCGAACCAACAAGATGATCACGTTGGCGGGCTTCGCAGGCAAAACAGTTGTCGTTGAGGCGATGGCAGCGTGGTGTACTAACTGTCTGGCGCAACAGAAACGGGTCGCGCAAGCGCTGCCCCAACTCACCAACAAAGATCAAGTCGTCTATATTTCATTGGGCATCGACCCCAGCGAAAGCCCCGCCCAGATCCTCGATATTGCTACCCACAACAATTTCGACTGGACGTTTAGCTTTAGCAACAAAGACTTGACCAACGCCCTGATCGAACAGTTTGGGCGCACGATTACCAATCCAACAAGTACACCTTCGTTCTTCATTAGTCCTAATGGCACATTTTCCACGTTGCATACAGGTATCCATGAACCCGCCGAGCTTCTCAGCCTGATTCAGGAAACCGCCAAAGCGTCATGATCACCGGAATCACTGATTGGCTTGCTGCGTTAGGCCCCTTCGGATTGGGTTTACTCAACATGACGAACCCGTGTGTATTGCCCATGTATCCCGGCTTTCTGGCGTTTATCGCCGGGAATCAGCAGATCATGGAGAATCGTCGCACTGCACGCTGGCTTGGTGCGGTCACGTTGGCAGGCGTGCTGATCTCGATGTTGGTCATTGGCTTGCTGTTAGCGATCTTGCAGGTGGCAGTTGGTCAAGCCCTATCGCTACTGCTGCCGCTTGTCTATGCCATCGTGATCGTCATGGGCATCTTGTTGTTACTGAACGTGAACCCCTTTGCCCGACTGCCCGCTATCCGTTCGCCACGGCTGAAAAATCCGATCCTCAGTAGCTTTCTTTATGGAATGCTCTATGGGCCGATGGCTCTACCGTGCAGCGGCGCATTAGTCGTTGGGGCATTTGCCAATGCCGTTAGCGTCCAGTCGGCGTTGGACGGGATCGGCTATTTTGTGCTGTTTGGTCTTGGCTTTGGGTTTCCGCTGTTAGTGCTGCCTTTTCTGGCAGATCCGGTACGCAAGTGGCTGATCAAATGGATGCTGGATCATCACATTCTTTTGGCAAAGATTGCAGGTGCAATTCTCATCGTGATTGGTGTTGCGGGTCTGATCAATGAGTGGCCTCTGATTAGCTACTTTATTTTGGGTACCCGTTAACAAAATCTACTTCGTGACTCACCTCCTACCCATCTCTCATAGCATGAGGGGAACAAAACGCCTTTCTGGAAAGTCCTTCACGGAGACAGATTTAGGGTAAGGGCTGCATAACGTGAGTTGGTAATTTTTCGAGTGAGCCGCCAGCTAACGGTACACGATAGTGTGAAAAACTACGTGGATCGTATGGATCGCCACTTGTCCACACTTTGAAGTACACCCAATCATCTTCCTGTTTTTCGATTGTGTATCCGGCAAACCTTTTGCCGTCAGGGGTCAAAACTTGCAAATCTGGGCTACCCACATGCAACCTATATAAACGTCCCAACACATCTTTATCCATATAAGCAAAAATAAGCCATTGTCCATCATTTGAGAGGAAAACATTGGACATTAGGTGGTGGGCGAGAAATCGACGGTCACTCTTGTCTGCTTTCATATCGCATAGGCTGGCAAAACCTCCCAAGCTAAATGCTTCGTAACATCCATAAACTACCCTCTGGTGCGCCGCGTCAACCGCGACCCAAGCCGCCGTTGACATCGGTGTGGGAACAACAGTTGATGTTGGAGGTACAGTAGATTGGCTAGTTGGCGATAGGGCAATGCTGCCACACGCGCCTAGATTTATACTCAATAGCGTCACGATTCCGCAGGTTAAGATTTTATCGATCATCATAGATTTGCGCCAAAAGCCATCTGCTAACGTACAAGTGTAAAACGTTGCTACACGGTTTGAGTTGACCGTCAGGAAAGCGGTAGAGTCTCGTGAGTTTTCGATTAGTACCTTGCCGGCGCTCTCAAGATTCGCAATCGGGGTACAATAGAAACTGCATAGTTATAGTACAGTTTCAATTCGGAGCAGCACGCCATGAGTCGTATTTTCATCAACTATCGGCGGCAGGACAGCGAAGGTTATGTAGGCCGCCTGTACGACCACCTGACTAAGCACTTCGAGCGTGCGGATATTTTCATGGATATAGACAATATTAAACCCGGCGCGGACTTCGTGGAAACGCTAGAGAGCGCTGTTGCGTCCTGTGACGTGATGATCACGATGATTGGTCCGCAATGGCTGACAATCACTAATGACGCGGGTAGCCGTCGGCTCGACCAGTGGGACGATTTTGTGCGGATTGAAATTGCTAGTGCGCTCAAGCAAAGCAAGCTGATCATTCCGGTTCTGGTTGGACACGCTCGAATGCCATCCCCAACAGAACTACCAGAAGACATGATCGCCTTGGCACGACGCAACGCTCTCGAACTCAGTCACCAGCGCTTTTCTTATGATGTGGATAAGCTCATTCAGGTGATCAAAGATACGGTTTCGGGTAGCGCATCTCTCAAAATTACCAGTCCAACGACCAAGATCAATGCAGATTCTGAGGTCGTGCGCCAAAAAGAATTAGCGATCAAAGTTGTGCGGATAGTGCGTGAAAAAGAATTGGCGCTCAAGGCCGTGCGTGATGACCTGATGAATGCCACAACATCGCCGCTGTATGAGTTCCGCACGCAAATTCGCGCCTTTCCCGTCCTCGGTGAGGGTAATGCCGACGCAAACATTATCTTTATTGGTGAGGCTCCGGGGAAAAATGAAACCGAGACTGGTAGACCTTTCATTGGCCCTTCGGGTGAAGTGTTGGATGAAATGCTGCGGAGCATCGACCTCAAGCGCGAAGATGTCTATGTGACCAATATCCTGATGGATCGTGCGCCGGAAAAGCGCGATCCCACGCCAGCGGAAATCGCCTTTTATGCGCCCTTTCTAGATCGGATCATCGATATTATTCAGCCGACGGTGATTGCGACACTAGGACGGTTTTCGATGCAGTACATCCTAAAAAAACTGGATCTGCCAGAAAAACGCGGTTCGATCACTCAGAATCACGGTAAGCTCATCAAGACTCAAGCGCACTACGGTGAAGTCCATATCGTGCCGTTGTTTCATCCGGCGGTGGTGCTCTATAGTGCCAGCCAGAAGGAAACACTTCGTAAGGATTTCGAGAAGCTAAAAGTGTTCATTTGATCAAATTTTGATCGATTAGCTCTTAAAAATTCGACAGCAGCGCCATTCTGTTAGAGAAAAAGGCACAGAAACGACCCTTTGCGGCAAATTGCATAGACAATTTGCCACATTCACTACTGCAATGTGACCCCTGAAAGTGCTATCATATACACTGAAAAATGTACAACTCCCGCTCACAAAAGGAGTAAGATGTATGTATGATGCCATTGTTGTGGGGGCTGGGCCTGCGGGAAGTACCGCCGCTATCGTCCTAGCGCAGAAGGGATTGCACACATTGCTCGTGGATCGCGAGAGCTTCCCGCGTGAAAAAGCGTGTGGTGATGCGGTTCCAGCTACGTGTTTCGAGATTCTCCGCGACCTGAACGTAAACGACTTCGGGCCAGAAGAAATATTCAGCATTAACCGGATTTTTGTGAAAGGTCCCTTAAAACGAAGTATCGCCTTGGATCTGCATCAACAGGGGGATGCAAATGCCGGGATTGTGTCGCGCTATGTCTTTGACCGGGCGCTGTACGATCATGCGTTGGCGAGCGGGGCTGAGTTCTGCCAGTTAAATGTTCAGGGGCCGTTGCTCGAAGCGGGCAAAGTGGTAGGTATCAGAGCGAAGTCGGGCAAGCATGAGATCGAGTATCGTAGCAAGATCGTGATCGCGGCGGACGGCGCAACCTCTGTGATCGCACGGGCATTGAATCCGACTCCACGCACCGATAGCACCACCGCGATTGCCTTACGCGGCTATATCGAAACCGATGTTGACTTGGACAGAACGATTGATCTGGTTTTTCTCAGCGAAGTGCAGCCCGGTTATGCATGGTTCTTCCCGATGAACAAACATCAGGCCAACATCGGGGTCGGGATGCGAGCTGACCGCTACAAGAATCAGGATAAGACCCTGCAAGAAATGCTCGATCTCTATCTTAAGTCACCGGAGATTCGCGATCGTGTCGGTCAGCACAAAGTAACCGATCTCAGATCGTGGCAACTTCCACTGTGTTTGGTTGACCAACCGCGTGTCTTTGATGGCGCGTTGTTAGCCGGCGATGCGGGTGGCTTTGTCGATCCGCTGACAGGGGCAGGGATCTATCAGGCGGTGTTGACGGGCAAACGCGCCGCCGAAGCGAGTATCCATGCCATCGAGATTAACGATGTGAGTGCGCGGGGGTTAGCGCTCTACGATAAATTGTGGCGTAAGGATCTCGGCAGGGACATTAAACGGTCTGCAAGAATGTATCAGATGATTACGGCGATGCCCAGCCTAATCGACGGTATGCTCATTGCTGCACGGGCCATACCTAGTATAGTTCCCTATGTACTTGGCAAGATCTAGCGATTCTGACATCCTTTATTACGGTTCGGCGCAGCGTGCGAACCTGCGCTGAACTGTATACCTTTTACCCACTCTGGATTGAAATTTGTATTCCGACCCGCGACGACGACTCCTGATAAGGCGCAGCAGACTGTAATTTGCTATTCATAAACTTTTGGCATAATTCATTTGTAGGCATTGGCTTGTTTCTGAAGTGTTGGGCAGAACGGAAGCATAGTTAAGCGATGGAAGCAACTTTTGTGCGGCGACCTTGGTTGCTGCCATTGATACTGGCTCTTTTGACCCTTATCGTGCTGCGGCCTGTTGTGTTACGACCAGAACCGGGGCAGGTGCTGGATGGCTCAGATTTCCGCGATATGTTCTATCCACTCCACGAATATATCGCGCAGACCTTGTATTCTGGGGAACTGCCGCTATGGAATCCGCATCAATTTCTGGGGCATCCTATCAGCGGCAATCCTCATGCGGCGTTGTTCTACCCTGCTACATGGTTTATGTGGATCGTGGGCGTGCGACGCGGCATGAATCTTATGCTAGCGCTGCATACATGGTGGGCAGCGTGGGGTATGGCGCGGCTGGCGCGAAGTTTTGACAGCAGCCATATCGGAAGTTTGCTTGCGGGAGTTATCTACGCGATGAGCGGTTGGGTGGGCGCACGCTACTATGCAGGCCACTATAACTTGCTGATAGTCTTTGCGTGGATTCCTTGGGTGATGACGGCCTATCGCTATGCACTAGCGCGGAAAACATGGCGCTCAACCCTGCCCGGTATGGCAGCCTTGGGCTTGACGCTGCTTGCTGGACATCCGCCGCTCACCGTGTATCTCGGCTTATCGCTAGTGACATTGTGGCTTTATAATGCAGCGCGGAGCCGTTACCGACTTCGTGCTTTGTGGGATGGCGGGCGCTTGCTAGCCATCACCATCATCGGTGCAGTAGTGTTGGGAGCCGCGTTAGTCTTACCCGCTGCTGAATTGACAACCCGTTCGGCCCGCACCACGACCGACGAAACCTTTAACAATTCCTATGCGCTGCCCCCCGCACAATATTTATCACTGCTCATCCCCGATCTGTTTGGCAGACCCAAAACCCCCACAGCCTACTGGGGAGCGCAAAACTATGAAGAATTAACCGCTTATGCCGGATTGCTGCCCTTACTGGCGATTCCGCTAGCGTTTCGCTGGAAGAAAGATGACAGCGCCTACTGGATCGGGCTGGTGGCGCTGGCGCTGATTCTGAGCGTTGGGCTGGACGGTGGCCTGATGGCGCTGCTGTGGCGCTGGGTTCCGGGCTTTAGCTTTTTCCGCGTTCCGGCTCGTGCGCTCTTTTTTCTCCTACTGGCGGTTGCGGGCCTCACTGCCCAATTGGTTACTCACCTGCAAACGAGCAACGTTGATGAACGCCGTGAAGCGCTGCGACCTGCACTGCGTGTCTGGCTGCCTGCCCTCGGCGCGATACTGTTTGTAGGGGCGGTCTACTTTGGGGGATCAGTCGCCAATAGCAGTATCATCAATGGGAACTCGCCACAACGTGAATTTGTCGTGGCGGGGGCTTTGACGAGTGCCGCCGTAATCGTCCTTGGGGTATGGGTTGTCTTGTGGCTCTGGACATCGCCCAAAACGGAAACCGTCCAATGGGCATTGCTCTTTACCTGTTTGCTGGTCACACTGGATGCGTGGCACGTTGTGATTCCGCTTATCACGGTGAGTACCATCACCAACTCACCGATCTGGACAGACGCAAAAACGATTGTCCCTCCCGGCCCCGATTCGCGGTTAGATCTGTTGTTGACGGTCAACATCGCCAGCGTGAACGGGCTATACAATGTACTCGGCTATGACCCGCTGCCCATCGAGGCATACCGTAAACTGCGTGAGGTCGCGGATGCTCACATTGCCTTTGATCGGCTGGATATGCTGCTCGGCGTAAACTATTTAGTTGAGGACACAGACAAACCGATCAGCGCTTCCAACATCGAGCCTATCGGGCATAGCGATAATGCGTTGTTTTATCATCGCAAAGATGTCTTTCCTCGCGCATGGTTTGCAGCGGGAGTCACGGTTGAACCGAATGACAAACTCGTGCAGCAGAGTGTTATTCTTGGCGATAAGGATCTGCATAACGTTTTTGTGGATCGTCCGCTGACTTGTCCTATCGCTAGCGGGTCAGCCAACATCACCGAGTATCGCCCCAACGATGTCACCATCAAAACCAATGGCGGCGGTGGAGTCCTCATCTTGAGTGACCAATATTATCCCGGCTGGAATGCCACGATTGATGGAAAACCTGTAGACATCTATCGCGCTGATACTGTGTTTCGGGCCGTCTGTGTACCAGCCGGCGATCACACTGTTCGTTACGAGTTTCGTCCGCTATCATTGTTTATGGGGATCGTTGTCTCGGCAGTAGGCTGGGTAGTGTTGTGCGCCGTGGCGCTTTTTGTGCGTCGCCGTCCGCGACAATCACCGCCCGTTGGTTTCGAGACTCAACCACTTGATATATACGATTAAGTGATTTTTCGATAGGTCTGTTACGCGGCTGGCTTGCCATGAACGGTGAAGTTCTGTACTATAGCGGAATATCTTGCCGCCTGATCTTTCGTGGAGCGTGCGCTATTAATGCCTTAAACCGCCTTCGCCATCTGGTTGTGCTATTTGTGCTTGGCCTGACGATCACGGCTTGCGGGAGCGGAACGGCGAATGTCGCAACCCGTCCGCCACAGGCAACCGTCACGCCACGCGCCACACTGCTACCGACTGTCGCCGCGCTAGTACCCTTCGGTACTGTGGATCGCCCCTATCACATCGTGCTGGTTCCGCCTGCCGGAAGTTCGGTAACGGGTACGGCACTGGCAGATTTCATAAAGGAACGCACAGGTCTGAACTTCAAGGTTGATATTGTTGCGACCTACGCTGATGTGTTACAGGCCTTGTGTATCGCTAGCCCCGGCAACCCGCCAACTTTTGGTTGGCTTGATGGCTGGACTCTCTTAACAGCACAGGCACAAGGCTGCGGTACGATTATGCTGCGAACCCAGCAAAACGGCGCGATGGGTGTCAAAGCCGATATTGTGATCAGTCCTGCGGCGCAGATCGATACACTGGCGGTCTTACATAACCGAGCCAAGACCCGCGATTTTTGCCGCGTCAGCAGCGACGACGATATAAGCTGGATACTCCCCGTAGTTTTGATGCGGACTACCCCCGGCTTCGATCCACTGACGGCGTTTCGCAATATCAGGGATTACGGCGATACAACTGCCATGCTTCAGGACGTTTCGGATAACAAATGCGTCGCTGCGATTGCATCCGGCACACTGAGTACCTATAAACTTACCAACATCGCGGACATCACTCGCACGGTCAAAGTATTGGCGACAACCCCTGAATTGCCGTATGGCGGGCTGGTTGCTTCGCCTGATGTTCCGCGTCCCGTAGCATCACAAGTTTCCAGCGTATTTGCCGATCATCTTGACCAGTTAAAAGACCTCGTGACGGCGGACGCACTCGTTCCAGCGACTCCAGCAGATCTTGCCGATCTCCAGAAAACGTTCGATGCCGGCGGGTTTAATCTGGCGGCGTTAGGCTCATAAATTCGAGAAATCTACATGTGATGACCAAACATTATCCCCGACCCCTTCTCTATCCGGTGAGAAAGGGGTCAAATTTTTACATTATCTTGTCCGCCAGCCAAACACATAGCAAGCTATGTCGCCAATGATTAACCTACCTCTGATCTTCAAACGTACCCGCCACGAGTGGCGACAGTTGGCAGTACTGCTCTTTTCGATCTGTCTGGTCGCGGCGTTCTTCGCGTTGGGGCCGTTTTATGTGCGGGCTACGACTGAATCGGGGTTGCGTTACGAGTTGGCACATGCCAAAGCTACCGACTCACAGCTTACCTTTATCAACCCTGCCCCATTCCATGCCGACTCATGGAACTTTGTGGCGCAGCAGTTAGGCGATCTCAACGGCGGGTTGGTACGGATCAGTCGCACGGCGGGCGCGATTCGCGGCTTCGACTACTTGTATGGCGAACCCACTACCGAGTTCACGCCTCGATCAGCAGTAAATTATCATATTTTCGCCTTTTCTAACTTGCACGGCATCCTCAAGTTGATTGACGGGCGCTGGCCTAACCGTCTCCCGCCGCCCGACTCACCCGAACGCCATGCCACTTCGCCCGAAGATCAGATCGCAAAGGGGCTTGGCATCTATTCGCGGGGCGATGTTGAGGCAGTGCTTACACCGCAAGTGGCGGCGGCGATGGACATGACGCTTGGATCGCGCTTTGTGGTAGGCGAACTGGCGCAAAACCGCGTCGTCGTTGTCGTTGTCGGGATCGTCGAGGCGGTCAATCCCGACGATCCGATCTGGTCTACCAACCGCGAAGCGCTCGACGGCGAACAGATCGATCAGGGGTTGGGCAGAACCAGTTTTAATATGGGGCTGATCGTCACTGAGGGTGCGTATACCGATTGGATCGCACAAGCGACCCGTTCACGTAATGGCGATAACAATACGTTTGTCTGGCAAATCCCGCTGAAGTTAGCAGCGATCAACGCCGATAACTTCGAGGATGTGCAAAACCGCTTATCCGCTCTCACCAGTCGCTTGACCAATACCTATCGTGGCCTCTCGACGCTCAGCACACTGCCCCAACGCTTGGGCGGTTACACAGGCCGCATCGACTCGACACGCGGCCCGGTGCTGCTGCTCTCCGGCGCGATCTTAATCTTGATGCTGTATCATCTCGTCACGACGGCGGGCTTAGTCCTACAACAGCAGCTTGGCGAGTGGTCATCGCTGGCAAGCCGAGGAGCCAGCACATGGCAATTGGTCACGATGCAAGCCATCACCGTTGGCCTCCTGTGCATCGTCGCATTCATCATCGGGCCGCCGCTAGCTTTCGTGTTGATGCAAGGGCTGGTACGGGTAGGGCCGCTGGCGGCGACTTCGGGCGGTAACAATTTGCTGGCAGGGATTCCGCCGAGCGCCTATCCGTTGAGCGCAATTGCCGTTCTCGCGGCGGCGGTAGTATTGACTCTCCCCGCCTATCAGACTGCACGACGCAGCCTTGCCGAATTTAAGCAGATTACGGCGCGTCCACCACTGCGCCCGACATGGGCGCGTTACTGGCTGGACATCGTGCTGATTATGTGCGGTCTCGGTTTTGTAGCACGGTTGTTGTTCTTCGTCAGCGGCGATCTAGGGCAAACGCTAGCGCTATTGATCACCGATCCGCGCCAACTGATTCAGATCGTTCTCGATAGTGCTAACCAAACGGGCGGACTCAGTGATCCATTGAATTTGCTTGGCCCCGCGTTGCTCTTGACTGGGCTAGCATTGTTCTGGTTACGACTGTTTCCGGTGGTGATGCGCGTGATCGGGGCGTTGGTCAGTGCCAACAATGGGCTGACAGGACCACTTTCTGTCTGGAATGTCGAGCGCGATCCGGGACATTACGCCCAATTGGTGCTGCTATTGATCGGGACATTGGCATTGGGCACAGCCGCTCTCTCGCTAGGTGCGACTCGCGATGCGGGAGCATGGTCAGCGGCACGGTTGGCAACTGGTGGCGCGGTTCGCGTAGACTTCAATCCGGCGCAGGTGCAAGCCGATCAACTCAACTGGCACAAATTAGCGGGCGTAACCGGCGGAACTGTCTTGACTCGCACGGCGACGGAATATAAGGCCGGACGGATACAGATTTTTTTGGTGGGTGTTAACCCAACTGAACTGCAAGCTGCCCAGCCAGAAAACGCCAACATCGTCGCGCCATTGGTGGGACAACAATCAACGGTTAACCCTGTGCCAGTCGTGATGTCGGCGACAATGGCCGCCATGCAAGGGCAATCTATCCGCGACGATAAGCTACCATTGGTCGCAGGCAATACAGGCAAAATCGATCTGCCGCTACCCGATGGCAACATTACACTGACTTACAAAGTAGTTGGCATTACCCGCGATTTTCCATCACTCGGCGCAAATCAGCATTTCATGATTATGACAACGGATGCCCTAGCAAAACTTGTCAGCACGGCTAGCCCAAACCAGATTTGGCTGGAAACGGCGAACCATGAGCCATCGCCGGAAGTCGTGGGACTGGGCAAACAGCCGGGCGTAGCAGCGACAACTTTTGCTTGGGATCGCTACAATACGCTGCTGCGGGAGCCGCTGCCCGCTGCCATTGCCGGAATTCTGTACGCGGGATTCTGGGTGTCGCTGCTGCTGGGATTGCTCGACTTCGGGTTCTATTTGGCGGTCACCGCCCGCCGACGTTCGCTTGGTTTTGCCGTACTGCAAGCCCTTGGCTGGAATATCAACAATATCTGGCAACTGCTCATCGCTGAACAAGCCGCGTTAGCCATTCCCGCCTTGCTCGTCGGCTTATTGCTGGGTACGGCGTTGGCTTATGTGATTCTGCCTTTTCTAGCCTTAGCAGGCGGTGAAACTTTAGTGCTGCCGCTGGTGGGTTTGGCGGTGCTGCTGCTAACCCTGCTGATAGGGTTCGGTCTGCTATTGCTTGGGGCGGCATGGTGGCTGCGCCGCCTGAACGTTAATCAGGTGCTACGCTTGGGCGAGGAATAAGAGGCACTGCGAAACTCTTATTTCGGTTTGGGCGACCACGCTGGATGCGTCGCGTTAGATGTCCCATCCGTCAGAGGACGCTGACTAGCGCCATTGGCCTCCATCATGTAAATCTGCCATTTGTTGTTTATGCCGTTCGGGTTCTTGTTATAGTCATAGACAATGTATTTGCCGTCAGGCGACCATGCGGGTGATCCTTCGTAAGCGCTAGAGGTTGTCAGAGCGTGCGGATCATAAATTTCAAAATCGGGGATATTCCCAGAATTTATACGATAAATATTGAAATTCCCATCACGGTCTGAACTGAACACAATGTACCTGCCGTCGGGCGACCATGCCGGAGCCTGATCGTATGTGCGAGTAGTCGTAGTTATACGCACCCATGCTGCTTCTTTATTTGAATATACAGCATAGAGTTGTGGAAACCCCGATTGATCGTTCTGGAAAACGATTTGTTGTCCATTAGGCGACCATGCTGGCGCGAGATCGTTGCCAAACGTATTGCCTATTCGGGTCAAATTTTTGCCGTTTGTATCCATCACGTAGAGATGCCAATTCCCCTCGCCGTTAGAAACAAAAGCAATATGTTGACCATCAGGCGACCACGCCGGATTAGCGTTATCGTACTTAGTATTCGTCAACCGCCGGACATTATTCCCATCGGCTCCCATAACATAGATTTCGGCGTTGCCATCGCGCCGCGAACTGAACACGATGTACTTGCTATCCGGTGACCATGCTGGATCGCTGTCATCTGCCGGATTGTTGGTCAGATTCCGCTGATTGTGTCCGTCAGTATCCATGACATAGATTTCGGCGTTGCCATCGTGATCGGAGACATAGGCGATCTGCTCTGGCAGCAGTGCGATAGGCGTGGCTAATGGTGTTTGCGGTGCGGTTGTGGGACTCGTTACCACTGTAACCCCAGCGAAAGTAGCAGTGGCAGGTCGCGAGCCAGCCACAGTCCCGCTCAAAAAGGTATAGCCACCAACGACCAGTACCAGAGCCAGCGCCGCGAAAGATACCGCGATCTGGATAGAACAACTCGGCATTCTAAAGCCACACCGTTTTACCGCCCCTTTATTACTAATGGTAACGCTGGGCGGGGGTGGTAGCAGCCTGAGATCCATATGTTGCCCGCGCAGATTAACCACAAGCTGTCGCAGGGCAACATCGTACTCCTGTTTGGAAAAATCAACATATTCGAGGCGGTTAAGCTGAAATTGCAGACGGGTGGGTCGCCACAGGATCGGAACCACCGGTTTGTTGTTGTCGAGATAAAACTGCCACTCATTATCGACGTTGCGCGAAGCCATCGAATCGGGCGAAACGATGAGCAAAATGAGATCGCAGGTATCTAACCCTTGCTGGATCGCGGCACTCCAGTTCATGCCAACCGGAATATCGTCCACGTCGATCCACACCTCTGCCCCCAGATCGGAGAGAGAGGTTGCCAGCTTCCGCGCAAATACCTCATCTTTTCGGCTGTAGCTGATGAAAATATGTGCCACGTTAACACTCGCTTTGTGCTGCAAGGGCCAGATGGATATTTAGTAAGTGTACATCAGCCGCGCCATTCGGACGATATTCTTTAGCAAGTACTAACCACGTTAATGCAACGGAATTGGCCCCAAGCCGATCTGGTCCGCCGGAGCGCTGCCCGACTTGACAATACTCAAGCGCTGCTTGTCGCGAATGTCAAACGCTGAAAGACTAATCCAGTAATCGCCAGACGGGGGCTTATCGCCCAACGCAAATTGGCGTGTTTCCGTGACCGTCTGTCCCGGCTTCCAGCAAGTCATGGGGAAGCGCGTCTCAAATGGCTGCCAATCCACCGCCGGCGGCAGTGCCTTCCCGTCTGGCCCGACGACGAGTGCCGACAGATAGTAGGGAATCGCTATCTGTTGATCGGGTCGCCACGTTAGGGTCAGATAAATGTTATTATCGGAAGTAACGACTTTCTCGCCAATTAACGTGAAACTGTTGGCAAAGGTAGCAGACACAGGCAGCGCCTCAGTGGCTACGCTTGCTTGATCATTTGGCGGTGCGGTTGGCGGCGTGCCGAACTCGGTATCTAGCACTCGCAAGAAACCTACTAATGTGAGTAGCATGATCGCCTGCGTAATCGTGACTAGCATAGCGCTGCGTGGCGGCAGTTTATCCAACTGACGCGCCGCCAATATCAAGATAAATGGCACGAAGAACAACCAGACGCGGCCTGTTTCGCCCCGCGCAAAGTTGCCAATCACCAGAATAATCAACGTCACGATCAGCGCGATTCCGAGTGGATCGAGCGTTTGCCAATCGAAGGCACGTCGATAAGGAACATTTTTCCAGATCGCTGCCAGTGCCAAGATGATTACCGGGAAACCAGTAAACAGCGCTAAATCGTACAGGTGCAAGTAGACCCACGGTAGATAAGGCCGCTCGAAGCCGAGATGCAAGCCAAGCGCTGTGCCAACTACCGCCATTGGCGTAACCCCAGACGTGAGATAGTACACCGCCCACAGGCTGAGAAGTCCTACCGCAAAGATCACGCCTGTTATAAGACCAGATATAACTGTGCGGCGCATATTGGCTCGATCTGCATCCCAACGTTGCACAAAGACGATCAAGCCATATAGGCCGAGGAACGCGATCAACGGTAGATTGGAGATATTCAGAAACGAGGCTAGCGAGACCACGACACCCGCCGCCGCGATATTTAGGTAGCCTCGCTTGCGTCGTGACTGATCCACTATATCGAGCAACCCTGCTCGCAAAAACAGAAATGCGCCCAGTGCTAGCAGCGGATAAAAGGTATTCCATGTTGTCGCAAACAGGATCAGCGATGGAATGAGAGGCCACCAACTCGCAACGAGCTTTCCTCCGGCACGGTATAGCGGAATAACCGCCAACGCCGCCCAGACAGGCATCAGAATGCCGAACCATGCACTAGCAAACTGGGCGTTGCTGTAGTTCATCATGGCATAATCTTGGCACTGGAAGTAGCGCAGCGGCAATCCTAGCGAATTCGCCAATGGAGGAATCGCCGCAAACAGCCGATCCAGCGTGTAATAGAACATGGGCAGTCCCGGTGGACTGAGCGCTACATGAACCGACATCATCGGGTGGTTGCCGGGATGATAATAAGTCGGCATGATCTGAGGCCAGTTGCGAGCCATCTGCCCCAGATCGACGATCTCCGCGCCTGCCATGTGAACGCCTGTCGCCTGCCCCGAAAGGACACGGGTTGCCAGCAGATGCAATGGATCGCCAAGCAGATACAGGCACGCAATCGGAATGGCGATTGCACCGAGCATACACCACACGACAAACAGCCGCATATTGCGAATTCGACTTACTCCGAATACATAGACCATGACGGTGATCGCGGCGGGCAGCAGTCGAGGCCAATCTGGTACAGCGTAAGGCCAACGCCAACCAAAGTCACCCCGTAGCCCCGGTATCCAATCCAGCGCCAATACAGCGCAAAACGTGAGGCAAGCCGCCATCGCGCCAATCAACCAGCGATTCCGCATAGTAAATTTGTTTGCTCCAACAGTAGACCGATTGCCCTATCAATGGGCGCGGGGAATTGTACCGCGATCTAGTCTCTTGCAAAGCATAGCGAGCTGAACCTGAAATTTTCCCGCTATGCTGGAAAAGTAATCTGCTGTGCGCTTAGGACGATCCCAAAATAACGTTCGAGCATCTCGACATATTCATCTAGTGTTGTCGCGACAGTCTCTGTCTCTATGCCGTTGGCGACGACTTTGACAGTTTCGTTAACCATTGTAATCCGACCGTTGGGAGTAGACATGGCAATGGCACGCCGTTGAGTAAAATGCGAATCGGGAGATGTAGAGGTGTAATAGTTGACAGGCACATAATCGAGTGGTCGGTATGGTTCCAACGGAAAAGAGTAAAAGTTCTTCCATTCGTCTTGAATTTCGCCCTGCAAAAGAAATTCTGGGGAGTCGTCCTTCATGATTCGAAAATGTTCGGTGAACTGACGCTCCGAGTAATCCGGTTTTAGCAGAAGCGGTGTGTGCAGACAGTGTGCGCCGTAGCCCACATCAGCCAGCCATGCTTGACCGTCGATATGGATGAGTGAGACTTGATGCGTGCGAGGTCGTGGAGTCACGTAGTCGCGCCATATTCGTGCTAGCAAGCGATCTACCTTGAACCCCATCGTTTCCAGAACCAGCGAGAATAACCCATTCATCTCGAAGCAATAACCGCCCCGCCGCTGATAGACGATCTTATTGATGAGCGACTCGGAGTCTAGTTGGATCTGCCGCCCCATGTGAATATCGAGATTTTCAAAGGGGACATGAAAGACATGCGCGGTATGCAACGCTCTCAAGGTGTCTAGTGATAGCTCAACGGAACCTTCAAAATGGATGCGCTCAAAGTAATCTGTTAACCAATCATTAGACATGGTACGATTCCTTCAAAATTATGAATGACGATTATCGCAGAAAGATGGTTGTACTTAAAAACCTACCGTTATAGTAAAAAAGTACCGGGTTTTGTTAGCCAGCTCAAGCTTTGCTATATACTACTTAAAGGTTTTGTGAATAGATTGTGATGGGTATTGCCTGTCAGGTCAACCTATAAAATCGTTTTTTGAACTAGAATCACAGTAGATCACACAATGGATCGATCCCTTGCGTACCGCCAACACGGTATCACTTGGGAGTAGTTGAATTTTCTGGTTCGACTTGACCCATCACGAGTGTTCAATGTCGCGCCGTTCTATCGTCAGCAAGCATCATAAAAGCAGGTAATAATATGAAGAAATCACTGGTAACGATAATCCAGCGCATAGGGTTGATAGCCCTTCTGCTGGTATTCGCCTTCGCCAGCACTGCCCCTGTGCAAGCTCAGCCAAGAGTTGGTATGACTTATACCGTCATCAACACCAACAACAGCGGTACGGGCAGCCTTCGGCAGGCCATCCAGGATGCGAATACGACGACGGATCTGGATACCATCAATTTTAACATCCCCGGAACAGGCGTGCAGACCATTTCGCCCACTTCTGCACTGCCGCCCATTAGTTTCCCAGTGATCATCGATGGCGCTACCCAACCCAATTATGCAGGTACACCTCTGATTGAGTTGGACGGACACAATCTTAGTGGCAGCCCGGTAGGGCTAGCGATTTCAGGTGGCGGAAGCACAGTACGCGGCCTGACAATCAACCGATTCTGCGGCGTTGAGATCCAACTGTACGTCAGTGGTGCCAATACGATTACTGGTAACTACATCGGGACGAATTCTGCTGGTAACGCACGCTTCTTTTGTAATGGGACGGATGCTAGCGCCAATGGCAATGGCATCAATATCAATTCCGGTTCAACCGTCAATACAATTGGGGGAACTACCGCAGCCGCCCGCAACGTGATCTCTGGCAACTTAGCAGGTATTCTCGTAAGTGGAGCCTCCAACACCATTCAGGGAAACTATATTGGCATCAATGCGGCTGGGACGGCGGCGCTAAGCAATTACAGTTCTGGCGTGCAGATCAGCAGTGCTAACACTAACACTGTTGGCGGAGCCACTGCGGGGGCACGCAATGTGATTTCAGGACACGCCAACAACAATGGTGTGCTGATTCAGGGGAGTTCAACTGGTAACAAGATTCAGGGAAACTATATTGGCACCAATGCCGCTGGTACTGCCAGTATCACTAACTATATCGGCGTGAAAATAACCAATGGAACGTCTAATACTATCGGTGGCGCGACGGCGGGGTTAGGTAATCTTGTTTCCGGCAACAACTACGGTGTCGTGATTACCAATAATGCTGTCACAAATATCGTGAAAGGTAATTTCATCGGCGTAGATGTCACAGGCACAGTTGCACTGCCTAACAACACCACCGGGATCTATATTTGGGCAGGCGCTAATCACAACACCATTGGCGGCACTACCGCTGCCGAACGCAATATCGTTTCTGGCAATAAGATAACGGGCATTGCATTGAGTGATATTGGCGGAACTGGCACCGACTATAATATCGTTCAGGGTAACTACGTCGGTACGGACATTACTGGTACAAAGGCTATTCCTAACAGCAACAGTGGATTCTTCATCGACTCTGGCTCATCGAATAACATCATCGGTGGAACTGCTGCTGGAGCAGGTAATATCATTGCATTTAACAGCGGCGATGGCTTAACCCTTGTTGGTTCAAGTCTTAATAACAAAATCCTCTCCAATTCAATCTTCAGCAACACTGGCAAGGGAATCGCACTGACTTCTGGCGGTTCAAACCTTTCTCAACCTGCGCCTGTGTTCACTTCGGTAAGCAAAGTTAACACTAACGTCAATATTGCCGCGACCTTGACCGCTGCCGCCTCTGCAATCTTCCGCATCGAATTTTTCCGAAATATCAGTTGTGATAGCTCTGGTTCTGGTGAGGGGCGTTACTTTCTAGGGACTGTCGATGTAATGACGGACGGCACAGGCGTTGCGACGATTAATGCTTCTCTCCCCATCTCGGTCAGTCGCTTCGTGATTACCGCTACTGCCACCGACCCAACAGGTAACACCTCCGCTTTCTCGCAATGCAGCGCTGCAATCGGGATTCCGAAAGATACTATCGGTATTTTCCGCCCCTCAACTAACACGTTCTACATGCGTAATTCCAACACGACAGGCAGCGCCGATCTGTCGTCAACTTTTGGGCTATCGACGGATTTCCCTGTCGTGGGTGACTGGAATGGGGATGGCATTAGTACGATTGGGGTATACCGACCCAGCACTGCATTCTTCTACCTCAAAAATTCCAATTCACCGGGTGCGCCTGTAGCTTACTCATTTCAGCTAGGCTACCCCAACGATATGCCCATGGCAGGCGACTGGGACGGTGACGGCACTGATGGGGTCGGTGTTTTCCGGCCTTCTAATGGTCTAATCTATCTCAAGAACGATCTGGTAACGGGCTACGCCCAATTCCAGATGGTGCTGGGGATTCCGGGTGACGTACCTATCGCGGGCGATTGGGATGGCGATGGGATTGCTGGCCCCGGAGTTTTCCGCCCCTCTACTGCGAACTTCTACCTATCCAACAAAGTTTGTAATTGCAGTGTGTTTGCCGACTATCAGATTGCGCTTGGTGCGGGCGGGGATCAACCCATGGCAGGGGACTGGAACGGCAATGGTATCTCTGGCATTGGTGTTTTCCGACCTTCCAACGGGCAAATGTATCTCAAGTATAATCCGACAGCAGGTTATGCGGATATTAGTCTTATCTTCGGAATCCCCAACGACAAGCCTGTCGCAGGACAATGGGTTCTACCGCCGGGCGATCAGGAACTGCCGCCCCAATCAGCGACGACTGAGCCTGTCTCGCCCCCAGCACCGAAGCTTGCACCGACTTTCGTACCGTAGGTATTGCGTTAGCGGCATACAATCTCTATAAGTCAATAATGGCTAAGGCTGGATCAGATTGATCCAGCCTCAGCCGTTATTTGGCTATAGAATATGCGTAGATGAGTGATACGTTAATAAATTGTATGTTTTTAGATCTAATTGAGCGCTTGGGCGGTATAGCTTATGATAGATGGTTTTTTCTATGCCTATACATAAGGGGATATGATCTCTATGAAACAAAAACTTTTTCTTACCATAGCAGTCATTTTCGGGCTAATTGCTCTACCGACAGCAATACCCGCACACGCCGTCACAACAGCGATTGGCAATTTCTACGGCGGCTGTGGCAATTTTTCGGTGGATCTGGCTGTATACGGAACACAGAATGACGGCAGCGGAGATAAGATGCGCTTCCGTATCACGGATGGCAACGGCAAGACCTTGTACCAAGAAGATCAAACCGTGCGAGTCGGTGTGGCGGTCGGGTCATTGGTGATGAACCTACCTTATCAGAATCCGGGTGTCGATAAGAATCCTGTCCGTTTTGCCGTGGTTAACCTTGACTCAAATGGGAATGACGTTGGCGAAGTCGGCTTCGTGACCTATAACGCCCCGTGCCAAGGATCAGTGGGAGGAACCACACGCAGTGGTGTGTTCACGCCCTCTGGAGCGTATCAGGGTAAGGCATTGGCAGACAGTAATCTTTATCAGTCACCGAACGCTGGTCGGTTTGATCTTCTGTTCAGCAAAGTTAATCAGATTTATCCCGTGCTGTATCGTTCGGCAGATGGCACATGGGTTGCGATTTCAGTAGGTGGCGGCGAGTATGTCTGGATTCCCACCTCGACCATTGCTGTCGATCTAAAGCAACTGACAGTTCCACCTACACACATTTTTGGAAGTGGGATCGGCGCGGGTCAAAATGGCGCGGGCGCGCCAACCGCCCCAGCGGGCTTTAATGGCACTGCCAGCGCTCGCGGTACGCTGAATATTCGTAGTGAGCCGAACGGACGGAGTGCTTTGCTTGGTTCCGTGCCTGCCAACACGACATTCAACGTAACCGGGCGTGACGCTTATCGGTCATGGGTTAAGATCAGCTATAACGGGATTGTCGGTTGGGTATCAGCATACTATGTCAATATCAAGAGTGCGGATCTGCGGGCGCTGCCTGTCGTGCAGTAAGATGACAGACATTTGACCACAATAAAAAGGGGCGCTCATAGAGCGCCCCTTTTTTATACCACTCACCTTACGCATGATTTATATTTACGCCAGATTGCCCTCACCCCTTGCCCCTCTCCCGCAGGGCGAGGGGAGAAAATACCTGTTTGGAAAGTCCCTCTCTACGCAGTGCGGGCGCCACGTAGTGGTCGTGATTTAGGGTGAGGATACGTAAGGTAAGTTATACTAACTAATGGTGCAAGCTAGGGTAGCCATAAGAAGCGCTAAACTATAGGTATCGA
>JBDTVG010000205.1:0-10147 GCA_040007395.1 Chloroflexota bacterium
ACTTCGTTGCCGCGCTCGTCGCTTTGCACACCCACTTAACATGAGCCACGTAGTTTTCGCCCACGTAGCCGCCTGCCTGCTCTACGGTTTGAACGGTGTGCTGCTAGCTGGCTTTCTGCAAAGCCCAAGTTTGGTCTTGGGCACGCCATACTTATTAGGGCCGATTGCGGCGGTGGTCATCGGCGGGGCTTCACTCAACGGTGGACTAGCCAATGCAATATCCACGTTTGGAGCCGCGTTCTTTCTAGTCCTGTTAAGCCAGATGCTCCGAGTGCTAGGTCTTCCCACAGCCCTACAGTTTGCGGTCTTCGGCATAGCGATCATTGGCGGAATGGTCATTTCGGGAGACCGAATTGTCACCCTGATCGAGTATTCGATTATGGGTCGTTCCAGATTTAAGGCAAAAGATAATGAAGTGAAAGGAGGTGCTGAGGCGCTGTGACCGAACGCCGGGAGTCACAGCCGATATTTGTAAATTCAACTGACCCTAGTCATCGATCAACCAACTTAAAGGAAAAAGAACAATGAAACGCTTATTTAATAGGGAGAAGACGATGAAACGCTTATTTGTGATCACGATGGTGATTGTCCTAGGGCTGATGGTTGCCACCAGCGGCGCAGCGACAACAGGTAAAGTGTCTGCTGCCCAGGCGACGGATAGCGCGATGGCGGCTACGCAAGCGGCGGTAGGCCCGGATCAGTACGGCGAACAGTACGATGCCGATCCAGCAGTCCTCAAAAAGTCTGTTGGCACCGCTGACGGTGTACCGAAGATCGCCTTAGCGGCCTTGTATCGTGCTGGATTGCCTGTTGACCAAAAGACGATGGATCTCGCCGTCAAATGCTGGAAGGACAAAATTTGCGATACTGGCACTGGCGGGAAAATTACTGTCGCCCTTGCTGACGGGTTCGGTGAAAATTTCTGGCGGCAGATGACCCACATGGAGTTTGTCCTTCAGGCGCTCACCTACCCTGAAATTGGCAAGATCATCTATGTTACTTCTTTGGGCGACACCGCCCGTTCCATCACCGATTTCAAGAGTCTTGTGGCGCAGCATGTGGACATTATCGTGGGTTTCCCTGATGCGGGTGATGCACTGCTCCCCGCCGTTCGTGAAGCGACAGCCGCCGGGATTATCTACATTACGCATTCCTACGGCAAAATCGGTGAACCGGGCAAAGATTACCCAACCTTTGTCGCGGAAGATGTCTGCAAGCTCGGTGAACTGTTTGCCGACACCTTGAACAAGGAAGTTGTAAAAGGCAAGGTTGCCTTCCTCGGTGGCACGCCGGGTAATGCACTCTCGGCGTATTGGCAATCCTGCGAAGAGCCGAAGCTCAGCAAGGATTTGACTTTGGTGGGCCGTGCGGATACCAGTTGGACACAGCAGGGTTCTCTGGAGGCTGTCTCCGGTCTCATCAGCAAGAATCCAGACATCAAAGGCTATAGTTACGAAGCCGCTGATTCGTTCTTGGGTGGGGTACGTGCCTACCAAGCCGCTAGCCTTCAGCTGGACATCACGGTGACATTCCGAACCGATGAGATGAGTATGTTCTGCGAGTGGGAGAAGATAAACAACCCGAACTTCAAGATATTCTATGCATCGGGCGGCAACTACCAATCGCGTATTGCCCTGACGGCGGCGATGATGAAACTCAAAGGCTATGACTTGCCAGCAGACGGCATTATTTTGCCCACCGTCATGCGCCAATTGACTAAAGGTACCTGCAATCCAGATGTGCCTAAGGAAGCCTCCACCTCATCAATGATCCCGATTCCGATCTTCAAACAAATGGGTGGTCAGTAACATTTAATGTCTGAAAACAATTCCGATGGAAGCGTCACTTATGCCAAATGAGAATCTGGTACTTGATCTTCAAAAACTTTCTAAGCAATACGGCACAGTGCAAGCCCTGTCCAACGTCAGTCTTGATTGTCGCGCAGGTGAGATTCATGCTGTCGTGGGAGAGAACGGTTCGGGTAAGTCGACGCTTCTCGGAATTGCCAGTGGTTTCGTGAAACTCGATCAGGGCGTTGTGCTGATCGGTGGCAAACGACTTCGTAATGATTCCCCAGCCGAGGCACGCAGCCTCGGCTTGGGAATGGCCTATCAAGATAACTCTCAAGTCGCGATGTTATCTGTCAAAGAGAATTTATTTCTATCTACACCTCGCCAGCAGCGCCCGCCCTATTGGCGTATGAAGACATGGGCGCGTGAAGTCCTTGCTGAATACGAATTAGATCTATTCCCCGATGCGCCGACAGCCTACCTCACGCAGGCGCAGCGCCAATTATTTGAAGTGGTCAAAGCTTTGATCGGCAATCCGAAAGTGTTGTCGTTAGATGAACCGACCACAGCATTGGGGCCGAGTGAAGTGGAACTTCTCCACCGCACAATCCGCGCTTGTGCACAGCGTGGGGTGGGTGTTGTCTATGTCAGCCATCGTTTGCCCGAAGTCTTATCGGTGGCAGACCGCGTTACGGTGCTGCGCGATGGACACAGTCAAGGCACGTATGAAGCACAGGGCTTGTCGGAAGAGGAACTGGTATCGTTGATGATTGGTCGCTCATTCCAATCGGCGTTCCCAGCCAAATCGGACGAAAATTCAGAATCCGAAAGCGTGTTGATGCTAACGGGTTTTCAAGGCCCATTGTTTGGCCCAATCACCCTGACGGTAAAACGTGGCGAGATCCTCGGCCTCGCTGGCGCGGAGGGCAATGGACAGGGCGAGTTTTTCCGATGCTTGACAGGCCAGATTCCACCTAAGGCGGGGTTGGTGATGTGCGATGGCAAAGAATTGACCCTCATTACGCCGTCTGACGCAATCAATGCGGGCATTTTGCTACTGGCGGGAGATCGCAAACGTGAGTCATTGTTCCCTGTGTTAGGGGTGAGAAACAATGCCACCATTCAAGTGTTGGATAGATTTAGCCGTCTGGGGCTAATTAATCGGGCGAATGAAAAGAAAACGATCAGCGAAATGGTAACAGTGCTAAATGTCCGCACGCCGTCGCTCGAACAACCAGTGCAGTTCCTGTCGGGCGGCAACCAGCAAAAAGTGGCACTGTCCCGTACCTACTTGCGCGACATTGTGAACGTTATCCTTGCTTATGAGCCAACGCAGGGTGTGGATGCCGGAGCGCGTGTTGATATCTATGAGGCATTGCGGGCTAAGGCAGCCGAAGGTGCAGCCGTCATCGTGAAATCGAGCGACCCGATTGAGCTGACAGGTTTGTGCGATCGGGTCGTGGTGATGTCACGCGGGCAGATTGTAAGCGAGATTCAACGCGGTGATTTGAGCGAAAAGCGTATTATCGAATCTATTGTTGGCGGCATTGGGTTTGGCTTGAAGCCCATGCAGCACGAAGCTACTCAGTTGTATCGAGGGGATTGAGCATGTCGAATTTGTATGCGTTTGTTCAGCAAAAGATTCGGAACGTTTTTCGCGATATACGTAATGGAAGTATGTTATGGCAAAAGGTCAAACATACCTTCCGTATCCGCATGTGGACACCCGTTGCCCTACAAATCGTTCTGATTCTGGTTGTTAGCCAGTACACCGCTTCACACTCCACTGCATTTCTCTCTGAGTACAATCTAAAAAGTCTACTGCTAGTAACGCTCCCGCTGGTGCTGGTGACAATGGCGCAAGTCAATGCGATGCTCGTTGGTTATCTTGACATTTCGGTTGGTTCGACCATGACTATCCGCGTGATCATCGCTTCGTTTATCATCACTGACGGTGTGTCACCCGCGGTGGTTTTGCTCGGTGGGCTGGCGATCCTCAGCGCGGGTGCGTTGATCGGTTTATTCAATGCTGTGTTGGTGCGATGGGTGAAACTGCCTTCAATCATTGCGACTTTAGCCACTCTCAGCATATTGGACGGGATTTCACTTTCGCTGCGCCCGGTTGCTAAAGGCCTGATCAACTCGGATGTGCTGAGTGCGATAACCAAAAGTATTGGCTTTGTCCCGATTGCTTTCATCGTGGTGATTGGCGTTGCCATCCTCTGGGATGTATGGTTGTACGCTACCACAGGCGGGCTTGCCTTGCGTGCGGTCGGTCACGACGCACAAGCCACGCGCCGCATCGGTGCGGGAACCACGGGCATTCGTGTCGGCGCGTTGGTAATGTCTGGTTTGATGGCGGCGGTAGCTTCGTTCTTCCTTGCCGCGCAAGTGGGTGTTGGCGACCCACGTGCAGGTACCAGCTATGCACTCACCAGCATCACCGCCGCAGTATTGGGCGGCACCAGTCTGGCGGGCGGACGCGGCACTTTTATTGGTGCGGTTGTTTCGGCGTTATTCCTTTCCTTGATCATCAACATTCTGCCGTTGCTTGGCTTGAGTAATGTGGTGGGATTGGTCGCTGTCGGTGTATTGATACTGATTGGTGTGATCTTGTATCAAGTCGGCGATTTGCAGGATATAGCCAAACTCAATTACAAACGTTGGCAGCGTCTTGTGCGCGGATCACGGCTCAACCAACTCAAGGATATACCGAAGGTCTATGTTAGCGATGCAACGCTGCCGCCCGCTGCTGACCGCAAGATCCTCATCAAAGGCGGTACGGTGTTGACGATGGACCCGAATCTCGGTAATTTCAAAAATGCCGACGTGTTGATCGAAGGGTCGAAAATTATGGCAGTTGGCCCGAACCTCGACGGCAATGGCGCAGAAGTGATTGACGCATCGAATATGATCATCATGCCGGGGTTCGTTGATAGCCATCGCCACATCTGGGAAGGGTTGCTCAGGAACATTGGAGCAGACATCCCGTTAGAAGGGCGCGAGGGATACATCCGCTTTGTGTTGGGCAAGTGCGCTCCGTCATACCGTCCGCAGGATGCGTACACGGGGAATTTGGTTAGCTTGCTCGGCGCACTGGATGCTGGCGTTACCACTCTGTTGGATTGGTCGCATATTCAAGGCTCACCTGAGCATACCGATGCGGTGATCAAAGCCTTGCAGGATTCAGGGATACGCGGTGTATTTGCGTATGGTTTCCCATGGTGGGGCGATTGGAATGACCGTCAGCCAAGTTGGTTTGTACGGGCTGCGAAACAATATTTCTCCTCCAAAGATCAAATGCTCACCTACGCGCTCGCTGCACCCGGCCCCGAATTCGTTGATTTTGAGATCGCCCGCGACCATTGGAAACTTGCTCGTGAAGTAGGTGCTCGCATTACCACGCATGTCGGCGTTGGCACCTACGGGCAAGAAGGTAAAGTCCAAGAGATGGGCGAGGCAGGCTTGCTGCGCGATGATACGACGTATATTCACTGCACCACATTGAATGATACTGAAATCCAAATGATTGTAGATAGTGGGGGTACAGTGTCGCTGGCGGCTCCCGTTGAGATGATGATGGGTCACGGAGTTCCGCCCATTCAAAAGTTTTTGGATCGCGGCTTGAAGCCCAGCTTGAGTGTGGACGTAGAAACGAATGCGCCTAGCGATATGTTCACACAGATGCGGTCTATTGCATCGCTGCAACATGGATTGTTATACGAGAAAAAACTTGCCGGGGTAGATGGTAAATCTGGGCGAATTACAGCACTCGATGTCTTGTCATACGCAACTATCGAAGGCGCAAAGGCAAACGGCCTCGCCCACAAAACAGGCTCCCTAACTCCGGGTAAAGAAGCTGACCTTATCATGCTTCGCACAGACAAGCCCAACGTTTTTCCGGTCAACGATCCTATTGGGGCTGTCGTCTGGAGCATGGATACCAGCAATGTTGATTCAGTCTTTGTGGCAGGCAAGCCTATGAAGCGCAATGGTAAGTTGTTGCATGTGGATTGGAACACGATGAAAACGGCGGTCAACGAATCACGGGACTATGTTATCAAAAAGTCTGGCTTTAAACTCGCTAGGATTTGACCCGCTGAGGTTTCAGCGTTGTAGTGCCCTAGCATAACAAATGTGGAAATCTAGGACATTCTGATCGCGTTTCCGAGGTATGCCAAATTTCACTCCAACGGATGGCTTTCATCATTCGTATGGGCAAGCACAACCCGTGGAAAGTAATTGTTAGCTTTACGCCTTGAGAAGGCATAGTCCTGCTATGGACTATGCCTTCTCTTATGCTTTCCTACACCTTGTGTCTGCATCATAAATCCAAACGGATTACTGAAATGACCAGTAGTAACCAGTCCATATCCGGTAAGACCCACGATAGCGATGATGATCGACAATAGGGTATCGCCAACTCGGTCAAGTCCGCGCCCGCACCAGCTCTTGTAACCCGCTGTTTCTTACTGCTCGGCTTGGGCCGCTTGCTCCTCAATTGCTGGGTTTACCTGCGGTTTTGCACGTCCCATGTCTTGGAACGTGGGTCTGCCCGCTGGCTCCCACACCTTTTTCAGCTTCCGCGCTTTATTGCCTTTCTACGTCTTGCTATTAAACGTACCTTTGGTACACGCGATGACATCCCTATCTGTGCGTCCTAGACCAATTTTCGATCTACTGAACTTTGAAAATTCTGGTCTTGAATGGCGTTGGAGACGGTGTATTCACAACGTGTAGTCCTTCCCAGTTAGCATTTTATGTCTTGGATCGGCTGGAATGTTGCATGGCTTGCGGCGAGACATTTCATTATATAATGAGCTTCTTGTAAGCAACTCCTAATCTGGACGCTATAATAGGCCACTTTACTATGGCGCAATCACTATAGTGTTGTAATACATTGTTGGCTTTCCATATCCATCTAAAGGTTGTGCATGATAGAGCGCTCGAATGAGCAGTGGGTCGAAGATCTGACTGCTGACCCAGTACAACGTGACCCCGCTATCGAGGATCTGCGTGAGCGGTTGCAACGTGGTATTTACTATTACCTCAGTCGCGAACGCAGCGATCTAACGGATCTTGCGTCTGAGGAGATCGTCCAAATGGCTGAGGACTTTGCACAAGACGCGACTTTGCGCGTGATGTCGAATCTTGACTCATTCCGGGGCGACAGCCGCTTTATCACATGGGCTACCAAAATCGCTGTGCGGGTCGCTATTAGCGAAATGCGGCGGGCACGTTATAAGGATTTTAGTCTGGACGCGCTAACGGAAAACGGTGATCTTAAAGCCGAAACTTCGACGGCGATCACCAGTACCCCAACCGAACGCCCTGAGTCGGCAATGGAAAAACAGGACGTATTACAGAAGATCCGTCAGGCGTTTGCGGATGCGCTGACCAGTCGCCAACGGGCTGCCCTCGAAGCCGTCGTGATCGAAGGCGTGCCGATGGATGTCGTGGCTGACCGTATGGGAACGAACCGTAATGCGCTCTATAAGTTGATCCACGATGCACGGCGTAAGCTACGGACTTATCTGGAAGATCAGGGGCTATCGCCAGATTACATCATGGATTTGTTTGAGTAATAGAATCAGTGCATTATAGATGCTTGCTCAAAAACTTCTCATCTGCCTTAGTAAGAAGCGGCAGAGTACGTATGTCTAATCAACAGGAATATTGAGCCATGATGAATAAAACAAAACCCGATCAACCAACTGATGATCCACGCATTGTACGCCTCTTGCAGGGTATCTTGGCGTTGCATGAAGCCGAAGTGGACTGCGAGACTTGTACCGAACAGATCGATTGTTTAGCCGAGTTAGTAGCCGTTGGCTACGAGCCGAGTAAGCTGCTGCCAGCCGTTCAGGCTCATCTGGACTGCTGTAGCGACTGTCGGGAAGAATATGAAGCACTCGTTTGTATTTTGCGGGCGCAACAGTCAGGTAAATGTTAAGTCACGAGGATACTATGCCAAACGCTGTACAAAAAGAAAAAGTAGTCATTATCGGTTCTGGTCCTGCCGGATTAACCGCCGCGCTATATACCGCCCGCGCCAACCTGTCGCCAGTGGTCATCGCTGGCCCACAGTTCGGCGGACAGGTCTCGCTGACTCACGAGATCGAGAACTACCCCGGCTTCCCCGGTGGCACAGGGCCTGAACTGGTGGAAACGATGAAAATGCAAGCCGAGAAGTTCGGCGCACGCATCGACATGGACGTGGTGATGAGCGTCGATCTGACGCATGGCGCGCCCTTCACCATCAATACTGTGAACACCCAGTACATCGTCGAAGCCTTAATCGTCACGTCTGGCGCTTCACCGCGTCTGCTGAATATCCCCGGCGAAGTTGAGTACACGGGACGTGGGGTTAGCTATTGCGGGACGTGCGATGCGTTCTTCTTTAGAGGTAAGAAAGTTGTGGTTGTCGGCGGTGGTGACAGCGCCATCAAGGAATCTCTGTTCCTGACGAAGTTTGCTAACAGCGTTGAGATTATCCATCGGCGTGACAGTCTGCGGGCGGAATCGGCGTTGCAGGAACGTGCCCGCGCCAACGACAAGATCCATTTCACTTGGAACACCGTCGTCGATGAGATCAAGGGTGAAGGCAAAGTTAAGCATGTCATGCTGCGTAATCTTGTGACAGGTGAAACTCAGGATTACCCGACGGATGGTGTGTTTGTTTTCGTCGGTCACGATCCGAACAATTCACTGTTCGACGGGCAGTTGACGATGGATGAACACGGTTACGTGATCACCGACAAGATGATGCGTACCAACATTGAGGGAGTCTTCGCCGCTGGCGAGATTCAAGACTCGCTGTGGAAGCAAGTCGCTACCTCGGTGGGGCAAGGCTGCGCGGCAGCGATGGCGACTGAGCAGTGGCTCTCCGCACAGGAAAGCAGTATCCCAGTCGTCCCAGAAATCAAAGCGGCTCTGTAACCTGTCAGAGTAGGTCAACTATTCACAGCACTCCCGTTATAACACTGGAAGTGCTGTTTAGTTTTAATTTACGTCGTTCAGCGGTAATTTTGTTGGCAGTTCTGGCCTTGCCATGATAAGCTTGGACTTACGTTATGAAAGCCGTCTCCCAACACATTGACAATGAACGATCAGACCTTAATTGATAAAATAAGGCACCGCGATCAAGAGGCAATGGTGGCGTTACACGAAAGTTACGCCACTTTGATCTATAGTATCGTTTACCGTGTCCTGAAAGATAGTGTCAGTACGGAAGAAGCCGTACAAGATGCCTTTATGAAGGTGTGGCAAAACGCGATACAATTTGACGCACAACGCGGGCCATTGGTGGCTTGGTTAATTGGCATAGCAAGAAATGTTGCTATCGATAAGTTGCGTCAACGCGGACGACAGGTTATTGTTGCCGAAGATCATGCAACCGATGATCCCGATAGTCGGAGTCTGGTTGATATGCCAACCGATTGGCGAGACCAAGAACGGGCGAACAGCTTACGGTTTGCAGTACTAAGCCTACCTGCTGAACAGCGCCAAGTGATCGAACTGAGTTACTATGGTGGGATGAGCCAATCCGAGATCGCGGAACAATTGGCCCTGCCACTAGGTACTGTAAAAACACGAATGCGCCTCGGAATGCAAAAGCTGCGCGATGCGTGGCTTAAGGAATAGTATAGATCCAGTAAGGCCAGCCACAGCGTATTAATGGTAAACATCGAACATTCATTGCCATAATTGGCGGCATACCATGACAGACCTACCGAAAATGGACGATTCTACGCTATTTGATCTACTTCCAGCCTATGCGCTTGATGCTCTCTCTGAAGAAGAACGCAAACAAGTTGAGGCGTTTCTGGCTGGCTCCGAGGCAGCACGGGCTGAGCTACGCACCTATGAAGCGATGCTGACCGGGTTCGCAACACTTGTCCCTGCCCAGCAGGTTCCGGCGTACCTAACCGATGACTTCCGAAAAAGACTGGCAGCTTCGACACCTCCCGCTTCCTCCACAACGAGTTTTCTATCTATTAGCCGACGACCTTGGATCTTGGCGATTGCGGCGGTCTTTATTGTGGCAATCGTTGGCGTTGCCTTGTATGGCACACGGGATCAGCGCGAGATTGCCAGTATTCTGTCGGACAGCGCAGCCCAGCGGGTCGAATTGGAAGCACAGCCCGGCACAACAGGTAAAGTAACCTTGGTGATGCGGTCCAACAGCACCAGAGCTGTATTGGTCGCTGAACAAGTGTCAGTCTTACCCGATGAAAAACAATATCAACTCTGGATGATCAGGAATACGGACCGCGATAGCGCCGAAGTGTTCAGTATTGATCAACCGCATGAAGAACTGTTGGTTTCGCTGCCCGACCCCGCTAGTGAATATGAGG
>JBDTVG010000206.1:0-43029 GCA_040007395.1 Chloroflexota bacterium
TGACTGACTATCGCTTGTCGAAGTCGAGTGTCTATCGCTATCTCAACCAGGTGGCGTGAAGCACACCTATCTAAAACCGACCTTTTTGGCGGTTTATACAATAAAGACCTAACTCTTTCGCATTTTCCGTGAGCGGTAGTGCAGACTTAGAATCAGTTTTAGAATATGTGCATCCTACCGAACCTCAACTTTGGCATTATGCTGCCAAACCGTTCTCAGAATCGACCTTTTCGGGGGGATTTGCAAAAACCCCCAAATAAAGGTTCGTAAGATATAAGCAGGAAGTCCGGCCAAATAGGAAAGTGGCACGTTTGAAGGTCGCAAAGACGTATATACTTTAGGACAAATAATAAATTCAAGGTCGGACATTGCTCATGAATGATATTTTACCCAAAAATTGTTTCGTGTCTTTTTCCTACAAAGATACTGAGTCCCTTCAACTGCTACACAAATCCCTACCGAGTCAGGTAGAACCTTTCATGTTCCCACCCATCACGGTTGCTCCAGATGAGATGATAAGTAATGCACTCATCAATGCAATCCTTGATAGAGATGGATTAATTTACTTAGAAGGTGGATATTCAGCGCAGTCTTTCTGGGTTGCTTTTGAACGTGATTATGCTCTACGGGCTAAAAAACGGGTGTTTTCTTTTAATCCACAGACTGCTGAAGTTAAACAAGCGAATTTAGAGCCTCTCAAATTACCGATTTTGGGGATTTATACACGCCGTGATAGAGATCACATCGTTAGGTTGACGCACTTTATGAAGGAAAAACGTTTTTTTGACACCTGGATTTTTGATGAGCGACCCCGATCCAACAATAAACTGGCAAGTAAAGTATCACGCTCAACATTAGTACAGCGTATGAACATGGGCGGTTATGCAGTAGTTTTTTGGTCGAAGAACATGATTTATTCAGAGCGTGCACAGGCAGAATTTGAATTTGCACTTGACTACAACCGATATTATACAAATGATTATTCTCAACTGAATTTGGGACGTGTGCTTATTGCTTTATTAGATGACACACCTTTACCTGACTGGGCCCTCGATAAAATAGAAAGCGATCCTGGTTCGGTTGTAAAACCAGTACAGCTTTATAGTGATAGCCAACTCTCTGCTACAAATCGTCTGGATGACCTAATCGTTCGCTTATATTGGCTTAACTACCGCACTACTCAAGGCAATAACTTAGAATGGGATTAATTTATTTGCCCTAAGTGCGGTGAGATACCTCGTTTTGTGTAGGACTTTAGTTTTATGGGTATTCTCGTGGCTAAGACTGGTTTTTACAGACCCCTACCCCACTAACGCTAGACCGAATTTCTTATAGAATGCATCAAACCCCAGAATGCTGGGAATGCTGTAGTAGCGACTGACAGCAACGTTGGCGCAATCAACCATGCTGGTTGCCTCACGGTTTTGGGCGAGAAATATTGTATGGGCGGAGTCTTGGAGTGTCCGGTCTAGGTAGATGAGGGGAAAATCACCATCACGGATAAATTCGATGAACTGGCAAGCAATAGCATAGGTTATCCGCCGACTTAGCATCGAGGCAGTTTCGGTCACGACCAGATTGGTAGTGACTAAAATTTTTTCTGAACCAGCAAAGGCTTGAAACGCTGATCGGCAACGTTGAAAGTGTGCATCCTGTTCTACAAAGAAACCTACGAAGGCATCGCTATCGACCAAGGCATCAAAATGGTCACTCACTCCCCTCCCCTCTGCTCTGCTGTGCTTGACCGTAGAGTACTGCGTCAATGGTCGTTGACGCATCCGTGATAGGGGCTTTACTCATGCCTTCGAGGGCAAATAGGCCGTGGTACATCCGCCTCAACCGGGCCTGCTCCTGTTCATTGAGAATGGGAGTTAACTTTTCTTCTACAAGTTGGGCCATTGGCTTGCCAGCTTGTTCGGCAGCGCGTTTAAGCCGGATGTGGAAGGTTGGGCTAAAGTTCATGGTGGTTCTGACCGGGGTTTGCATATATGCACATCATATATGATGTATCCCTATGGGTGCAAGCGGTGATTTCTAGGCTTAACTGCGCTCGATTAATTTGGGTGAACTTCCCCTATTCAAAAAGCGAATAAGCACCACGCAGTCATGATAGCATGACGCTTGTGACCTGCAATGAGCGTATGGCTGTAGGACTCATGAGCCTACAGTTTTTTGTTTTTGTGTACTTTTGTTCAAAGTTTGAACAACTTATTGACAAAGTTGGTGCAATTTGCTTTAACTATAGCATGTACGAAAAATATTTTGGCTTAGCAGAGCTTCCCTTTCGAGTAACGCCTGACCCTCGCTTTTTGTGGTATTCCGAGCAGCACCAAAGTGCAAAGGAAAAAATTCTTTATCACATTACCCAGAGCATAGGGCCGCTCTATTTACTGGCTGATGTTGGTACAGGAAAAACAACGCTGGCACGGCGCATTATGGAGGAATTATCGTCGAGCGCTCGCTATCAGATTGTGTTTGCTCCCTCCCCAAACCTTAAAACGACCAATGCATTCCTGCGATTTGTGATGGAAGAGTTTGAAGTCAAGACAGCGCGTTCATACGCGAGGTGTCTTAAAAACTTTGAACGGTTTTTGGTTGAGCAGAAGCAAGCTGGGAAATCCCCTGTGTTACTGATTGATGAGGCGCAGAATATGTCACGGGATATGCTTTTGCTTATTCAACATCTCTTTAATTTCAGTACCAATACGGAGTTTTTAGTGCAGATGGTGTTGTTTGGTCAGCTTGAGTTTCAGCCTAAGCTTGATAGGCTTCCATCGCTGAAAAGCCGCCTCAACATTGCCAAATTGAAGCCGCTGGATAGGCTGCAAACTGGCGAAATGATGAAATTTCGCTGGACGGTTGCTGGTGGCCATGAGTTGCCATTTTCGGAGGAGGCAATTGATGAGATTTATGCGTTTACGCGAGGTATTCCCCGGACTATTGTGCTTTTGGCCCATGAAGCGCTTATTCGAGCGGCTGTCTCTGGTAAAAAGTATGTTGAAAAAGGAGAAACAGCGGCGGCACAAGCCGAATTAACTGTATAGCACTATGGGAACCTATGGCGACCTCATGAAGCTTAATACTCCTGCATCCCCTGTGGCTCGCGTTTCTGACCACAATCAGCCAGGACCTACTCCCCAACACCTTCCGGGCGAACCAAAATCCGTTCGGAAAAGCGAACGAATTTCCGAACGGACGGAAATCCGTTCGGAATCTACCTCAAATGATATACCTCTCTTTCGTTCACCCAAGCGAAGGGCGACGCGGTATAGCTTTGAGTTTTATGAAGACCAGCTTCTCCGGTTAAAGCAATTGAAATTTGCGGCAGAGATGGCAGGGGAGAAGGCGACATTATCTGATTTTGTGCGAGAGGCGTTGGATGAGTATTTGAAGAAACAGATGAAATAGTCCGTTCGGAAATCCGAACGGTATTCCGAACGGAAAAGCGGACGAACATCCGAACGGGGTTTAGCGCCTCTTGACAAGCTAAATTCAAAGTGTTCATTATGGAAACAGATATAAAAAAGCTCCCGGCAAGGAGCTTTTTAAAACACGCGTGAATCGCACATTGACATGCCCAGTATAGCAAGACCCCGGTAACCCCTGTCAACCGGCAAAAGGAAGGGTTGTTTGTTTCGTGGCTAAATGGCAAATTGTGGATAACTCGAAAGGGGGAGACGGAATTTGCAAAATTCTTATTTTGCGAATTCCTAAGAGGGGGAAAGAGCAAACACAAAGGCTAAGAAGAGCTAGTAACAGGTTATGGAGAGATAGCCTAGAACGTAAGTTTTTGAAGAGGAAGGGGATAGTAATAAACAAAAACGGCGACGACTGTATCAAACGGTATCAATGTGCGTCAGGCCACGATGGACTCAAGGTGTGTTCGAGTACTTTTTACTCCATCAAACTGGATCGCTATTCATGTGCTGTTGAGGCTGTATGGAAAACGTACAGTGCCAACAACCCGCGAGTATGATATTGAATTCAGTTGGTGAACGAATACGGAAGGTGTTCAAAATGAACGCCAGATCGTAGGTGAAGTAGTACACCAAGTACTTCATTGACTCCTTCAATTATTGCGAACCAAAACTCTCTCTCCGGCTGGCATCGAGCCAGCCGGAGAGAGCGGGGGGGAATGTGAAATGCTTCGGGGAGGCCGTGCCGTTCCAGCTTGTTGACACGCCCTAAAAGGGGCGAGTCCAACCTGGAAACAGCAGACCCCCACTCAGCATTCCACCGCGCCGGGGGCTTGCCATTCTGCTTATCCGCAGCCTGTCAAACCCCCGACTGCCACCCCCGCCAATAGTTGCCATTCAGCACTTCACTTGCGTGAAGGCTTCATGACACCTATTGGTCCCCTCGGTCGCTACCGCTCTCTCGGCGGACGTGTGCCACCTGTCCCTAAGCGGGCCAGCCGTCACTACTGGGATGGCAGTCGGGGCTTACGCCCACGACGCGGTGCGCGGCGAGAATTCCCCCCCGACCCTCCTTCTTCGCCGCGCTGCCCTTCGCTAGCCGCTCAGGGCCAAAGGAGCCGCCTGCGGCGGCACTGCTGTGTTTTTAAGACGGGATTGACTGAGATGTTGAATAAGGGAGTTGTTGCTATAAGCAATCCATTTCTATCATCCCGTTATGTTCTGGAATATCCCTTTGCCTTTTATCATCAATTTCAATAACGTTCGTCTATGCGCCGACGGTTCACTTTTTTCTCTCCTTATCGCCTGATGGTACGATGGTTTCATATACAAATATTCTGGTGTCTGTCCTTTATCACAAAGGTCTTTCTTGACCTCTTAGTGCCTCTAAAAAGCCTTTGACGTATATATCATGGGTCTTTTACCCTTGGATCATCCAGCGATTGTTTCAGCGAACCAATTTCGCGAGTATATTCTCTAGTTTTATCGCTAGATATATTGGTTGGATTATTTTTTTCGATACACTAATTTAGTCAAGTTTCTGAAGGTAAGTTATAGATACAATAGTTTTTTGACAGCGGCCTTGATTATTTGTGGCTAAGGAGTTTCATAATGAGTGTGGTGGCGTTTCGTTGTCCTAAATGTAAAAATTCGATTTCAACTGCAACCAAACAATTCATTAGGGTTGGCTCTATGGTGGAGTGTCGCGTATGTTCCGTTATGTTCGTGGTTGTCAGTGTCTCGCCGCCTCAACTCGCTTTTCAGGATGGCGAAAAAGGAGGTTCAAAGTTTTCCTCTAGTCTGCAAAGCAGCGGGGTAACTGCACAATCTTCTGATGCAGACACCTTTGAGATACGTATTCCACAAACGATTGCCTGGCAACCCCTTGTTTCCCAAAACCTTCTTAAGACACTGTATGAATTCATGCCTGCGGCTACGTTTTCGCTGAGGTTCGTGGCGACTCAGGAAGGTATTCGCTTTGTTGCTGCATTTGATCCGTTACCCAAAGTCAATCAAAAAACGGTTGAAGCCTTATTTACTTCCCACTATCCTGGCGTGCAGGTAGTCCCGTATACATATCCTACTCCGCGGTTCCCATTTTATCGGCATGTAGCGTATCTGAAACAAGCAACTGGCGTACCTTTTTATGAGAGCTTAACCCCTGTTACAGCGTATAAAACCTCTGACCCACTCCCGTTGGTAACGCAAACAATGGCTTCTTTGCTTAAGGATGAAGCGCTTTACTATACAGTCTTGTGTACTCCTCTTATGTATACAGAAGAACAAGTTAAGGGATATCTCACAACCAGTATGTATAAAGCAGGATATCGAAGCGGTGGAGGGATGTATATTCCTACAAAGGATGCTTATCTTGCTGCACTCCAACTGGCTGGTAATGTTATAGGCTGGTCCCTTGATCAGTTTATTATCCGCAACAAAAAAACCCTGCGGTATTCAGAAGAAGCAACTGAGCGGTATGCAAGAAAGCTATCACAACGAGTTGGTACAGTGACTGTTCGCGTTGCATTGGAGACCCCACATAGAGACCGAAACCATGTTCTTATGCCTCTTTTGGCATCTATCATACAGTGCAGTGGCACGGGAGCAGTCCGTCTTCAGGATGGGGTTGCAGAGAGTTGGACTATTGCATCACCACGAGAAAATGATGAAAAATACGCAGGTATCCTGATAGAACGGATGGAACAACAAGATCCTACCCTTGCTGGGCAATACCGTCTGGGGCTTCTTCCTGAAGAGTTGGCTTCGCTCATGCACCCGCCCCATGCCGGATTTGGACAACAACGGATAGTTTGGGCAACATCGGTACACTCTGACATCCTAAAGAAAACAGACACAAGTATCCCTATTGGCACGTTGCCTGATGGAACGACACAGGTTTTCTTAAACCGCCCCGACCGACAATATCACTGCTATGTGACTGGGCAGACAGGTATGGGTAAGTCAACGCTGTTACATAATCTCATTCATCAGGATATTGCTCTCGGCGCAGGTGTCGGGGTATTAGACCCACATGGAACCCTTATCCGGGATATTTTGCAACAGAGCATTCCACCACACCGTATGGATGATGTGGTTCTGCTTGATTGTGCTGATAAAGAATATCCTGTGCCGATAAATCCCTTTAGGACACCACCAGGGCTTGATACGGAAACGGTGTTTGCCACGGTTATGTGGGTCATGAAATCGTTGTACGGGGATAGTTGGAGCAATACTCGGATGGAGACGACTATTCGCGATATGCTGCAACTGGTACTTGCCGACCCGGAGGCCACGCCGCTTGATATTCAAGAGATTGTTCTCAATGCGAACTATCGGCGGCGGCTGGTGCGTACATTGGACGAAGAGGACAGGCTCTCACGGGCCACCTATAACTTTTGGACGCATTTTGACCAGCTATCACCGAGTGAGCAGCGCATCCAAACGCAACCTGTTTTACATCGGTTGAGTGCCTTTTTGGGGTCACCGCAGCTTGAGCGTATGTCGTGTCACCCAACGACTTTGGATTTCCGCGCTTTGATGCGGGAGCGAAAAATTGTTCTCATCAATCTTAAGGGTGATAGCATTGCCAGCGAAGTGGGTAGCTTGGGGGCCATGTTTCTGGCTAACTTTTTCTTATCCAGTAAAAGTTTGGGGCAACCAGAGGATAGGACGCAACCTCGCTTTTATTTATACGTTGATGAAACGCAGCTTTTTGTCACATCTGCCCTGCCTGATATGTTTGCTGAGGCCCGAAAATTTGGCTTGTCATTGACGTTTGCCAACCAATATATCGGTCAACTCGATGAAGAAACGCGAGACGGCATCAATAACAATGTGGGGACAAAAATTAGTTTTGAGTGTTCCCCGGATGAGGCGCGATTGACGGCAAAACTTTACGAACCAGAGGTAGCCCAGCTTGATGTGACACGGTTAGGGAAGGGCAAAGCGGCAGTGAGAACGCGGGTGAATGGTCAAACCCTGCCTGCATTTATCGTGCGGACGTTGCCGCCTCCACCAGCATACCAAAACCAACTCGATATTGAGTCGATACAGGTGCGTTCACGGCAAAATTTAGGTCTTCTTTCAAGAGTAGAGGTGAAGGACTGGATAAAGAAGCGCTATGATGCTGTTGGTTCTAGCAAGCCCGCAGCGGATGCCGGGTTACAAGATTTTGAGTGAACGACTGCCCAGGCATACACGGGTAGCGCCCGAGAAACGGCCTGTATTTCGCTTAACGGCGCGTGATGGGGAGATTATCAGAGCGGTCAATGATTGTCGAGCGCTTCAAACCGCCCAGGTTGAACTGCTCTTTTTTTCCTCGCCAAAGCCTGCCTACAAGCGATTGGAGAAGCTCTACCATCATGAATACCTGGACCGTCATTTCATTACCCAAGTTGCCCATGCCCCGGCAGCTAGCCCGATTATTTATACGCTTGGCAAGCTAGGCGCTGCGGTGCTGGCTGCTACGTATGGGTACACTGCTGATGACTTTCATTTTGCCAGCCGCGCTGTGTTAGATTGGCGTACCTTGCAACATATCCTAGCAATCAATCAGGTACGGGTTGCCATTGAACGAGCGTGCCGTGATCAGGCAATACATTTGCTTCAATGGCAAGACGAACTAACGTTTCGGGCTGCACCGGATACGGTGTGGATTAAGAATAGTCGGGGCAGACAATCAAAAAAGCCCGTGTTACCCGACAGTTATTTATTGATAAAAACCCCTAAAGGCGAAGCGCGGTTTTTCCTTGAGGTAGACCGGGGGACAGAGGGCATCCCGCAGTTTCGGGAGCAGATGGAAGTGTATCAAGAATACATTCTCAGTGGTGACTATGGGCGACGCTATCAATCCAAATCACTGCGTATTTTGGTGGTAACAACGGGCGAACAACGCTTACACAATCTCCGCAAAGCCATTGTTCAAGTCGGTGGGGGAGACTATTACTGGTTGACGACCCGTGACCAGATAACACCCGCAACTATTTTGACTGCGCCGATATGGTACAAGGCTGCTGGTGGTGGCCTGCACGCCATACTTGGGTAAGCGCGTGTGCGCTTTCTCTCGGTATTTTTCTTATCTAAGATTTGATATAGTGATTGTATGTTTGTGCCCATGGAGATCGTGCTAGCCCCGGCAGCGCCACCGCTTCAAAAATCGGCCCGCCCGCACTATGAACGGGCTATCGCCCCACCTGCCATACGATTGACCGACCGCGATCGAGCTGTGATTGCGGCTATTCACGACTACGATGGCATCCTGGCTGATTATCAACTACGCGCCATGTTTTTTCATGATGAACGCTATTTTATGGAGCGTATGAGTTTTCTGTTTCATAACGGCTATGTTGCTAAGCCCGATCGCCAGCGTCGGGCGCAACTGAAGTATACGGTGTACTGGTTAGACAAGACCGGAGCGGAATTGCTCGCCGGGCAGCAGGGTACTCCGTATGGAGAATTTAAGTGGCGACGACCCTATGAACGCTGGAATCAAGTGACGCATGATGTGCAGACTAATGATGTGCGGCTAGCAGTCACCAAGGCGCTTGAGCCATTACCTACCTATCATCTATTGGAATGGGCTAGCGAGCGTGATTTTCACCGCCATCCTGACCAAGTGGAATATGTTGACAAAAATGGGGCCAAGCAAAAACGGCTGCAATATCCAGACGGTTACTTTTTGTTGGGGTGGGACAATCCGGGAACGCAGAAACGTGATAAATTGCGGTTTCTGCTTGAGTTTGATCGGGGGAAACATTCAGGCATTAGCTTTGCCGATGAGAAGGTCAGACCAGGAATGGCCTACATACAAAGTCCACAGTTTAAGGCACGGTTTGGCTATAATGCTGGACGATGGTTAGTTGTTATTGATACCCCAGATAGTGCCTTGCGTTTGTCCTTTTTGAAAGAACGCACTGAGGCCATCAACATGCCAGACATCAAAGCATTTTTCTTCACCACATTTGAAGCCGTTATGACCCGCAATATGCTTATAGACCCCATCTGGCAGCAAGCCGGAATAACTGGGGCACCAGTAGCCCTCTTGAAAACCTCGTGAAGACGCATACCCCTGTATGATATGCTTGATAGTACGATGCGGGACGGTTCTAGCTCACGCCCTTAACGGCAAGGTGCAACGGGTTATCTCATCATGCCGGTGATGAGTGGCGCAGGATGTCATGAAGCCCGGCAACGCTTCACTCCTGTAGCTTAGACCTGACCCGCATACGTGGAAATACCTCTCAAAAAGATATACGCCGGATGCACCGCTGTTTTATGATTCAGGCCCATCGAATTATCATCCAAACATATTGAGAAAATTGTCCACTGCCTCGTCGAGGGTTCCTTCAGTATCTTTTCTCTCCGTCGGCTGTATTTCTGCTGCTATTCCCCGTGTGGTATGTTTTGTCCTGGGCATTGACCCAGAGACAAGTGCGCGAAGTGGTGGAGCTTCTAGAGCGCTGGATGCTGTGCCTATCGGTAGGAGTCCGTCAATGCCCAAGGTATAGGCAACTGCGCCCCGGATAAACTGGCTGGCCCGGCGACGGTCAAGCATCGGTTCCAATACTTCCCAAATGGCTGTGTCAATTGGGTCATCCAGGTTTAAGACAAAGGGAATGCGTCGCGTGTTAGCCATTGGTGTTTTCCTTTGCCCGTTCCCGCTGCTCAAGGAAGAGATAATCACCATCTGCATTGGCCCGACGGGAATTTGAAGCAACATACCAGCCATCCCCACGTAGGGTGTCGGGCAGGAATTTATACACCCCATCTGCCCCGCCACCTGAAAGGATAACCACGCCCGGAGTGCGGCTGCCTTTGTTGGAGCGATAGAACGCCAAAATATCATCTAAAAGGTTAGCGTAGGCATCGTCGCGCTGGTCAGCAAAGCCCCGGCATTTATTGCCAATATCCATGCATCCGGCTTCTAAGGCACTATCAACGGCCCATACATCGCCTTCATAGTGGTATTGCTTTCGGAGGTGTTGGTGTACTGCGCTGGCAACTTGCCGAACACCGTGCTTGGCACTTTTGGCAGAGCCAGTAACGTAATTACCCCGGTTCCATATGGTCAAATCGGTCGTGTAGTATCCAATATCAATGATGGCAACTTCCCGCGAGGCCAGCTCGGACCCGGCAGCGTACAGCGCTTGGAAGTAACTGCCTGCCCCTTCGGGCAGAATGATGAGGTTTTCTGGCTTGATTGTGGCGTAGAGGCTTTTTCCGTCCAGACCGTCAATCACATACGCTCCATCAACCGTCTTTTTGACCTGATCGGCTTTGCCGTCTGCAAACTCAGAAACGGGTATAGCACAGGCGACGGTGGGATACACAATGCCCTCGGTGGCGATGTGTTGAAAAGAGCGCCATAGTGCCGCCGCAAAGAGCTTGCGATAAAACCCATCCGTGTACCGTGACATATCGGTGTAGGCTATTGGTTCGCCATCAATTAAATCGCGTGCATCATCACCAAAAACCAGCGTTTCTCCCTCAGAGGTGAAAACTAGGGGGGACGTGATTTTTCCAAAGGCATGACTCTGCGATAGCCGTCCGGCGATGCTGCGAAATTCGGTGGCGAGGTCGGCGGTTTTAATCTTGGCGCTGGCGTTGCCTAGGTCGTACGAGGCTAGGGGATAGATGCTTGGGGTTGGGTGCTTTTTCCCTTTTGCAGGCATGGATTATTCTCCAAGTGTTAACGATGTGTCATAGTATACCACTTTTTTGTCACTTGTATGTCACATATAGCGCTTTGTAGCGGTATATCTGATACGTAACACTATTTTGCGCTATGCTTTGGGCAGCGTAAGTGTTTCCAGGCATAATGGGAGGACTATGAAACCACAAGAACTTGCCAAACAGCTAGGCATTGCCGATGTAACGCTCCGAAAATGGGCGGGAAAAGACTTTGCGCAATTTCTTTCCCCATCAGCCACCGTTTCCAACGGCGCGAGGCGGTCGTTTAGCGACCAAGATGTGCGTATCATGTTGTGGATAGGACAGATGAAAGACCAAAACATGCCCGCAGATGAAATCACCGCGGTTCTAGGCACAGCCCAGGAAAGTGACTGGCATAATCTGCCGCCCATGCCCGCAACTACAAACGATGACATTGCCCTCATGCCCAGAGAAGCCGCTGAAACACGATTGACTGCCATTCAGCAGCAATATGAGGTGCAGGTGCAGGCGCTTAGAAATGAACGTGATGAACTCCGCCAGCGGTTAGAACAAATGGGAGAAGAAAAAGAAGAATTTCGCCGGAAGTATTTTGAAGTTACCGAGCAGCTTTTAGAGCTAAACAGGCGGCTCACCTCGCTACTTGAGAAAGAGCAGCGGCGGCGGAAATAGGATTACAGTCTTGTATTGACCTCTGCCTTCTGAATCACCCCCGTGTGGTTGACAACCTTGGGGCTACGCACCCCCTCAAGGGGGTGCTCCGCAGCTTGCAGGTGCGTTGCGCGGCAAGTTTACCACAGACGCGGGCACCCGACTGTCAAGCCTTTTTCGGGCGATGGCTTGTGCCGTCAGTAGCCGATCGCGTTTCACGCGACCGGCTGCCTGACTCACGCCCGAAAAACCAGCCGAGTACGGCTTGGCTGGACAGTCGCCCACGCTGTGGCCGCGCGAAATCAGCGCACCAGCAGCGCTGGCGGCCTTGCAGCAGGCCAGTGAGGAAGGTGCGTTCACGGTCATCCGGTAGACGACGGAACCCGTGACCAAAGAACGGCCACCAGCTTAGGCCGCTTGTCGGGGCGAGATAGCATCTCCGTCATGGACACCGGATTATCCGGTGAAACCCCGATCAACGAGCGGTCAGGAGAAGCGGTCATCATCACTTGCGGGACAGCCTGGTCATGCCAAAGGCAAAACCGGGAGGCCACCGCTTTGCAATTGATGCGCTGAGGCGGCGACTAAGACTCGTCCCCGGTGTGCTGTGCGGCGTGAAAAAGGCTTTGGCTACGAGCGCACGGCAGATTGCAGAGTGCTGACGCGCCAAGGCTAAACGGCACGTCAAGAGCCGCAAGGACACAGGGCGGAAACGTACCAAGCCGGAATTCTTCATTGCCTACTAGGTACGTGACTGCTTTTATATCGTGTTTTACAGCCTGGTCGAGCGATCGGGCTGTTCGTTTTCTATTCTGTGGAGACGGTCACGCTCCACTCAACCGAATCCGCAACCGTAACCCTCACTGCAATGAAAAACCGCCTGTGTGTTCATAGCACACGGGCGGCTGTTTATCCCTTCCGTAGAAAGGATGATGCACATGTCAGTATATCCCACCTCTTCCAACTTTATCCAACGTGCCTATGTTGGGCAACTTAACGTGGTCGGCACAGCCTACTGCTTTGGCGTAGCCGTTCACATTGACCAAGAGACCCATAAAGCAGTCCCGGTGTACTTGGATATGGCTGGACCCGCCACTTCGGTAGAAGCAGCTTGGGCGCGGCTGGTTCAGGGGAAGGAACTCACAGTGGTTCCCGCTCAGGCAGCCGCCATTTACTTGCAACCGCCCGAAGCCGGACTGTTCCGACGCTACCAGCGCCGTTTCGCGGAACTCGCGACTGATCAGATCACGCTAGTCCACCAGGATGCCATTGAAGTGCCCGACGAAGGTTTGACCTTTCAGATCGAAACCAGTCCGGAGCAGGCCAAGGTCGCATTGGGGGCGCACATCCGGCAGCTCGTCAAGATCGCACTGTTTCCCGCCTGGCATGATTACCTGATGCAACAAGGCCAGGCCGAACGGCTTATTTATCCCTGCACCTGCTACGGTGGTGTCGCCGTAGCCGCTATCCACCTGGACGCTGCCCGGTGGACGGCCCTTATCGCTCGTGGTTTGGAGAAAAAGGAGATTGCGCTATGCCCCGCCTAATCAGCATTGAAAAGGGTGGTTACTACCCATTTCCATCTGCTCATCTGCCCGCCTTGTGCGGGCTTTTTATTGCCCCACCACAAGGTGGCCGCTTGCTCGATCCGTGCGCCGGAGAGGGTGAGGCCCTCTTGGCACTGGCCGATGGCTTGAAGCTCACTCCGTATGCGAATGAGTTGGACAATGCCCGTGGTGCTCTGTGCAAGCAGAAGTTGCCCAAAGGCCACGCCATTACTGGGGATATGTACCAGCTTCGCACCACGAGCAATGCCTATAGCGTCGTATGGTGTAACCCCCCATATACTTGGGACTCCGGCGACGACAAACGCCGTGAGTTCGCTATGTTGAAACTCAGCATGAAGTGGGTGGCTCCAAGCGGCTTTATGCTGTGGGCCATCTATGCCCATCAATTCACCGACCAGGCGGCCTTGTATCTGGCCCAGAACGCTAGCCAAGTTGAAGTGTGGGCCATGCCGGGCTTGCACTTGGAAACCTACCAGCAGATTGTGGTCGTTGCCAAAGTAGGCCAGCCTACCGAAGCACCGCCAGCCGTCGCTGTCCGACTGATGACTGAGCGCCAAGCGGGCTTTTCCACGCTGCCAGAGCAGCCAGAACCACGCTACAAACTGCCTACTGCCGTAACCGTAAAAACCTTTCTTTTCACCAGCAAAGTACCAAGCGTCGAGGCAGTGCTTGACGCGATCACTAGCAGCCCGGAGCTGAACGGCATCCAGATGCTGCTCACCCCACCGGAGCAGCAGGCTATCCGCCACCCGGTGATCCAGCCCAAGGCCGGGCAGCTTGGCTTGGTACTAGCGGCTGGCATGTTTAATGGCTTGGTGGTGGACACCCCGGGAGGCAAAGCGGCTGTCCGCTCGACCATCGTGAGCGAAGAACGGCTGGATCAGGGGGCCAGCGAGGAACCGGACGAGAGTAACGAGCACAGCGCCGAGAAAGAGGTCTATCGTACCCAGCCAACCACAACCATTACCCTGCTTGACGAGCGGGGCACTATCCATGAACTGAGCGGGGATGGTGCCTTAGTTGAGTTCATTCAGCAGCACAAGCCAGCCTTGCTCGACTACATTGATCGCACTTACACGCCACTCTATACCTTCGACTACACCGAATACGCTGGTGTGATGCAATACGCCAAACATGGCAGGCTGTACGAAACGCAGCGGCATGTTATTGCCGCCTGTGCTACCGCGCTCAAGCGGCGGAAGGGAGTCATTCTGGTTGGCACCCCCGGAACCGGCAAAACCATCATGGCCGCAACCCTAGCGGCTGCACTGCAAGGGCAGATGAAACCCGGTCAGGTGGATCTGGTCATCTGCCCACCGCATCTGGTGGAAAAATGGCAGCGTGAGGCCAAGGAAGCAGCGCCTAATGTCACTGCCAAAATCCTGACCAATGCCGTCGAGGTCAGCGCCTTCATGAAAGCAGCGCAGAAAAACACCACCGCGCTGCACATCGGTATTATGTCGCGGGAGGCAGCCAAGGCCGGGGAAGGCTGGGCTATCGCCGTGCATTGGCACAATCGGCGCATTGCCCGCTGGGGCGCTGATGAGAAACGCCCGGTCAACGACGGCAAACGCATCCTGCTCCTGCGTGAACCGCACTGCCCGACCTGCGGGGCACTGGTGGACGACTCCACTGTGTCTCATGCCGCCCAACGCTGCAAGCCCCTGCAACACGGCATGAAGGCCCGCCAGAAGCCTAATGCCACCCCTGCCAAAGAGAGTTGGCTAGCACGTGTACCACACTTCTGTACTCAGTGCGGTCAGGCCCTCTGGCAGGATACCCGCACCTTCAGCAAGCCGAAGAAGGGCAATACCTGGCGCAAGAATCCACGTGTGCCACTGGCGAAGTTCATTGCAACCCGTTACCCACACCGCGTTCACCTGCTGATTGCCGATGAATTACATGAGTGCAAAAGTGCCGCCACCGACCAAGGCGAGGCACTGAGCATCCTTGCCAATGCTGCCCACAAGGTGATCGGGCTGACGGGGACGCTCTACGGTGGGCAAGCCAGCACGATTTATGCCATTGAGTACCTGTTTAACCCGGCCATCCGCCGCTGTTATCCATGGGGCAGCGGCATCAACCGCTGGGTGCGCGATATGGGGGTACTCGAAAGAATTGTCAATTACAAGCCCAGCTACGACAAGGCAGGCGTATACACAGGCAAGCGGCGCATCGAGAACAAGCCCAAGGAAGCACCGGGCTGTTCACCAAGTCTCGTAGCCGAAATTCTGGATCACTGCGTGTTTGTGGATCTGCCGGATATTGGCCGCAAGATGCCAGATTTTGAGGAAATCCCAGTTCCGATCACGCCGGATACTGAAGTGGCGGCGCTCTACACAGAGGCCAAGCAGGTGCTAGGGCAATACCTGTTCAAGTGCAAATTGGAAGGCGATGCATCGGCCTTAGGCATGTATCTGCAAACGCTCCTCTCTTGGCCGAGCGCTCCCTACCGCTCGGAAGCGTGCATTCATCGCAAGCGCCTGAGCCGTGACTCCGCTGAAGTTATCGAAATTCCCGCCCACACTATCCCGGCACTCGATGAGGGGAAAGTGTATGCTAAGGAACAATGGCTCCTCGACACGCTCAACAGCGAACTGGCAGAGGGGCGTGGCATTGCCATCTTCTGCCGTCAGACAGGCACCCGGGATATTCAGCCGCGTCTGGAGCAGCTTATCCGTAAGCATGTGCCGCTTGCCAAGCCATTCGTTCTGCACGGCTCTGTCGAAGCCGCCAAGCGTGAAGCTGTCCTTGAACGCCAGGTCGAGAAAGGGGTCAATGTTCTCGTTTGTAATCCGATTCTGGTGCAGACGGGTCTCGATCTAATCAATTTCCCAACCTTGGTGTTCTTCGAGCCAATGTATTCCTTATACGTCATGGGCCAAGCCTCGCGTCGTGCCTGGCGGCTGATTCAGGATAAGCCGTGCAAGACGTACTACCCATTTTATACCGACCTGATGGAGCATCAGGCCGTCGAACTGGTGGGACGCAAAACCCAAGCGGCAAACCTGCTGTATGGCAACACTAGCAGCGGCGGTTTAAGCGAGATGACCAGCGGCGGTGGCGGCAGTCTGCTCTCGGAACTGGCGAAGAGTATCCAAGCGGATGCTTCTGTAACTGACCTCAGTACGCTTTTCGCCAGAGCCACCGCAGCACCAGTAGAAAGTGCCTGGGCGATCCAAGAACCCGTCGCGACGGAGCCAGAGCAACCACCGGCGCAGATCACGGTAGCGCCGCTCATTGCGCACTCAGCACTAGTCCAGCCAGTGGAACCCACGCTCCCCAAAGCGGCACCATTGCCAGTACGGATAAAGCAGCGCCGGAAACGGGCACGCAGCCTCCTAGAAGCGCCAGATGACAGCCCGTTCTCTGCCCCGAAGCCAACTACCTTTCCCAAAGCCCGCACAGACAGCACTCCGCTTCCTCTGTTTAAGCCAACCCAACTGTCACTTTTCTAAGGAGGTGCGCCATGACCAGCGAAAGTCTGGAATTCATTCAGACTCTGTTTGCGCACGCATCGGTGGGGGCAATTGCCCTCACCGCTCTGCCCATAACACCGGGGAAGACCCCGACCTGCCATGTTCCTTTAGGCTTGAACACTTTTCTGACCCAGGCGCTCAACCGACTAATCGCCATTAACCAGGAAGGAAACTATGGCGGGTTTGTCGGTATGGCGACGCGCCGTCTGGGACTGACCCCCTTCCAACGCGGCGGTAAAGCCGATCTTCTCGCTTTGCCCGCTCTCTTTGCCGACGTAGACCAGCCACCGCAGGATATTTATCCCATGCTTACCCACTTTAAACCCACGCCAAGTCTCATTATCGCCAGTGGGTTTGGGACTCATCTCTATTGGCTGCTGGCTGAACCGACGGCTGACTGGCAATACAGTGATCGCCTCCTCACCGGGCTTGCCAACGCGCTGGGCGGCGATCGGCTCACGGTGGCCCAAAGTATGCGGCTCCCAGGTACCCAGAATTTGAAGCATGGTCGTGGGCCATGCTTCATCCTCCAAAGCGAACCGCAGCGCCTTTACACCCTTAACGACTTTACCGCCCATCTACCGCCATGCCGGGAACCATGTCCAATCGGCCCGTCCTCCGGCGCTTATCTTGACAATCTGGCGATAGCTATCTCTGATGTGTTGATTGCTGAGTACGGAGGCTATCTCAAGGCCAACGGGTGGATAGCCGCTCGGTGTCCAGCGGGCCACACCATTGACTATCCTGGAAAGCACTTCTACTACAACGAATCCCTGCACATCGGCCATTGTTTCGGCAGACATGGATTTTTCCTGCTCAAAGACCTCAAGTTATTGTTGGGTCGGAACCTGCATTATGAAAGGATTATCCAATAAGTATCAGTGACAAGCTCAGTATCACCCTGAAATTCGCAGTACCCGATCACGAAGAGCTTAGTGATCAGCATTTCCTGTATGTAGAGTCTAGTGGAGGTATTCCATACTACTAGAGTACCCCTCACCACCGGGTCAGGCAAAGGAATTCACCCCGAACCGTCCGTATATCCCCGGTTTTACGTTCGGATTCCATGTTTGGCTTAAACGCTCAGAGCAACGCTTCGCTACACACGATGCGGACGATCATGTCATTTTCTTCCTGCGATTGTTGGCGATCAAGCCAATCTCGCATATTGTGCTGGTAATACAATCCCGCCAGCGTCTTGAACAGATCTTCCCCTTTTACCCCATTGCGCCGCAGAACATTCAGTTCGCGCACTACTGCTCGTGTAATCGGCCCGCGGAATGCTTTTTCAAGAAGATTGATTTGTCCCTTAATATCTTCGTCGTCAACCGTCCCAAATAATATGCGGAGTTCTTTTAGGATATAGCGCTGCCCCTGTGTCAAAGATAGGCTGTATTCCCGCTGGGCCTCACGATGTTTGACCTCCTCTGCAAACTGATGTTTAAGCTGCATAACCACCCGGTTATGAAGGCGTGGCAATTGCTCTCCCTCTTGTTCGCGGTTGCACTTGACTGTTCCAAGAATTCGCGGCAAATCACGGGAGGTGATCGCTCCATTGGCATCGATCAGGAACAGTTGCTGATATCGTCCAGATTGGCAAAAAACGAATGTCCCCTGCTGGTCACTGTGCATAGCTGCTCGAATCCCGTCACGCAGCTTGGCAATGCGCTCATATTCGGTCGGATCTTCTTTTCGTAGCTGGCGCATAATCTCTTCAGCTTCACTAAGATCAAGGTACTCATCTTCGGCATCTAATGCACCTGCGCCAGATTTGCCTCCGGTTTTCTCATAGATCGCATAAAAGGCATCTGGGTTGAGTTGCTCAGAGCCATCGAGAATAAAAGCATCCTCGCCAATAGTGTCATGGATTTCCTGAATGCGGTTATGTAGTTTTTCTCGTAGACCTAGGTTCTTTTCCAGACCTGTCTCTGGGAGAAAATTGAAGCCATAAACCACGTCATGCTCACTACCAATTCGGTCTATACGACCAAAACGCTGAATCAGCCTGACAGGATTCCAATGCAGATCGTAGTTGATAATGATGTTGCAGTCTTGCAGGTTTAGCCCCTCGGCCAGCACATCGGTAGCGATCAACATCTTGATTTCCGACTCACTGGGGGCGGAGTGATATTCGGGGTTTGACTTGGGCGAAAAGCGACCTACGATGCGTGCTTTGCTTTTGTTGCCGCTGTAAATCACCTCAATATCGTCACGGTTGCTATCAGGATTCAATTCTCGATACAGATAGGCAGCAGTATCCGCATATTGCGTGAAAATCAGGCACTTACCCTCTATAAATGGCACTTGAGCTAAATGCCGTTTGAGCATTCGAAGTTTAGCATCCTGTTCGGGCGTAATTGGTTCAACTATCTCAAGTATTCGTCGCAGTACGTCAATATCATGCTGGATATCTTCCGCAAGCCGCTCCGCATCGAAATCCTCGATGCTGTATTGACCGGAAATAGCTTCCAGCGTATCCATTAGATCATTTTCATCCCAATTATCCGACTCATAGAGAATGCTTTGCGCCTTTTCTCCGGCAGGGACAAACCCGCGATTCATGGCTTCCAAAAACATTTCGTGGACGTGGAGCAGCCGCCGTACCGTCTCACAAAAGGCGAAGACACTCGACTCAAATCGCTTAAACAGCAGGATGCGGATCAGACCGCGTAGGTTAGCGCCCGCACGCTGCAAGCTGACATACGGTTCCTGCTTCTGCCTGGATTTGATCACATACCGCCATAGCCCGTACCGTGCAAAACTCAGTTCATCCGGGCCTGGTTTGGTTAAGCGTTCTTTCAACGGCTTGCCTAGCGTTTTCCGAATGCTCTGATAAAGCCCCTGATAGGTATCTTCGATGCTGTACTCAATCGTCATCAGTTCTCGGCGCGGGAAAAACTGATGCCGTCCGTTGACCATTACATAAGCACGGCGATTTCCATCTTGATATTCACTGAAACGAGCAGGATCAACAGGTTCATGGGTTTCAGAATCAAAACCGTACCAACGCAGAACGTGAGTCCGTGTACGGCGCACTAAGATATTCGCCAGAAGGTCGGGAAGGTTGCGTTCCCCATTTTCAATCAGGTTGAAGTATTCCCTCAGATTCGGCGGCGCAATAGGCAGATCGGTACGGTCATCTTGATGAAACAATTTGATTTGATAATACACATCCCAGGCGCTTTTATTGCGTGGTGTAGCGGTCAACAAGCAGCAACGTCGCCCGGTTGCCAGAAACGATTCCATAATGCGGTAGCGCTGCGTATCGCGGTGACGCAGATTGTGGCTTTCGTCGATCAGGACAAAATCCCGGTCCCGATACTTCACATCATTTAACAGAGGATTCCCGTTCTGCTCAGTGAGCATCCCCATCGAAACCACACGTGCATTAAGCTGGTAGACCTCGTTATAGCGTTCCCACATCTCGGTCAATGGGGCAGGACAGATGATCAAAGGGCGGGCATGTTCGGCCCGCTCGAAATGCTTGACAATAGCCGCCCCGATGAAACTCTTGCCAAGTCCCACCACGTCAGCGACAAATGCGCCATCGTTATCGCGGATCATTTGAATAGCTTGGCGCACGGCGACTTTTTGGAAATCGGCCAATTTGCGGGTGATTTCATCGGCCCACAAAATATCTGGCTGTTCTTCTCCTTCTAGGCGATCTTTCACAAGCGTGTAGAGCGTTTTCATGTATAGATCATATGGGCGGGCAGGCATGAGCGCCCAAGACTGGCGCATTTCATCCATCAATGCCGCGTCAAAATCTTCGGACTCGTTCCACAGTTTATCAAACCACTGTTTCAACTGTGTGTGGTTATCCGCCCCGTGAACAACAATATTCAGTTCCGTATTTTGATTGACACCAGAGAGCGTCAGGTTTGATGAGCCAACAATAGCTACACCAGGGGTAGATGGCTTCACTTCGTGTCCACGTTTGTCGTAGAGCGACTTGTGATCGAAGATGTAGGCTTTGGCGTGCAGCCGCCCTTTTGTGTAAATACGGACCTTCAGTCGCTTATCTTCGATCATCCGGGCCAGTGTAGCGACAAGTTGTTCTGCCTCGTCTGTCTGATCCATCACTTCGATCCCAGCGCGGATATTCTCTGCCGTTTGTGTGGCCCACTGCTTGGCCTCGGTGCGTTTCCGGTACACCTGCCCTTCAATCACGGTATTGACCAGTTCCAAACGCCGATAGCCCTCAGCAAGCTGCTCAATGGTCTGCTGGTTAGTCGTATTGCCAATGAGCAGGCGTAGCTCCCCCAGATCGTTCAATTGTGCAGCAATGGCCTCGAAGCCCGAAAGAAAGAAATAGCCAACGGCGAAATGTGCCGCACCGCTCTGGTTTAAGTGGCTGTTGATCTCATCTACCAATTTTTTATTACGGTTATCAATGATGTCTGACATAAGTTCCTAGAATCTTAGGGGAAAAACCATTCATCGAGTTTTCCAAGGACGTGACTGATAAAACATAGCACATTGAACCGCTTTTTTGATAGGACGGATGACACTGTAAATGATGTGTTCATCTTCATAGTTTAGTCCGTTCGCGTAAGCATTCTATTCTTTTTCGTCGGGCAACGAACTGAGGCTTCCAGCTTTCTTTAAACGTGCCTCTACCTGATCAATGACAGCCTCATACACAGCATCACGCTCATATTGTGTCAGGTGAATTGCGTCGAATATCACTTGGTCAAGCAGTATTCGGTCATCCGTTGGATTGAAAATCCCCTTGCCTTGCATATTAAGACTGAAGCCGTATTCAGTTTTTACATTCAAAATTGGGCGGCTGCAAATTTTTTTGTAGGCATCATCAAGCTCGTCTTCCAAAATTATTGGTATACGCAAGGCTAAGAAATCTGCCATGAAGAAATCAAGTACACCTTGTCCTAGATTCTTATTGCCGAGAGTTTCAAGCATCAAGGCAACAAGTGTAGAGTTAAGAAACGCGATAAGCTGAGTAGTTTTTCCATGAATCGGATGAAGCCTATAGAATCGCAGAGACAAATAAGAATGCGGATTATGGTATATCACAAAAGTATCGTTGAAACTACGAGGAACAAGTATCTTGGCTCCTTGGAGCATTTGATTAGTAGGTTTGTACCAAGGACTCTGGTTCTTCGTAGCCGAACGTAGATGATATCGTTGCAATTCACCCCATTCGATATACTTTCGAGCGTGCGAATTGGGGTCTCCCTTGATGACGACACAATACGCGTCATGTCCGCGAATTTCAATTCGCTTGTCGCTTTTGGTATAGTCCTTTATCAATGGCACAAGGTATTTCTCGTCGAGTTCGCCCTCAAATGGTTGGCTCTTAGCGATTGTCACATGATCATTGAAAACTTGATATTTCCCATTTCGAAGATTGGTAACGCTTGTGGGAATGAAAAACCCGTCTGCTCCCCCTGTGTTAAGGTAACGTTCTCCCTTAAAGTACGTTGCCAATTGTTCAGTACGTGATTTGCCTTTTGACAAGATTGTGAAGTAGATTTCCGGTGCACGCAGATATTTACCGCCCCATTTGTTGCCGGTATAACGGGGAGCTTTTAGAGTACGGTGTGGGGTTTCTTCGTCTTCCTCTGGAAGTTCCAATCCTTCTTCCAGCAAATCACCCTGCCGTTTGCGGAAGACGCGGAACTCTTGGCGCGTGAGACGGTCAGCGACTTCTTCGATCTCGGCAAATAGCACCGACGAGAGCGCCTGCTCAAATGGCACTGTGAACATCACAAAACGTGCATCCTTTTCCAATCCATTGGTGTAGGCATCGTCGGTGGGGCCAAGCAAGGCAATCACGGTATTCACATCGGCTTGCTTGAAACTGCGTTTCACCTGATTGTCAATCAGCAAGCGCACATGACCATGCTTGAGTAAAAACTCCTGCAATTCCTTGCCGTATCCCACGTCCAGCCAGGAGTTGGAAGTGATGAAAGCAAATGCTCCGTGGGAGTTGAGCAGGCTGAGGCCGTGCAGATAGAAGTAAATATATAGATCGCTCTTGCCGTCCAGTTTGCGAGCTACTTGACCACTAGCCGATTTGTAGCCAAAGAATTTGGGGAAAGCGGCAGCAGCAGAGGCTTGGAGTCTGGTTTTGTAGCTGTCCTTGAGTTTCTTCCACTCATCGGGAGCATAATCTTCCTCATTCAAAGTGGGCGGGGCAATTTTCTCTTGACGCACATAGGGCGGATTGCCGGCCACCATGTCAAAGCCATTGCGCTCACCTTCAAAGATTTCGACAAAAGCGATGTCCCACACAAAGGGTACATCGTTCACCTGTTTAAGGGCAGCCAGAGCGGATCTAACCTGCTCCAATTCGCTCTGCAACGCTTCGGCTTCGGCTTCAGCCTCGGCTACGCCTTTGGCGTTATCTTCGGCTTGCACTTCTTTTATTAACGAGGGCTGCGTTACATTACGCTCTTGCGCCGTGCGGCGTTTGCTCTTGATACGTTCTTCAAGGACGTTTGTCCGCCCGCCAAGAATCTCGCGGAAAAGCGCAAGTTCCTGCTGGCGAAGTGCGTCCTCAGTGCGATATTTAGCTATTTGGTCGCCATTGAAGAACTTGAGTTTCTCAGCCTTGAGTTGAGTGAGTTTGCCTTTGAGTGAGGCTGGAATATCAGCGTACGGATGATGCAGAGAGAAGTTGATTCCACCGACATCTTGTACCAGCGAGTCACCCGCCCGAACCTTGAACGAAAGATTAGGTAGGAGAGGACGGAACTTGAGTTCGGCGGGATGCAGGTCGGTCTCCACCACCAATTGCAGCCATAGACGCAGTTCAGCTACATGTACTGCCCACTTCATTACATCCACACCGTAGAGACTTTGACCAATGATGCGCTTGCGGCGTTCATAGGGCGTTTCTTGGATTCCAAGCTGGACATTGGTGCGAGCCTGCAAATCATCAAGAATACTCAACATGCCAATCAGGAACGAGCCAGAGCCACAAGCGGGGTCAAGGAAAGTAGCATCACGGAGGAGTTGATCGAGACGTGGCCAAAGGTTAGCTTGCGCGAGTGCGTCATCGGCTCCCCGCTTTTCGGTGAGGTCGTAGGCAAAAATGGCGTTACGGAGCAGTGACCGCCATTCCTGGTCGAGATGGTTGGTCGTGTAATCTAGCAGAGTCAATCGACACATCAAATCAATCTCGACGCGGGGAGTATAAAAGATGCCCGCATCACCACGCTGATCGGTTTCGTCCACACCCTCAAAAGCGATGTTGACCAGACTCTCATAGACCTTGCCGATCATCTCCGGGTCTACCGCCACTTCCTGGTCAAATGGCGTATCTTCGGTGATAGTGAAATTATAGCGTTCGAGGAAGCCGGGTGTCTGACTGTCAAATTGGTCAAAAAGCGACTCGAAGAAGGTATCAGGTAAGTGAGCGGCATATTGTTCATCCAGCGCATTGCGTGCGAAAAGGCCGCCGTTTAGGTAGGGGGCTTGTGCCAGCGCATTGCGGAAATTTTCAGGTAAATACTGGCGGTCGCTACGCCCCGCCTGAAACTTCTCATTGAAGGCTTCAAAGAACAACACCGACAGCCAATGGTCAAAGTAGGTATCCTCTGCTCCGTGGTTGTCTTTATAAGCGTCCCAGAAATTGCGCATAAAGTCCGGGTCATTGTCTAACCACCGTTTACGCTGGATGAAATAAAGGAACATAAGTCGGTTGAGCAACTGCAAGGCATAATCATGCGCCCAGACTGCATCTTTGGTCTCAAGTCGTAGATGCTCCTGCAAATCGGAAAAGACTCGTTTGTAGTCTCTGAAGAAATCTTCAGTGACAGCCTCAACATCGAAGGCTTCATCGTGCCGCAGCTGAATCGCCAGCGGCGATAGGCCAAACAGATCTGGACTAAGCGAGGCTAGGTCAAGCAAAGCTAATCGTTCTGTGGCAGTACGGAGCCGTTCAAATTGGCCGACCGTAATACGTCTGAACAAACGACGCGCTTTTTCGTCCTTAGCATATCTGACATTAACAAAATGCCAGTTGAGATGCTCCAAATCGCTGAAAATGAACAAAGAGTAAGGATGTTCTCGCAGAAGAACATTGATCGCTTCACGCTCGATACTACGCGCCCGATCCCATGAATCTATCTGGCAATAGATGACATCAAATGATCCAAAGTCGCTTTTAGTCGTGGCAATGACCGTCGGTTCGCCAGCAATTCCCTCGCGCTGGCGCTCTGTCCACGAGGCTATAGGTAGAGATTGATCGGCACGATCGTAGTTCAGTTCTGTCCATAAGAGTTTCTTTAATGAATCCACACTGCGGAAATTTCCCAGAATGCTGGATACTGTCGCAAGTTGCGCCATCTGCGCTTCCTCAATTCAATTAATTTCAGGACACCAAGAATAGCCAGTGCGTGCAGGCTATTTGCTACCAAGTATAGGCCCGAACTTTGAAATGGAATGAATAACGGGAGAGTAAAAGACTGACTTTTCAAATTTCTAAAGTAGCGCTATAGTCCTGGACAATAAAACACCCGCTCATTTCTTGGCAGAAGCGCGGGTGTCTGTATGATCCTTTGGGCAGGCTGCCCGTTCGGAACCAACTAACTTAAAGTATATCCACAAGCCAATAAAACGCAATCCTTTTTTAAGGAAATTGGCAAAACTTTAATGTTTCGGGGTTAGCCTGCTCACCAAACAAATGGTGGTGAGCCGTGGCATTCGCAAACACTTATTCTTCCAACCTTTCAGATATAAAAAGTCGTCTTGATTGTCGAGAAATTGCTGAGACCGTCCTAGGCCGCCCAGCATCCAGAGGTGCAACTTGGTGGCTCTTCCGTGCGCCGGGCCGCGCAGATCGGCATCCCAGCTTTGGTGTGCAATCTGACAGATATACTGACTTTGCCAGCGGCGAGAGTGGTGACCTATTCGGTCTGCTGATGGTCCTATACAACCTTGCCAATTTCAAGGAAGCGGTCAAGCTGGCCCTTGAGATGGTTGGAGGGTCGGTCTTACCACCGCGACAGCCTCGCCCGCAGACTGTCTCACTAGAACGCAACACTCCCCCTTCACCAGCGTGGCAACAAGCCGCCCAAGACGCAGTAGTTGCTGCCGAAAAGTACCTGTGGTCAGATCGACCCGATGCTGCTGCCGTTCGTCGGTATCTCATCCACGAGCGTGGACTCACCGAGGCCACCATGCGCCGCTTCCGGCTGGGCTTTACTCCCCGCTGGACAAAAACCACTTGGCGCAAACCGGATACAGGTAACACCGTCGAATATGCCAGTCTTCCGCCCGGTATTGTCATTCCCTGCTTTGCCGACGGCTCACTGTGGTATGTCAAAGTTCGCTGCATTGTGGGAGCTTTGGCGGCAGCCCTTCATCAAAAACCAGCACAGTTAGGAAACACGGAATCACCCAAGTACCTTAACCTGGTTGGTGGTACACAAGGCGCACTGTTCAACGCGGATGCCCTGTCTGAAGGGAAGCCCGCCCTTGTGGTCGAGGGTGAGTTTGATGCGATGCTGGCGGACCAACTTTGCCATGAGCAGGTCACTGCGGTCACTGTCGGTAGCGCCGCCAATAGCTTGCTTCCTCATTTTCAGCAACACCTCGAAAAAGCGTCTCTCATTTTGCTCTGTCTGGACAACGACCGAGCAGGACAAGACGGAGTGAGTCGCCTTCAGACTCGCTTGCAGGGCCAGGTCTATCCAATCAGCCTTCCCACAAGCAAAGACGTTGGTGACTATGTAATACAAAAGCAGGGCGACTTGCTTAGCTTTGTGACCGAAGCGCTGGCAACGACGAGACCACTGCCACAGGCAGCTTCGTTGAGCAACACCACCGGATTACCCGATACTCTGCGGGCTGCCCTCAATCGCTACTGCTACCCCGCCATTGCCCCGACCTGGGAATTGTGGCATGAGGCCATCGAGGCCGGGCTGCTGACTCCCATCGACCCCGTAACGGTCAAACGACTCTGGACGGTAGGTCAACGGTTGGGCCGCGACACCTCCATCGATACTCTCAAGTCTGGTCTCAAAGCAGGCACTGGGCAATTTTGGGGAGTTTTGCAGACTGGTATTTCTCAGAAAAAAGAAGTTGCTTTAGAGATACTCCCCCCCATATGCAAAACTCCACGAAATACCACGGGGAGCGGTAGGAAGGCTGTTGAGTACATTCTCTGCTCACCCCAACGGCAGCGGGCAAACCTGCTGGCGCTGGCTGCCCCGCGCATTCTGGAAAAACACTTTCCTGCCAGCGAGGCAACCATTGCCCCGGTGAAAGCTGAGTTTTTAGTGGCGTTAGGGTGTGAGCCAGCCGAAGCCACCCGGCTGGCTCAGGGGTTTTCTAAGCAGTGCATCGACTTGATTACCAGTCAGCCGGAGTTGCAAGTTACCTTGGACCGGGCTAGGTTGGACTACAAGCGGCTGGTGCGAGATATGGAGAAATCTCAGAGTACCCCATTGCCAAACGGCTGGACGTACCGCAATGCAGCAGCCTATGTCGGGGTGTTTGCCCGTGCCTTGGCGGAAGCCAACCCGACCATGCAGCAGAGTCGTCGCCAATTGGCTCGAACTATCGGCCGGAGTCCCCGCAGCATGGATGCGGTGCTGGATCGGGCGGGTGTCACTAATGAGCCACAGGTGACTGACCAACCTATCACCTCGGTGGCTGAGTTTGCGGCGATTGAGGCCGCCTATGACTCTAGCCTGAAAGGCTATCCCGTGCGGGTGATCAGTCTACGGGGAGAAACGATGGTGCGCGAGCGGCGCTTTGGGCCGGAGCAGCAAGACTTTGTAACGTATGAGTTAGCCGCAGGCGCACAGGTATGGGTGCGTTATCAACAGGCTAGCCACCAGGTGATTGCCTCGGCTACCCAACCACTGCCCAGGTCTCGCCAGGTCAGACCGCCAGAGAACCCCTCCCGACAGGTAAAGCAGCCCGTCAGTAGCCGATACTACGGCCTAGGCTTTGATCCCCGCTGGTGTGAAGTATGGGCTATCAAGTTGATGGAGCAGACGACGACCTGGCGAAAACGCGGTGCAGTGTTGGCTAACGTGGAAACGGGTGAACTGGTCGAATACAGCCCTCGCATGATGCTGGAGATTCTGCTTAGTCCAGGAGCCGATATACCCAGCGCGGAACGAGAGCGGTTGCCGGAGGTGATTGGCACGGAAAGTGTACGGGATGGCAGACTCTGCGTTATGTCATAGAAATAGGAGCGTGCACCTCCTTTTTCCCTGCTATAACCTTGGTTCAGACAAACTGATGAGGACGCGGCATATCTTCAGCAGACTTCTCCCCCGCTTTATCGTCTGGGATGTGGATTTTCACTTCTAGGAAGAATCCCTCCCCTAACGCGGTAATATAGCGGCGTAGGGTTGTGAGGGTATAAGCGTCGTAGCCTCGTTTTTCAATCCGAGCGACTTGAGCCTGGGATACGCCCAGGCGCTGGGCCATTTGCTGTTGGGTTAAGCCCGCTTTTTGCCGGGCTTCCACCAGTTGTAACCACAATTCGCTTTTGGCGGCTTCTTCCTCATAAATGGCGCGAAACGCTGGGTCGGTCAGTTGCTTATCGCGCCATTCCTGGTAAGCGTGCGCTCCGGCTTCTACCGGGTCATGATGTTCTTTTTTTGCCATTGTTATGCACCTCCTTTCCGTTTGATGAAATCATCCATACGCTGCTGTGCGATCTCAATCTCGCGGCGTGGCGTTTTGTTTGTTTTTTTCTGAAAGCCATGTACGAACACAATCAGTCGCCCTGTGAAAAAGCAGTACAGCAAGCGATAAATATTGCCGTCACTGGCTCGTCTGAGTTCCCAGAGCTTCCCTTCAATGTGCTTGACTAGCGGTTCACTGGCGTGGACGTTGCGGATGCGCAATTGCTCAATTGACCAGAGAAATCGTGCTTTTGTCTTTTGGTCAAGCCCATCCAGAAATGCTTCAATGGGGCTGCTATCCTGTTCATCCGTATAGAAAACAATGGTCCACTCTTGATTTTCTGCCATTATACTGATTTTAGTATATTGAGAGAAAATAAGCTAGTAGCTGTCTCATCTCACAGAATATCTCTGATACTGCTGGCGAATTCAGATATTTCACGAGAACTTGCCATAGTTCTGGGCTTCAAAACCATATCATTATGCCGTAAACGGCAATTCGCCAGCAGTATGATATCTCTTGTGTGTAGACGGCTATTGGCCTATGGCCTCTATAATTTTCTAGCCAATTTCTACGAATCTTTTGGGTTATTCGCTTGTAGTTCTGAATCTGTTCAAAGGCTTTTTAGGGTATTTGCTGCTTGGTACTAACTGTTACTCACAATATGATGATATCTTTGTCTTTGGCAGCTTTTAGGATCAGATTGTCGAGATTAACGTTTGCGTCTATTTTTTTTTTGCTTTTTTTTCTTGCTTTCGGCTCGTTCTTTACGCTTCGCAAACTGCTTTAGTGTAAACTTGCTAATTGTGTTTAGCTTTCTCTGAGTAGCGTCTGCACGTTTGCTTTCTGTGTCTGCACGCTCTTGCTCACGTTCCAACTGTCTTGATTTGACCTGAGCAGCTTGATTGGCAAGTTGAATTGCTGCCAAGGGACGTTTGCTTGGCGGTGTACGTGCCATTATAGATTCAAAGGATTCAGCATATTCTTCTCGTAAGGTTTCTTCATACATTTGGCGCACATCGTCCCACGGTAAATTCGTTTGGTCAATAGAACTTCCAAGTGTATTCTCAATAAATTGCTCATCGAGCACACTAATTCCTGATTTAGCTATGCCCAAGAGTATTGTCTCAAAAGCTTGTGCTGATGCCTGCTCTTCGTTGGCTGGTACAAGGGTAGATGCAAAACGCAAAAATGCCTCCGATTGCCAAGTAATTCTCGGTGATACAGCATTTTGGCCTTCCTCAGTTATATTTAGGAGTGATGTATCGCTTATAAACCAGCTAGGTGAGCTTTGATCTGGTTGAGACATTATATGGTACTGCCCATAGCGTTCTGCTCGAATTATGATTAGCGCTTCAGCTTCGGGCTGTGCCTTTTTGGAAAAATCCAATTCCTGCTGGTATTGATTATCATCTAAACTAGTCGAGTATTTGAGACGTAAATCGACAATTTTCTGGGTTTGTTCTTCACGTTCTGAAAAATCAGAATTTGAAAATCCAGGCCAGTCTTGAAAAGGTATAATTTCAATACCTGATTCCTGAAGTACGTTCCTTAAATCAACTTCGCTGGGGTTTCTGGATTTGAAGGCCGCGAATAAATAACTTTCCCAATTAGCCACCTTGCCCGCGCCTCGCCACACAATAAACCCCTCTAGAAATTGATTTGACTTTTTATATGGTGATTGTCCAGTTGCAGCGGCTTTGAGAAAAATGGAGTTAGCGCCTTGATCTCGGATAAATTTCTTAGCAAATTGCCAGTGATGATATGTTTCTTCAAATAGTTTTTCCGTGGTGAAAAGTCTTATACCTTTTTCACGTAATCGTCTAAATGTCTCACGGAAGGTTACATTAGTTGGTGCGCCCAAGGCAAGTGTAGGGATTTGTGCATTTGAATCAATTAGCCAAACCGTTCTCCGTGCTTGTGCTAGACGTTCGATTGCTACTTCTCCCCACACACCCAGAAAGTGAAAGGCGAAAAAACCTTGTGACATTCGCCCTAAATAATCACGTTCACTATCAGCCGCATCTAGAAATATGTCGAGTGATATCGTTATAAATGCTTGTCGCCGTAAAAGGTCATCATACTTGTTCGATGCCTCTGAGATAAACTCCATAATGAGAGCGGGCACACCATTTTGGTTAGATATTTTTTGGTTAGAAAATAAGGTAGTGGTAAGGCTTAATCCACATTCCATGAAATATCCCACTAAAGCAGCTTCTATATCAGCTGTTACGAGGTTGACATCTTCTTCTGATAGGGATGGATAGATTCGCTTTAGCCTAAGCGCAACTGACAATTGGAAGCGTTTTTGTCGTTGTTCAAATGCCATCTGATTCTGTAAGCTAACGTCTCCAGCTTTGTCACTTACGCGAAGGTTCTGTGCACCGGCAGTAATAAGCAGATTCTCTTCAAGAGCCTTCTCACGTATTTTGATAGCAAGATTTGCTGGTAAAGGAGAATTTTTTGGCCATCCGACCAGATCTACAGCTGCTTGAAGAGTAAAGTCACCTATTGTAGACAGTTGAGGAATGACTGACTGGATTGCTGCCACCATGATCTCAACGCGTTTTTGTTCAAAGTTTCCTCCTCTATTTAGCTTGCTGAAAATGAATATACCGGGAGCCGCAGCGCTGGTGCCTAGGGGAGAATTAGAAGCTTTCTCGATATTAGCACGAATATGAAAGCTTGGGCGAGAAGGAATAAAATGGCTGATGGCTTTGATAAGTTGAACTAGATTTCTATGCGATTTATCTTGATTGTCATACGAAATCACATGAATTCTAAATTGCTCAAGGTACTCAATACTTGTCGAGTACGTTACGTCTGGGGCAATCCAAATCACTGGTAATACTACCCCTGCTCCTTCTTTGGCAGCTCGCAATATATACCTAATATTTGGATCGGTTAAAGAATGACCGATAACGATAACGCGATTCATTTGAAACACAGATGTCATCTTAGTGCACCAGTATTGCCAATCTGGTGATTTCTCTATGGATTGATATTGGCTTGTAGTAAGAATTAGCCCCTTGTCTGAACGTAGATCTCCGTGTAACTTGAAAATTGCACCTTGCAATTCAGGTATCAGCTGACTCATATGATCTGACGAATTATCATACGTGATGTAAGCCTCACCCAATTCAATGAGATGACGCTGAATCTCGTCGTCATAGTTTGTCGTGAGATAAACGGGAACAGGCCAACGTGCTATCAATTTATAAATTTCGTTATTAACTGTAGCTTCGGGTTTTAGCAGACTAAGTAGAACTTGTAAGAGGCGTGGTGCAGTCAATAACACTTTTGCTTCCTCGAAAACTTGAGGAAAATTGCCTTGGGCCAGTGCGTGTTCAATCTGGGTAAGACTGCGTCCTCGGACTTCATGTCTTGCTGTTTGTACCGCATGTTCTGCTAATGTTTTCCATGAGGGGTACTTCATAGCAATAGATGGGCCAGAACCTACTAACACCCAAGCTTTGCCCGATTTAAGATAATCGATCAATTGGCGATCCATGTTGATAGCCTTATGCCAGTTGTATTGGAAACGTAATCAAAATTCACTTAAATTATGCTAGAGTTTATACCAAAATATGATTCTTGGCTGGCGAATGGGCCATGGCAACAACAAGCGCGTTCAAATAGCCTCGGGAGGGCAATGCCATAAATCATTGTCTGTATTCACAGTATTTAGTCCATGCTCTGACTTCGCAAATCTTTCATTACACACAATAGGCATTGTGTTAAATCAACTCTCGAAAAGCTCACTACAGCGCCATTCTTGAGTTTTCACCTTCTTGACTTTCTCCATCTGATTTAACATAATTGGTCTATTCAATAGTTATGTGAAGCGTTTGGAGAACCAAGGTCATGGACTTCGTCGAACCCATCCGAGATCGGAAAAAGATTGCCCAGATTAAAAACCAGCTCGAAGGGGCAGGCCGCCATCGAGACCTCTTGTTGTTTGTGGTCGGGATTAATTCAGCTCTACGGATTTCTGACCTGTTGAGCCTTCAGATTGGGCAGGTCGTGGATGAAAAAAAAGATATACGCCGAACGTTTGCCATCAAAGAGGAAAAACGGGGCAAACGGAATGTGGTCACTATCAATGACAGCATCTATCAGGCGCTGGACAAATATTTGGTGGCGTATGCTGGTATTGAGCGCAACCCAGCCCATTATGTCTTTTTTTCTACCAAGCGGTCTGATTATGATTATTCACGACCTATCACCCGTGAGCGTGCGTGGCAATTGCTCAGCCAGAGTTGTCATGCAGTTGGGTTATTAGGTAACTATGGAACCCACACCCTGCGCAAGACGTGGGGCTATCATGCCCGGAAAAGCGGTGTGCCAATGGAAATCATAATGGAGAAGTTGAACCATGCCAGTTTTGCTTTTACCAAGCGGTATTTAGGAATTACGGATGATGAACTTAAAGCCGCTGCTGATGGGTTGAATTTATAGGGTGTTCTTATTAAGAGAGATTGCTCTCCCGCAATAAGCCTCGTTACCACAAAAGGTAAAAAATGTACGTTAGGGGTTTTAGGCCGAGTGGGAGTGGAGATCCATGAGGTTGATTTTGAGCAGGGTGTCCCAGAGATAATCCCCGGTCAAGCCAATGTGATCCCACTGGGCGGGTGAAATGTGCCGAATATGGTCGTCGGTGATGGTTTCACCTTCAGCTCGCAAATCCTGAATGATGTGCCATTGATGAACACTGTTCCAAGCGACGATGGCGGCGGTGACGAGCGTAAGGCCGCTGGCTCGGTTGCTTTGGCTCTCAAAATCACGGTCACGAACACGCCCCAGGCGATGAAAGAAAACAGCGCGTTGAAGAGAGTTTTGTGATTCGCCACGCAGCAAACTGGATTGTGAGTCAGATCGAAGCAGCGGGTCCTGAAGCCAGTTGAGTCTGGTCAGGGTTTGGTCAATGCGACCCGTTTCGCGCAGGGCCAGAGCCAGATCATTCTGGAGAACATGACCGGAGAGCCGTTGAAGCGCGAGAGGCGGGGTTACAATGCCGAGTTTGATGGAGGTTCCAAGGCGCAAGAGATCGTCCCATTTTCGACCCATGAGGCCATCGTTGATTCTGCCGCCAATGAAGGGAGACAGAAGGGGAAATTGTGTCGTCTTGCCAGGGGTGTAGAGCTTGTAATCGTTGAAATGACGCAAACGAGGGATATAGCGGTAGCCCATCATGTGGAACAGCGCAGAAATCTCATCGGTGTAACCCAGAGTATCAGTGAAATGGCGTTCAATCTGGAGATCGCTCTCGTGATAGAGCAAGCCGCTGAGAGCGTAGGGAGCCTGATGTAACCAGGTTGAGATGACTTGCACATGGAAGGCTTGGCGCAGTTCCGTAGCCGTATGCACATAGAAGAAGATGCCAGGCTCACTACCATAGTGCCGGTTCACTCGCGCCATGTCGGAGCGAGCCTGGCCGGTGGGGAAGAATTGAGCATCTGAGGAGGAAGTTGTCGCAGGCCCCTGCACCTGTGCCCAGGGAAGGTTCTGCTCGAAGTTCACCAGCGCGGCCAGTGCTTGCCGATAGGCGTCATCATCGATGAACCAGGTGTACATCCAGACCAAACGTTTAAAGGAAGTATGGGGTGATGCAGCGGCCATCTTGGCCGGCCCTAGGTTGAGGGCGTCGGCCAGAATCGCCGTCCAGAGCGTGATGAGGTCATCGACATGCTCACCGGTCAGGCGATGGGTGAAATACTGGCTGATATGCAGGGTTTCTTCGATTTGGAGCAGCAAGTTAGTGATCTTGATCTTGGGCATCCTATCGCTGATGAGGCGCTGGATACGCTTGATGTCTTTAGGTGCGCTGCTGGGCGGGCGATGAAAATGGAAGCGATCATTTTCGATAGTCACATCGGGCAGCGCATTGCGAGCAACCAAGTCGCTGACAATCTCGAACTGTTCCTCTAACTCCTTCCGACGCTGCGACCAGTAGTGGCTAAAATCCATTTCAATTGTCAGCGGAATATTGCCGCTGTCACGGATGGCCTTCCAGCGATCTGCGGGCAGCCAGATTTCCTCCCAATCTCGATATTTGAGCGAACCAGTCACCCAGATGTTTCCGGCCCGCAGGTTCTTGCGTAGTTCGCTGAGGACACAGAGTTCATAGTAGCCGCGATGCAGCCCATCCTCTGTTTTCACGTAGGGTTTCCACCGTTTGTCCACAAAATCAGTAGGGGCCGATGCCGGTAGCTCAGAGAGCTTTTCCTCGTCGATTTTTCGCAGCAACGCTATCGCTTCGCGCAGTCCTTGTGTGCTGGCATCCCCCTTGAACTCAAAGTTTTTCCACAAGAGCGGACTGTAACGACGCGCAACGCTAAAACGGGTGTCCAGCAGTTGTAGAAAGTCGAAGGTTTCGGGTCGCATGAGGGCTTCGGCCTCTGCAACACTTGAAACATAGTTATCCCAGGGCAGAACGCCTTCAATAGCCTGGTAGGGATCGCGGCTTTCCTTGCGGGCCAGGATGATCGCTCGCCCGATAGCTGCGTAATGGCGAACAATCCGATTAATCGCCTTTGCGTCTTTCTGGAACCCCTCGACGTGTTCTTGCTCTCCTGCCTTGAATAGTTTCCACAGCACAGCGTCGAACATATCCAGTGCCTGGTCGATGAGGATAGCGCCTAACTCCACTAAATAGGCGACTAGCAGTGCCTGTTGGCGCTGTTCATCTTCAATCCGTTCAACCCGCCAAGCATCTATGCGTTCAACTTCCCGAACGATTTGCAGGAGCCGGTTGCGGTGGATAGTTCTGACCACGCTTGGATTCAGACGCAGATCGCGGATAAACAGAAAGCGATTGACAATCTCGATGAAACTGGGAATCGTGATCGCTCCCGGCGGTTCACGCAGCCAAGTCAGGTAGGTTTTGTCAGTCCCTGATCGGATATTCAGAACATTCTTGAGTTGTTTGATTTTCTTTTTGGTAAGGCCCTGAGTGAGCAATTCGTAAGTTTGCCCGCGTGCGTGTTCACGGACACGCCAGCCCAAATTCTCCAACGTCGAGAAGGCTGGAAAGATGATACGGCGACGGCGCAGCTCCTCCACAAGCGTTTTCATGATAAAGATACCCTGGTCATTGCCCAACGCAGCAGGCAGAAGCCATTCCTCTGCCTTTTTTTCGATGGTCTTGCTATAAGCGTGGTAATCGAAAACCTCTCGCAGACTGATCATGTGTTCCCGTCGCGTTTCGGGCCGATCTTTGGCATAAGCATCAATGTCATGAGGCTCATGACCGAGTTGCTGTGCAATGTAGGCCAGGATGTGTTCCGGCACGCTTTCCTGGTATTCCCATTTGCGTCCTGGATAGCGCCAGTAGCATAGTTGTATGGCAAATCCCAACTGATTTTCCACTCCGCGCTGCTTACGAATGGCAGCCAAATCCTGCTCAGAGAAGGTGTAGTGTTGCCCTATCAATATTTCTTCATTGGCACGAGGCAGTGCTGTCAGAGCAGCCCGCTGGATGTTGGATAAGAGCTTCCCTTTCGGCATGAGGTATCAATTCAAATGACGAGTGACGGACTATCTATCGCAAGCCATGTTTGTTGAGCCAACGGCTCAAGTTGGCCTCGGTGGTGTGATAGCGTTGTGCGATGAATTTCTGCGTTGACCCATTCGCAAGCAGCGCCTCAATTTCGGATCGGTACTGGTCGAGTTTACTTTTGCCTGGACCTTGAGGTCGCCCTAACTTGATGCCATTTTTCTTTTTAGCTGCCAGGGCTTCTCGGGTGCGTTGGCTGATTAGTTCGCGTTCAATCTCCGCCGCCATGGAGAAGGCCATCGCCACAATCTTCGACTGGATCGAGTTGTCCAACTGCCAATTGCCTTTGACAGCATAGACATTGATGCCTTTCTGGGAGGCGATAGACAAAACCTCCATACACTCCAACATCGAACGGCCCAAGCGCGACAATTCGCTGACAATCAGATTATCGCCGCCTTGAATCTGTTCCAGGACCATGGCGAGATCTCGTCTTTTCCACGACACACGACCAGACACCGTTTCTTCGACCCACTCAACTCGTCCCAAGCCTCTTTCGTTTGCCAGGTGCAAAATGTCGAACTTGTTTTTCTGGAGGTCTTGGTCAGTGGTTGAAACACGGAGATAGGCGATAGTTTTTGGCTTTGACATAAGAATTAACTGAAAACCAGGTGGCATATAAGAATTATTATTATAATATCCGTGATTTTCGCTTTAGAAAACTGATCTTTTAAACGAACCTTTTCAGGCAATCTCCCCATTCATTGGGATCGTCTGGTCGGTGATAATCTCTGGGACACCCTGCTCAAAATCAACCTCATGGATCTCCACTCCCACTCGGCCTAAAACCCCTAACGTACATTTTTTACCTTTTGTGGTAACGAGGCTAATACAGCAAATAGGTAAATGGCCTCTATTATCGTCCCTAATATTAACTAGAACCAAGGCTGCGACCAGGCAAACAGAGCAGGCCCAAGGGTAAACATGGCCAGTGAAAGCCCGATAATGAATGCATCCGGCTGATTCAATGCGCTTACAGTTTATAAACGGGTGTCGTTGCCAAGGCGGAGAGAATCGGTAAATGAGTGTCTTTGAGAGGAAATGCTCTACGACAAAATACAAGCCCGACGCGCAACCATCGGGCCTGAGTAAGCCTATGTGACTACGCTTTTGGCGGGTTAACAGGGCGGCATTTTATACAGCCAATAAACAGCTTCTTGAGGATCAGTGCCGACAATGGCATATTCCAAAGTTGGCGATAATGAAGCCTGTGCTATTCCCCATTTTTCAGAAACAACATCACTAAGCAGTTCGACCTTTTTCAAATCCACGCTCACCCGGCTTACCCCGCCTTTGTGAATTACACAGATATTCTGTCCATCAGCGGTAAAGCCGGCAGCAAATATCCCCTCAATCGGTAACGGTTGCCCACGCATGGCGGTCAGATCGACTAGCCAGATTTTGGTATTGTCGCCCACGACACGCCCTCTAACAACAGCAAGTTTCTGCTCAGAGGGTGCCGCTAAGGCTCTCTCCACATAGACATCTTGTCCGTCCTCGGTTTTGAAGCCAACCGCCGAAAGATCGGTTGCCTGTCCATTTTCCAAATAGATAAATGACGCAAAGCCTTCAGCAAAGGTGTCAACCCAGATCGCTTTTTCATTGGGCGAAAAGACAATCTGATAAGATGGCAACATTGGATCATCGACATACGGCAAAGTTAAATTGGTTTTGATCTGCTGGTTTGTCCGGAGATCAGCAATGGCGAGCTGAGTATTCGCGATAGTGCGTTTAGTAACCTCTTCAAGGTGAGTTACGGTTATCCCATAGACCTTATAATGCCCCGATGGAGATTTATAGAGCAGCGAAGTCGTATGCAGGCTGTTACGTAGCGCCGCGTCGTCAATAACATCTGGAGGGTGTGCAGTGGCGCTCATCGTTTTCTTACTAACGTCCAACGTTTTATAGATGCGGGGTTGTTTGGGATCTGTAGAATCCTCGAATGCAAACCATACCGTCTGACCGTCATTGGTCCACCTTGTTTGAAAAGGATCAATTCCTCTCAGCCTCGTGAGATCAGGCCCATCATCAAAGTCTAGATAAATAGACGTTGATGCTTCATCAATATTTTCTACTACTATTTTTTCAGGAAACCCTCGTAATGATGACTGAAAGGTGTGTTTTCCGAGGGTCAGCTTAACTGTTACAGGTGCTTTTCCAACGCTTTTCCCATCAATAGTGACCATAGCAGCAGGGTTTGTATACACATCGATAGAAACAGTAGACTGTCCTTCAACAGTTGTTGTTTGCCACAACCGGGTGATACAAAGAATAACAATAGCTAAGGATAGGGACGTTTTATGGAACATAGTCTTGAACTCCATAGTTAAGGTGTAGGGGAAGGGGTAGGCTTAAAGGATGTGCAAGTTGCATAGATACCGCCAGTACCGGTTACTGATGAATTAAAGCATTTCGTAGCGACATTATTCTTCGAGTAGTAGTTGAATATACTGTCTCCATAGACATTGCTCAGAGTTACGTTACTGTAAATCGTGTATGGATATGGCGTTGTGATTACACACGGAGCCGTTCCGCCTGTTGCACTTTGTGCTGTTGCCGGGTTGTTACCTCGATTAGTGGATGGGATGGATGCCATTATGTCCGTTACGTAAAGCGGATTAGATGCTCCCGTTACTGCTCTCATAACAGCGCCAAAGCGGGGCCTTAACGATGCGCTTGAGTCACCCTGCACCACAAATGCGTTGATCTGTATATGCAAATGAGTGTTAGCTTCCTGATCAGCTAGACTACCCACAATATCGCCGGCTTTGACCCGCTTGCCGTAATAAAGTGAGTCTTCAATGGCTCCAAGATGCCCATACAGAACAAACTGTCCGCTAGTACGGATTACCAAGTTGTAGCCACCTAGAGTCGCACCCCACTTGGCAGGTCTGTCTCCTTGTCCATTTGCGCCCATTCCGACAACGATACCATCTACGATTGCATACACGGGAATACCGGGGCTGTGTGCTGGAAAGTCAAACCCTGGATGTTGACATTTGTATACAAAACCATAATCGTCAGCAGTCATCCCAAAGCCTCGAAATGGCTTGCTAGTGTCCAAACTATTCGGTTGCAAGGGCAATTGAGGATTTCCTATTGTGGGAGTTGACCAACTTGCGGCATCAGGTTGTGTCTCCATCGGGGGTAAAGTGGTACAACCACTACCAGTAACTTGGCTAATGTTATAAACTCCCGATGTTTTTACCACCCAAGAAAGGTATTGTGTTCTCAAATTTGGATGATAAAAGCCATACCAAATCTGGCTTTGCTCATCATGGGCAATGGCTACTGCGGCAAAGGGTGTTCCTTGTGCAGGGCTTGTTACAAATAGATCGTCTGCGCTTGGGCCTCGCCGCACATTAGCTGGTGGGTTATTGGGATTGACCGTGATGGTTAGAGTACACGACTGCGGTGGAATCGGCGTAAGGGTAACAACTGCGGTGGCTGAGGGAGTCGGCGTAGGCCCTCCTACGATACATAATGTTTTCGGACTACGCACACGCTGGTCGGCAGCGCCGCAAAAGCGATCCCATTTTCCGGCTAAAGGCGTAAAGCCAGAAGCCCCATAAGCGAAGGTAGCATTTGTGACATTCGATTGCAAGTTGTAGTTTTGCTTGACTGTCGCTGATCCATACATCCCCACACCGGAAGTATCAAGACCTACCCAATCCCCCGTAAACGGAATATCGCCTGGAGATCCGAAGGTGAAATTTGCGTTTTGCGTAATCGTCCCACTGACTTCGCGGGCATTGCTGACATAAATCATCCCGCTGGATGGACGGAATATGCTGGGGCTGTCTACGCCATCGCCGTTCCAGTCACCAACGATCCCTTTATCCGTATTGACCACACCAAAGGTCATCTGGTAATCGGCAGTGCCATTTGAGAGATCGTTCCTGAGGAAAAATTGGGCCGTACTGGAGCGATAGATACCTATCCCATCATGGTATGCTCCTGCACTATCTGGCCCATGTTTCCAGTGGCCTACTAAAGGCAAGTCTCCCAGAATGCCGAATACAAGCGTTTTATCCCACGTCGAAATCGAACTAGCACTGGCTGTGTTGTTGACGAGAAACCATTGCCCATTACTCGGCCGGAATACACCGATACCTTCTACACCGTCACCGTCCCAGTCGCCAGTGACAGGAATGTCACCCGCAGCTGCAAATGTAAGCGTTACCGTTCGATTGGCGGTTCCGGTAGTATTGGAGTATCGCAGAAAAAATGTACCGGGTGCCTGAAACGCGCCTATCGTGTCAATCTGTGAGGTGGGATAGAGCTGGCTTTGGGGGACAATTTGAGATGCTTGCGAAGCACTGGACCAATATAAGGTTGTTACTGCCCCGCAACAAAAATCTTCCCAGTATTCAATACGGATATCGTACCTTTGCCCAGCCTCAAGTGGAATAGGGGCAGTGTTCCACGAACCAAAGAAGTTACTCCAGTGGTCGAAAACTAATTTTCCATCGATCCATACTCGGATACCATCATCAGAATAGCCAGAAAAGGTATATGATTCACCGTAAAGTGGTTGGATTTGCCCAGTCCATCTAACAGAAAAATTGTGCGCAGGTATTGGTAAAGTTAAAGGTGGAGGAGTTACGTTCCAATCGATAAAGTTTATGGTTGCATCTACTCTTGCTGTGACAAAATTTGTAAGGCTAATATCGCTAAAATAGCGACCATATAAACCAGTTCCCGATGAAGCGACCAACGGAGAATTGCCGGATGACACATTTGCTTGCGTAGTGCGGGTAGGGCTGGGTGTCAACGTAGCGGATTGGGCCAGTGGTATACGAGTGCCGGGGCTGGCAATCAGCGTTCTGGTGGCGGTAGCACAGGGAACGTTCACGACGATAGGCGCTGCTGTCGCGCCTGAAGATTGAGTAACATTTTGCGGGACAAAGGTAGGAGCCAGATTGACGCTACCTGTACAAGGGGTTGGCGTGGGTTGATCCGAGCCAATGGCAGTTTTAGGCGAGAGGGAAAGAATTACCCCACCCATTACAAACGATACAAGCAGTAATATTCCGGCGGCTGTTCGGCGCGGAGCGAGCATTGATGGCACGGTGACCTCTTTGATGTAGCGGCAATGTTGTGTTCATTATACACGATATTTGCGTTTTATTGTACAGCGCAGAGCAATCGTCGTGTTAAGGTCGTGTTAATGTCATTCTTCGCCCAGATACGCCTTACGAACAACACAATATAAGCCGTGTGCTTGAATTCATCATGTCTGATGGTGTAGCATCCGAGAATGGCAGCATCGGAACGATTACAGAGAACACCAGAGAATGACGAGGGGCTTTTGGCAAAGCTGGAACGCATTAATCAAGATGAAAACCCCATCGAACGAACACGGAAACTCGACCAATTTTATGAGGAGATGGACGCGCTGAACGACCCAGACAGTGACTGTACATCGTCAGAGCCTTTGAGACACTAAATTAGACAAGAGAATCGGCAACGTGCCGCCAAATCTCTTTTCTCTAAGCGTATCCCATAGATGCTGAGGATGTACACTGTATGTTATACCGAGGGCTTGAATGTATAGCTTGGTAGTAGAGATAATGGTTTGGGAGGTATATGGAGAAAGAGCCGCATGGTGATAAAAGACCTAATTCAGAGGATGGGTCTGATTTTTTTGAATATTTTGGCACTGACACGGAACGGGAATGTCCTAACTGTGGGCATTCTATGGAATTGATGATTGTGCCGGGCAAAGATGGGCAGCCAGAGACGAAAGTTTTCTATTGTTGGTACTGTGGAGACGCATCAGATCCTGATGACGACTTTGAAGACGAAGAAAGTGGTGCAGAGGACTTAGAATACTAAGGATACTGAGGGCTTGAACTTGTGCTGCTAGAAGATGTAGCATCTTGGTATGGCAGCGCCGGAACAAAATTATAGAACCTCAGAAAATGATGAGGCTCTTCTGGCAGAACTTGAAGCTATCAATACAGATGAGAATCCCATCGAGCGAGAGCGAAAGCTCAATCAGTTTTACGAGAAGCTGGACGAGCAAGAGGCAGATGACGCACTACCCCATGAGCAAGGAACAATCCCCAGCCCCAGAACTTGACCCAACACTTATTGCCGATTTTGCGGCGACCTTTGTATCACGTGATGATTACTACCCCCGGCAAAAAGATACGGGTGCCTATTTTGTGGTCGATAAACCGTTGCACGTTGGTGTCGTCATGGAACACCTCCGAGGTGTCTTAACGATTGGCGCTTATGCTCTCTCCCCCACCCATGAAGCTAAATATTTATGCTTTGATGCAGACGACCCAGAGCGCTGGAAAAAGCTCAAAGGCATGGCCCAAGCCCTCACTGCTGAAGGTGTCACGCCCTATTTGGAACTGTCACGGCGCGGTGGGCACCTGTGGTTGTTTACGCCACCCACACCTGGCAAAGATATACGCCGAACAGGTAAGCAGTTGCTTAGTGAGCATGATATTGTGGGTGTGGAGTTGTATCCTAAGCAAGACGCACTTTCCACGGGACCTGGTTCGCTGGTCCGGTTGCCGTTGGGGTTTCACCAGGTGACGGGTAAACGCTATTCTTTTGCTGCCCTGAACGGCATGTCTTCTTTGGCTCCAACCATTCGGGAGCAAATAAAGATTCTTGCTCATCCAGCGCGTGTTCCACAGACTTTTTTGGATGCGGTATTGGCACGTGTGCCCGTAGAACCGTCCGCTCCCCTACCCGCTTTTATAAAAAAGACATTTAGGAAGGATTGCCTTCCCAAAAGATTAGGCAGGTAGCCCCGCTTGAGCCATTTATTGCCCAATATGTGAAGCTTGATAGTAAAGGCAAAGGGTACTGTCCATTTCATGATGATGAGCATAAGAGTTTTCGGATTAGCGAAGGCAACCCTTGGCCCATTTTGGCATTGCTACGCCGATTGTGGCATACCATCGGGGGTGATGTCATCCACTTCTGGCGGATGCGCCAGAAGCAGGGCCAAGATGCTAGTTTTGTGGCAACTATCACTGAGTTAGCAGGGATGGTGTTGAAATAGGGGGTTTTTGCAAATCCCCCCGAAAAGGTCGATTCTGAGAACGGTTTGGCAG
>JBDTVG010000207.1:0-8227 GCA_040007395.1 Chloroflexota bacterium
AGGCCGAGACCATCGGCGTTTTGCTGCCGTATCGCGATTTCCAACGCGACCTGCACATCTTGTTCAACGATTAAAATCGTCATGCCCGCAGCGTTGATTGTGGCGATGATCTCGATAAGTTGTTGGACAATAAGCGGGGCCAAGCCTAAGGAGAGTTCGTCGATCAACAGCAAGCGTGGGTTTGCCATCAAGGCGCGACCAATGGCGACCATCTGCTGTTCACCGCCGGAGAGCTTCCCCGCGAGACTCTTAATCCGGCTTTTGAGGCGGGGAAACATATCCAATACCTTTTGGAGATCGGCTTCAATCGCACTTCGTCCCTGACGACGATGAGCACCCATCAGCAGATTATCGTAGACCGTCATGGCAGAAAATAGTCGTCGGCCTTCGGGGACATGGGCAATCCCTTTGTCCACAATGTGTTGAGTGGTGGCTTGGCTGATGTCCTGCCCATCAAACTGGATTTGACCGGAGCGCGGTGTCAATAATCCGCTAATGGTGGAAAGCAGCGTCGTTTTGCCTGCTCCGTTGGAGCCAACCAGCGCCACCACCTCGCCTTGAGTAATGTCTAAATCGACATCCCACAGGACTTGTACATCGCCGTAGGCCACGTTGAGTTTTTGAATAGAAAGTAGGGTCGTCATCGGTTAAGACTCATTCGTGGAAGATTCGACGCTATTAACTGTGGATGGGTGTCTGGCACCCAAATACGCCTTGATCACGGCAGGATTATTCGTCACTTCTTGCGGGGTTCCCTCGGCAATCTTTTTGCCGTAATCCAGCACAATCACCCGCTGGCACACGCTCATAATCACTTTCATCACATGTTCGATCACCAAAACGGTGATCCCAAGCTGGTTAATGTCGCGGATCAATTGGGTCGCTTCGAGAACTTCAACACCGCGTAAGCCCGCCATCACCTCATCTAACAGCAGCAGTTTAGGTTCGAGCGCCAACGCCTTGGCGAGTTCCAAGCGCTTCCGATGAACAATGGTCAGACTGTTGGCAGGCTCCCCTTTTTTAGCGTCCAACTGAACAAATTTCAAAATCTCCTCGGCTCTTTTGAAGGCATCCCCCGTTGAGCGTTGGCGGCCTTTCGCGCCGAACATTGCGCCCACCGCCACATTTTCGAGCACCGTCAAGTTGGCGAAGGGATGCACCACCTGAAAAGTCCGGGCGATGCCTTTATGGCTAATCTGGTACGGTTTTAACCCATTGAGTTTAACGCCTTCAAAGGTAATTACGCCTTGCGTAGGCACTGCTGTTCCAGTGATCAAGTTGATGAGGGTCGTTTTGCCAGCGCCATTGGGGCCAATGAGTCCCACGATCTCGTTCGGGAAAACGTCAAAGCTGATGTTCTCAACGGCGGTTACGCCTGCATAACGCTTTGTCGCCTGTTGTACTTCCAATAAGGGACGACTACTGCTCATACCCGGAACTCCTGCAAATTCTTAAGTAGGGATCGCCAAGTGAGTCGTTCCTGACCACGCACAAACCACATCAACCCGCGTGGCAGGAATAACACCACCAAGACGATCACGACCCCAAACACGACGGCTTCCCACCTCAGAAACGTTTCATTACCAGAAAACACCCGCAGCAATTCTTGGATACCGAACAGCGCAAACGCTCCGATCCAAGGCCCCCACAACGTTCCCAAGCCGCCAATCAGGCAGACAATGATCATTTGCAAGTTGTTCACCGTACTGAACAACGCTTCGGCCTCAGTCGTCATATTGGTGAGCTTGAAGCCAACAACTGCCCCGCCAAGTGCCGCCAAAGCCGCACTGAGCATAAACGCGAGGACTTTACTACGGGTGGCATTAATGCCCATCACTTCGGCAGCTTCTTCGTTTTCGCGGATGGCGATTAGGCTGTAGCCGAATTTACTGCGGCTCACCAGCGCCGTAAGTAACAGCGCGAACAAAGCCGTTGCCAATCCAAGATAGTAGAACAAATGCTGGTCGGCGCTCAGTTTTACCCCCAACACCATGACATCTCTGACCAACGGAAAATTGAGCGGCAGACCACCGCCAAAGAAATTCGGGAATGGCCCGTTCTGCCCGAAGAATAAATCCCAGTTGATCACCTCCGGCATGGCGACGAAAATACCGAGGGTCGCTATCGAGAAGTATTGACCACGCAGGCGCAGCAGAGCAATACCCAGCAATCCGGCAACGATGCTCACGATCACCACTGCCAACGGAATTCCGATGAACCACGGAAAATTGGGATGCCCCGATTGGCGACTCATGAACCCTGCCGCGACATAGGCTCCTAGCCCCAAAAAGGCCGCATTGCCAAATGAAGCGTAACCCGTATAGCCGCCAATGAAGTTCCAGCCGTAGGCAATACACATCGCGGTGAGAGCATCAAACAGGATAGCCGTCGATTTCGTCACAAGCGGCGCGATCACCAGAATGGCGATTTGAATAATAATCGCCGTCCATCGAATCTTCGGGTTGATCTTGGGGCGTGCCGCAATCACTGCCAGAATAATGCCCACGAGGAAAATCAGTAAGTTCATCGACCCCCATATCCTTCCCGACCTAGCAATCCAGTTGGCTTAACGACAAGGACAAGGATCAAGATGGCGAAAATGACAACATCACGCTGAGCCAGCATATAAGTTCCCGCAAACTCGTAGATCAGGCCAAACGTAATCCCGCCCACCAACACGCCCGGAATGCTGCCCAATCCACCCAAGACGACAATGCTAAACGCCAGAATGTTATAGATGCCAAACCCGTTGGGAAAGAACGCATTCGTCGTCGATAGAATGGCTCCATAGGCAGCGGCTAACGCAGCCCCGATCCCGAAGGTCAGCGCGTAGACGTTGCTGATATTAATGCCCATCAACCGCGCCGCAATGCGATCCATGGCTACCGCCCGGATCGCCCGTCCCGATTTGGAGTGGTCGAGGTACAGGTAGACCGCCAATGTTAAGCCTAGCGAGATGGCAACCCCGGCCAGTTGGGTATAGGGAATGTATAGCCCCCCGACCAAAAAGGAAGCGTTGGCATAGGCGGGTTTGCTCTGGCGCAAATCTGCTGTAAAGAAGCGCAGTGCCAAGTTGACGAGCAGCGACTCTAGACCATACGTCAGCAAAAAGGTCGTCAAGGGCGGCGCTTTCATCACAAAATTGATCACATATTTTTGTAGTAAGAAGCCAAAAACAAATAAGGCTGCCATACTAATCGGGATGCTTAACAGCGGATCAATACCAAGCAGCGACCACAAGAAATAAGTAAGATACGCTGACAGCATAATCGTGGCGGCGTGGCTCAGATTGACGATATGAAGAATTCCCCAGACTAACGAAAACCCCAAGGCCATCAGCGCCAGAGTCGATCCTTGCAACAGCCCATTAACGAGGTGTTGTAAAAAGTCCATCACGCTCCCCAATAGCATATAAGGCACGCTCAGTCGTGCCTTATATGCTTCAAATCAAGTGTGGCTAAATGCTTTTATGTGTCTCAACCCGATCAGGCTAGCGACTAGCCCAGTCCGGTGCAGGCCATAGTACTTTGCCTGAAGCGGCCTCAAGAGGCCAAATGGTGACTTTCTTGCCATTCTGCCACTGCTCTACGACCATCGGTTTGTAGATATTGACACCGCGATCATCGAACTTGATCTGTCCGTAGAAAGTTGTTACATCCAACTTGGCAAGCGCGTCGCGTACCGCTTTCGGGTCTAAACTATCTGCCGCTTGGATCGCTTTGACGAACGCAATCCCGCTGACAGAGGAGTTGGCGCTCTGGTAGGATGGGCCATGTGCCCAACGTGCGACAAACATCTCGGTATAGGCTTTGGGGGTCTTGAACAGGTCATCCCCGTTATAGGTCAGGTCAGCCGTCCACTGGGTGCCATCCACAACAAAGTTGGCATCATTCTTGAGCGTCGTCTGGAAATCGGGCAGCGATGGGCCGACGCTAAAGCCATACATTTTGGCGAGGAAGTTCAGTTCCTTGGCCTGCTGAATAATGGCAACGCTTTCAGCAAAGTGACCGCTGTTGAGGAATACGTCGGGATTTTTGCTCTTTGCTTCAGTCAATGGAGCGCGTAAGTCAGTCGAGTTGTTGGGATATTTCTGGAAGTAAACGACGGTCAACCCTTTGCTCTCGGCGTATTTTTGGGCAGAGTTTGCCACTTCCAGCGAGAATGGGTCGTCTGCGCTCAAGATAGCGATTGTGGTTGGCTTGGGGGTTTGGGCTAAGGCTGCATCGATGACCCCCAGCAGGTACTTCGGTGCAGGGGACGCGACCAAAAAGGTATATTGATAGCCTTGGTTAAAGATACTTTCCGCTACGCCGTTGCCCTCAACCATCGGGATTTGCGCCTTTTCAGCGATGGTACTGACCTGCAAGTTGGCGCTCGTACCGTAGGGGCCAAGTAAGAAATTGACTTTATCTTCTTGAATGAGTTTTTGAGCTAACGTCGCGCTCTTTTGGGCGCTGCTCTCATCGTCATAATACTTGGTCTGGATCTGATAGTGTTTTCCACCGACGACGATACCGCCGGCGCTGTTGTAGACTTCTTTCCAGAGTTCGTAACCGTCGTGGCTCTGGTTGCCTTCGTTAGAAAGGCTACCCGTGAGCGAAAGGGGAATACCGAACAGAATATTGCCGTCAAATGTACCTGTGTAGGCAGGAATGGTGCTGCTCATGGTGGGTGCAGCAGTGGCATCGCCTTGGCTGTGGACTGAGGTTTGAAATGGTAAGATTAAAGCCAACAAGACGAGGACAAACGCTACTAGTAAGGATTTACGCGGTTGGGGTTCTCGCATAGTGATCTTCCCTCCTATTAAGTTGTGGCAAAGGTAAGTTTTTATCGATACCAATCCTAGTATATCTCAAAACACTTGGAATTTTCGCAAACGTTCAACAAGTGTTTATTGATTTCGCCGTAAACACGTTCGCCTTTAGGGAAAATACTAAGTAATTGGCCTAGTCAGCGCCAAGCGACTGTCGCATCATTTTCCAGAAGTGGGCGGTATCGATCTTGGTGATGACATTCGCACGCGGACCGCCTTTCCAGTCGGTGACGGTCTGCCCACGAGTCAGTGCGCCGTGCAATTCAACTTGCACATGCGCGTGAACCTCCTCCGTGACGACACGCGGATCAATCGCCACGGCGACGGCTATCGGATCGGGCATCGGGATTCCATCTTGCCCAACATGATATTTCACCAGATGAGCATTGATAGTGTTGAAGAACGCCACTCGCCGCCCGGATTTATCGATAATTTCGTCGAACTGCGTCCACGTCACGATATGGTTAACCGACAGTTCCCAAGAGACCATCGTCGTGCGCGGGAACGTGTTCAGGACAATCGCGGCGGCTTCGGGGTCGGTGTGGATGTTGTACTCAGCCACGATGTTGATATTGCCGCGTGCTTCGTAAGCGCCACCCATAAAGACCAGTCTAGCGAGGTTCTCTGGGAATGCCGGATCGAGCCGAGTCGCGAGGGCTACGTTAGTCAGCGGCCCAATAGCAACCAGCGTATAGCGCCCCGGATTTGCCGCCGCCAACCGAGTGAGGGCCAATGCCGCATGTTCCGACTCCACTTGCCCCGGCGCTTCTGGGAGATTTGCGTCACCTAGTCCGTCTTTGCCGTGAAAGTCCTCAGCATCATTAAATGGATTGAGCAGGGGACGATCTGCCCCACGATACACAGGCACTTGCTTGCCTGCCGCCGCCAATGTCTTGAAGACGTTCCGCGTGACCTTATCGACGTGGACATTCCCGCTAACCGTCGTAATCGCCACGACCTGAACATCGGGCTGGCCCAATGCCAGCAATATCGCCTGCGCGTCATCGATTCCCGCATCTGTGTCAATAATTAGTTCGAGCGGCAAGGAAAACTCTCCTGTTGTGGCGCTGGGAAAGGAATCCAATAATATCTCAAGTTACCTTGCATGTGAATTGTTTTGTCTCAGTCAGTATGCAGATTGACGAGCAAGTTCAAGGCTTGTTCGCTGCCTACTGGATCGTTGTTAGCGGCGAAGGACTCTGCCAGCAGTTTGACCATTTCGATCAACTGGCTGTTTTGAAGCACGGCAATCTGGCGAACACTTTGCAAACTGCGCCTCCCGATCTCCTCTTGCTTGATGCCCAGAATGCTAAAGCTCACTCGCTGAAATATATTTAGCGGTGGCAATTCGGGCGCAGGGACAGACTCCGCTAGCTTGATCAGATCCTTGTGGGCGATGGTTTGTAAGCGGGCAAATGCGTCCTGCAACCAGCGGCGGTTCGCATTGCGATCATCCAGAATGTTATGGGCGTTGGCAATCGCTGCGTCGATCCGCGCCTCGTTGATGGCAATCTCTGTCTCGCGCAATTCGATACGCAGTTTTCGCATCGCTCGTCCATAGGGACTGGTGTCAGTGGCGGCGGGTCTGCCAGTTCGCCGTTCATCGAAGCGATACAGTAGGCGCATGGCATGGAGGCGCAGCACGCTCACCACGAGTGTTAGATCGTCACCCTCGGCGGGTGTGTTATCTTTTGATCTTTTCAGCGACGCTGCTTTGTCGGCGTTCAGGGTTTGGCTAAAGCGAGTACGCGCCGCTTCGGTGAGGCTGGCGGCGTTGCGATCGAACCATGTCTGGAGCGCAAACAGGGCATCATCGAGCGATTGGCGTTTGGCGGCGACTTCCGCAGCAAGTGAATCAATCGTCTGTTCCAACGAGGTTTTTTCAAGAGTAGCCAAGCGCAACCTCCAAATTCTTTTTCCGTCACATGATTTGGTATTCCGATCATACACTTATGTTACATCAGTGTGGTGTAACGGATTTATAATATAAAAATCACTTTGCCCGCTCCCCGTCGCTGCAAGTGAATAAGGGAGCGAGTCAAAGTGACTATTCCGGGGACTCACCCGCAAAGGTGAGTCCCTACTTGATCAAGCAATTAGCTCGATCAATTCGGTTGAGGATCGTTACTTGACGATGAACGGCCCGGCGATCTGGAGAATTTGCTCAATCGACTTCGGCGTGTCGAACGCTGCCGGGAATGGGCTTCCACCGTTCACCAAGTTGAGATAGGACGCGTGACGCGCTTCTACCGTCGCAATGGTCGAGGCCGCTGTGCGAAGGCTAGCATCTTGGAACGCTGCGATTACGCCTGTATAGGCCATCACACCCGTGTTTTCCAACGCTTGGGCAACCTTGAGAAAGCTGGCTGGGTCGGTGTAGCCAAAGCTGTATTTGGCTTCTGCCACCGGAGTCCCGCCCGCGCCACTGATCACCGAGATCAGGGTATCGACGTGGGTTTTCTCATGGTCGCGGATAGCCTCAAGGTAGCCACGCGGCACCGCCATACTACCCGCGAAGGTACTGAACTTGTTCAGACCGTCACGGTAGAAAGCATATTCCAGATGTTCCAGCGTAAGGGCATAGTTCAGAATGTCAATATCGGGGCCAGCAAAGGCCGCAACTTTGGTGGTGTTGAGAAATGTCTCAAGGCCGATGACTGATGCTCCGGCAACGATGACGCTGCCCTTCAAGAAGTTGCGCCGGGATAGATCCTTAGATTGAAAGTTCACGATTGAATTCTCCGTATCGTAACCAATGGTTTCCGTCGTGCGATAAGTTCCACAGTATTGGCTGAGGGGTACTGACCGCACTGCCAGAAGAGAACAATGTAATTGAGAGCATTGGTACAACCAGAGCGCGCGCTGCTGATGTTTACTGACATTAAAGACTTACGCCGCTGGATCTTCATTCGGATCTGAAATTGGAGCTAAATAATGCCTAAATTCGGCTAATGTGAACTATTTAGAGTGGTTTAAGCCTGAGCGCGACAGCCCAAGCTCCACCCTACCGAGTGCAGCCCACATACGCTATACTTGATATGTGAGTGGGAGGCTTATTTCGGCCTCCTATGTTTTTGTTCACTGCTTCTATTCACTGGTTTTGTTCGCTCCTAGCTAGACGACAGGCTAAAATTCATGGACTCCTCGAATATTCGCAACTTCTGTATCATCGCGCATATCGATCACGGCAAAAGCACACTTGCCGATAGACTGCTACAGGTCACGGGGACGATCTCTGACCGCGATATGCATGAACAAGTGCTGGACAGCATGGATCTTGAGCGCGAACGCGGTGTGACTATCAAGGCTTCTGCCGTGCGTATGAGTTATAAAGCTAAAGACGGTCAGACCTACGAGATCAACCTGATCGATACCCCCGGACACGTAGACTTCACCTATGAAGTCAGCCGGGCG
>JBDTVG010000208.1:0-15258 GCA_040007395.1 Chloroflexota bacterium
CTTGGGCTGGTTAATTCCATCATTTGTCACTCACTCATCACTTTGGTGACTGAGTTTGCCCCGCCCCTGCTGGCCTCACAACTCCGGTTGTAGAATTAGGTAGGATAAACATGCTAAGTGTAAGGATATACCAGATCATCAATAACTATAAATCCCTCGACTCTTAATCTTTTACGACCATAGGGGAATAGGTAGTTGGTCATATTCAACGCCAGAGTAACGATACGAAAGTTTCTACACAGCGACCGTAGGCTGAGTCTGTCAGGATAGACCGCGTACCGCTATAATAGACACATACTCTACTCACTGCTGAGGACAAATTACTTTATGAAACGCATGACCAGCGCCGAAATTCGACAGGCGTTTCTGGATTATTTTGAGGAAATGGGTCACAAAGTGGTGCCTTCGTCCTCGCTTGTACCCGCCAACGATCCGACTCTGCTGTTTACCAACGCGGGCATGGTGCAGTTCAAGGATGTGTTTCTGGGTCTCGATAAACGCCCCTACAACCGCACTACTACCGCGCAAAAGGTAATGCGGGTTTCCGGCAAACACAACGATCTCAAAGAGGTAGGATTCTCGCCACGCCACCACACCTTTTTTGAGATGCTTGGCAACTTCAGCTTCGGTGATTACTTCAAAGCTGAGGCGTGTCGTTTTGCCTATGATATGCTGACCAAAGTCTATGAACTGCCCGCCGATCGGTTGTATTTCACCGTTCACACCGATGATGACGATGCTTACCGGATCTGGACGGAACAAATCGGCGTGCCTGCCGAGCGTGTCTATCGCTTGGGCGATAAAACGAATTTCTGGCAAATGGCAGAAACTGGACCATGCGGACCCACTTCTGAGATCCATTGGGATTGGGAACCGTCGCTTGGTCGGGATGGAGTCGCTGCCGAACTCGAAGACAGTACCGGGCGGGTGCTGGAACTGTGGAATCTGGTGTTTATGCAGTACAACCAGAATCCCGATGGAAGCCGCGTACCGCTGCCTGCGCCGGGTGTCGATACAGGCTTAGGCTTGGAACGCATCGTCGGCGTGCTGCAAAATGTACGCATCAACTATCAGACGGATCTGTTCACGCCAATTATTGCCCGCATTCAGCATTTGAATGGAGTCAGCGATGCCGAACGCAGCGCCGATCCCGTGCCGTATAACGTGATCGCGGATCATGTGCGGGCGGCTTCGTTTCTGATCGCTGATGGCGTGACTCCCGGCTCTAAAGATCGCGATTATATATGCCGCATGGTCATTCGCCGTGCCGCACGTTTCGGTAAGCGTATCGGCTTTTCGCAGCCTTTTCTGGCAGAGGTTGCCGAAGCCGTGATCGAGACAATGGGCGGACACTACAAGGAATTGGTCGAGCGCCGCGAGACGATTCGCAAGGCGATTACACAAGAGGAAGTCCGCTTCGGGCGCACGCTGGAACGCGGCCTCGAACAGCTTGACGAACTGTTGACAGAACTTCCAGCGGGTGGTGAACTTTCCGGCGAGGCGGCATTCTTTCTCAAGGGATCACTTGGCCTGCCCTTCGAGGTGACACGCGATGTGGCGCTGGAAAAAGGCTATACTGTTGATGAGGAAGGCTTTGATGCTGCCGAAAAACAGCATAGCCTAGATAGCGGCGGCGGGCATGCAAAGGGTAAGATCGATCCGAATAAACTCTACAGTTTGCTACTTGAGAATCTGAAAATCGAGGGCAAACTACCTGTTTCCGGCGTAGCCTACGATCCTTACTCCGGTATGGAATCTGATGTACGAGTCGTTGCCATGCTACGCGATGGCGAGTCAGTTTCAATCGCCAACGTCGGGGATCGTGTCGAGGTGGTGCTGGATCGCACGCCGTTCTATGTGGAGGCAGGCGGTCAGGTCAGCGATACGGGGACTATCCGCGCCGAGGGCTGGACGATTGACATAGAAGATGTGCGCCGTCCGGTGGGCGGATTAGTAGTGCATATCGGTGAAGTGGTCGAAGGCCAACCGACGCTTGATGAATCGGGCGTGAACGCACTGGCGGCTGTCGATATGGAACGACGCTTGGATATTATGCGGAACCATACTGCGACTCATCTGCTGCACGCCCAGTTACGCGCCGTGCTTGGTAAACACGTCCAGCAGCGTGGATCGCTGGTTGCACCGGATCGCCTGCGCTTCGACTTCAGCCATGATGCACCTGTGTCCAACGAAGAACTCGCAGTCATTGTCGCCAATATCAACGACGCGATCATGCAGAATATGCCTGTGATCACTGTAGAGAAGGATTTGCAGTCGGCGCGGGAAGAAGGCGCGATGGCCTTGTTCGGTGAAAAATATGGCGAACGGGTTCGCACCGTTACCGTAGACGATCACGGCGCACGCTACAGCTATGAACTGTGTGGCGGAACGCATGTCCCTTCGACGGCGGTGATTGGGCCGTTTGTGGTCGCTTCAGAAGGCAGTGTTTCGCAAGGGGTACGGCGCATCGAAGCCTTGACCGGACACGGCGCACAACAGTATATCAGCCGCCAGATGAATACCCTACGACAAACGGCGGCGCAGCTTGGCGCGACCCCTGAACAAGTCGGCGAACGCATTGAAGCCATGCGCGGCGAAATCACGAAAGAACGACAGGAAAACACGAAGTTACGCCGATCATTAGCCCGCCTCGAATTCGAGCAATTGTTGGATCGTGTCGAGCAGATCAACGGCGTGCCTGTGTTGATCGCGCAAGTGCAGCCCACGACTAACGATACCTTGCGCGAGATGACCGACTGGTTCCGCGACAAGGTAAAGCAGGGAATTGTGGTGCTAGGCATGGTCAACGATGGTAAGCCGCAACTCATCGCTGCTGTAAGCGATGATCTCAAGAAGCGCGTTCATGCAGGCAACCTAATCAAAGCTATTGCCGGAATTGTCGGCGGTGGTGGCGGTGGGCGCGATAACATGGCGCAGGCGGGCGGCAAAGATCCGAGCAAGCTCAGTGAAGCGCTAGACAAAGCGCATCAATGGGTCGCTGAGGCGTTGGCAAAATAACAGAATAGTGCATTCGGGGCGGCCTATGTGCCGTCCCTACGATAGATTTTCCGAGATGCTCTTGTGTAACCGTCCCGCAGATTTTGCCTTTAATTCTGCATACACTGCCGCAAGTAGGGCAAACGCCCCGAATTACATGACTACTCTACTTCCGTTAAAATGAACGACCATATACTGTGTCCTCATTCACCGACTCAATTTTACGCCTCTAGCTAGATACGCTATAATGCGCCACTCTTAACGGCACTTCGCAGGATTTTTCGACTTTATGAAAATTCTTATCACGGGCGCAGACGGTGGAGTCGGCAGTCGGCTCAAAGACGCGCTAACGATGCGTGGACACGATACCTATGGCATCGACATTGGCACGCTAGACATCACGATCTACGAGGCCACATTGGCCTATATGGACTCGCTGCGCCCCGATCTGGTCATTCACTGTGCCGCGTTGACTAATGTTGATCTGTGCGCTCAACAGCCCGATCTGGCAATGCGCGTTAACGGCATTGGCACGCAAAATGTAGCGTTGGCTTGCCAGCGGGTTGGCGCGGAGCTGTGCTACTTGAGCACCAATGAGGTATTTGACGGACAGCGCGGCACGCCCTATCAGGAATATGATGTACCGCACCCGATCAACGCTTACGGCTATAGCAAATGGGTCGGTGAACAGATGATCCGCGATCTGCTGCCGCGTCATATGATCGTTCGCACCTCATGGATTTTCGCGCATAACGGCAAAAACTTCCTGCAAAAGATCGCGCAAGCTGCCGCCGATGGCAAATCGCTGTCGGTAGTCACCAATGAGATCGGCTGCCCGACATACGCCGAGGATCTTGTGGAAGCGCTGTCGCTGTTGGTGGAAAGCGGACGCTTCGGTATCTACCACCTTGTCAACGAGGGTTACACCTCGCGCTATAATTTTGCACGGTATATCCTCGATTGCTACGGTTACGCTGATGTCCCGATTGCACGGGTAATTGGCGCACAGTATCCGCGTCCCTCGAAACCGCCCGTCTATTCGGCGCTGTCCAATATCATCGCCGCGCATAACGGTATCCGGTTGCGGCCTTGGCGCGAAGCAGTCGATGCTTTTATCGAGCGCGAACGCAGCGCAGTTGCCAAATAAAATCAAGTAAAGCCACGCCACATTGAACCTGATTCCCACTGAAAAACCACTGTTCTCCGTGATCATCCCTAACTGGAATGGCGCGAAACATCTGCCGACGTGCCTCAATGCACTGCGGACTCAGACTTACCCCTGCCTCGAAATCATTGTTGCCGATAACGCCTCAAGCGATGAGTCGCGGGATATTCTGGCGCATGACTACCCGGAAGTTCAGATGATCGCTTTGCCGAAGAATCAAGGCTTTACTGGGGCGTGCAATGCTGGAATGCAAGCCGCGAAGGGAGTCTATGTCGCGCTGCTGAACAACGACACCGAGGCCGATCCCGGTTGGGCGGCGGCAGTCGTGGCCTGCTTTGAGCATCATCCCGAAGCGGGACTGGTCGCCTCCAAGATGCTGCTGTTTGACCGCCGCGATCATCTGCATACGGCAGGCGACTTCTACCGGATCGATGGGCAACCGGGCAATCGTGGCGCATGGCAGCGCGACGAAGGCCAATTCGACAGTGAAGCCTACGTGTTTAGCGCGTGCGGGGGATCGTCGGTGTACCGCCGGACGATGCTCAACGAGGTCGGTCTGCTAGATGATTCATTTTTCTTCTCGCTGGAAGATATGGATCTAGCGTGGCGGGCGCAAATGGCGGGCTGGCGCTGTGTCTATACGCCTGATGCGCTGATCTATCACCATTTGTCAGCGACGGGCGGCGGCGTAACGGCTAGCTTCTACGACGGACGTAACGCGATCTATTTGCTCATCAAGGATTATCCGACGGCGTTATGGCGCAAACATTGGTGGCTAATCTTGCGTCAACAGATGCGGATCGCCAGAGATGCGCTGCGGGCATGGCGCGGCGCGGAAGCCCGCGCCCATCTACGTGGCATGATCGCGGGATTGGTGCGTGTTCCGCTGCTGCTGACCAAGCGCCGCGCCGTACAAAAATCGCGCCGTGTGACGATTGAATACCTTGAGTCGATCCTATCGTATGCTTGATCGACTTTTACACTTGCTAGGAAAGTAACTGAGCGTTCGTCAGAACGGCTACCCCTTTGCGTTGCAGTCCGTTTAATGCAGCATTACGCCTCTGATCGCTGGCATCGGCTACTGCATCGCTCACCACGCTGACTTGATAGCCATGCTTTAGCCCGGCGAGAGCGGTTCCGCGCACGCAAGCCGAAGCATAGACTCCAGTCAGCACGAGTTGTTTCACATTATGTTCGCGCAGAAAAAGATCGAGTTTGGGATTGGTGAAAGCGTTGGATTGATCTTTAGAGAAATAATGATTGTTGATGCGCGACACCCGCGAATCCAATTGTGAACCGTCGCTACCTTTGATCGCAGAATGGTTGCGAAACAGATTCGCCAAGTCGCGGGGACTGTATTCATTGCCGATATAAATGACCTGCGTTCCGTGTGAGGGTGCCGCCGCGATCAGCCGATTGGTCGCAGCCAACATCGGCTCAATGTGGTGTGTTGCGACAGGATAACGCCCTTGGGGATCAATAAAATCTACCTGCAAATCTACCACCAGCAGCGCAGTTTGGTTCGTTATTAACATATGGCTTGGCCTTTGTGACTTTTGGGCTACTGTGTCAAATACGCTTGTGCGCTCCAAAAGTTTCAATGTGCGCCACATTCCCTAGCGCGACACTATCCGCCGTTCACGCTGTACAGGCGATCTCTTGATGGGGTCGGGTGCTGTATCTTGGTGTGGTGTGTCGTAAGTCGCGTTGCTCAGCCGCGCCCGGATCGCTGCCACATCTTGCGCCAGCGCGTCGTCAGTGATTAGGCGTTCCGCAATCTTCGCACAGCCGTGCATGACAGTGCTGTGATCACGTCCACCAAGCGCCGCGCCAATCTGAATGAGCGAGGCATCCGTCGATTCGCGGGCTAAAAACATCGCCAGTTGGCGGGCTAATGCGACGATTTTGGTGCGTTGGCGGCTGGCGAGATCCGCTGGGCGTAGATGGTAGTGTCGGGCGGTAGCTTCCAGCACCTCATCTAAACTGTACGAGGATCGGGTCACTTGCGGCGCAACCGCTTCACCACGCAGATGCAGCACCGTTTGGGCGACTGCACCCGTCACAGGCTGGCGCGTCAACTGCGAATAGGTATGCAGTTGGTCAATCGCGCCTTCGAGTTCACGCACACTCAGGTTAGATCGACTGGCGATCAGGTCGCGGACTTCGACAGGCATCACCATCTGGCGGCGGTGGCTAAATGTGTCGAGAATATCCCGCCGCAACTGGACATCGGGCGCTTCAATGGTTGCCATCGGCCCCGCCTGCAACCGACTCTGAACGTCACGACTGATCTTGAGCATATTGGCGGGCAGCTTGCTTGAGGCAAAAATGATGGTGCGTTGGCGATTCCGCAGGGCATCCCAGATCGCCACGATCTCGTTTTGAGTGCTGGTTTTGCCATCGATAAACTGAATGTCATCGATGATCACTGCATCAGCCGTGCGGAACTTTTCGCGGAATGCTGCATTATCCTGATTGCGGATCGCGCTAACGAGTTGGGTTGTGAATTCCTCGGCGGTGACATAGATCGCATTGTCGCCGCGTTCGATCAGGCTGCGAGTGATGGCTTGCAACAAGTGAGTCTTGCCCATACCCATCTCGGCGTAGAACAAGACGGGGCTGTATTTCCCCGGTGAACTGTCAATAATGGCCTTCGCTAGCAGCGCCGCGTAATTGTTGGATTGTCCGACGATAAAGTTATCGAAGGTCAAGGCGGGATTGAGGTGCGCTAGGGCATCAGAGGAAATAGGCAAGGGTTCTAGCAACGGAACCGCTGCGTCTTCTTCCTCTATCGGGTCCCAGACGATGACCTGAATCTCGCATTGGCGGCGGAAAATATCGCTGAGGGTGCGCGTCATCGAGTGCAGCAGGTGGCGCTCGATCCAATCTCTCGCGTAGGCATGGGGAACGGTTACGACGAACCGTCCGTCTTCGTAGCCCAGCAACTCGGCATGGCGAAGCCACGTATCATACGTTGAGCGGTTGAGTTGAATTTGAAGTTGACCAAGCGTGGCAAGCCAGGCATCCTTCGCATTCATCGGACACGATCCCTTCGATAAACGGGTCAACAACACAAGACGCGACGAAGTAACCCTAGAATAGGTAGGCTAGATGGCGGTATTTGTATTGCTGAGACTCTAAACTTTGCCGGAAGCGAAGGTAAGACAAGTGGTTTATGACACCGCGCAGCCGGGAGTAGAAAGGCTACTGATGTTAATGACATTAATTCGGTTGCTTCCGTTGTAGAAAGTATTCTAGCCCGGATAGCGACCTCGGTCAATAAACCTTGTGTATCCGGCAAAAGTCTTAATGAAAGCATAAGACTTAATCTTGCCATAACCCCACATATGGGTTTAGAACAAGCGTTTAGCCAGATGTAGGGGGGTCAATCATTAAGTTTAATATGAGATGGTGTCCTGATCTCAATGTTTGTATCCATTATGGACATCTGAAAGATACATGTTTTGTTTGTCCGTTTAAATAAAAATACGGGATGACTGGTCAAACCAGCCATCCCGTCGTGAAGATTACGTAGAGAGTTTTGAAAAGTTACTTGGCGGCAGTTGGCGCTGGTGCAGATCCACCAGCCGGCGGTGCGACAGTCCAACCAAGTTGAGAAAACAGCGAAGCCGTATCAGCTACGGACACATCCTTAACAATCTTCCCATCCTTAAAGGTAAGGATGTCAATGATATTTACCCCTGAAAATGCCTTACCTGTCGGGGGTACGCCCGCAAATAGCCCTGTGTTTGTGCCGCTCACTGTCACATACACAGCCGCTTCATCACTACTGGCTACGATGTCTTTAACTTCAAGTTTCCCGTCGGGGAAGGCGGTAACAAGCATAATGGTATTTTGTTTGACACTATCCAACGGACTGGTTCCGGCAGGTACAGTAGGATCTACATAATCAGGAGAATAAAGCGCCACAAAAGCAGTAGGATCTCCTGATTTAAAAGCCGCGTTCTGAGCATCGACCCATGCTTGGGCTAGTGCTTTAGTATCTGTTTGTGCCGAAACAACATGGGATGAGTGGGAAATACTTAGAGCAAATACTGATACAACTAGTAAACCAATAACAGTAAATGTCTTGATGGTACGATACATTCGAGACTCCTTTAGGATGCCGACTCTAATCTAACGTAATCTATTGTAGCAAAACCCGACCCCAAATCCGAACGACTAAGTGGTGTATTGATATTGGCTCTAGTGGTAGATAAGTTTCAGAGTTTTGCTAGCAGCTTGCCATCAAACCGCACTAGGATTAGGATAAGAGCCACGCGAGTTAAATACTTACCCTACATCGGGAACATCGTCGAGATCAGTACAGGCCGAAAATAGTGTAAAAGGAAAAGGCACGCAAATTTTGTGCCAAACCACATGAACGATACCCTGTACATGCTCCATGCCAGACAGCAGGCGCTTGACCTTGCCGAGACTCCAGAGGAAGCTACGGCTGCCCTCAGTACTATCTTGAGTTCGCTGCTCGAAGGGGTTGCTATTCGTGTTACGCTGGAAACTTCCCTACAAGATAATCGTCTCCCCGAAGCAGAGATTGATTCGACAGGCTGTCATGTCACCGTGCCGATCATTGCCAATGATCAGTGTTATGGTCTTGTCCTTGCCGATAGTCTACAGCCCTTCACCAAACCAGAACTGGCGCTGATACTAGGGCAGGCGCGGTGTGCCGCCGTCACGCTGGATCGCCTATCGTGGCCTGCCAGCCCGCTTGTGTTTCGGCAGTTGGTTGAGAATGCCAACGTCGCCATTGACGTTGCCGATCTAGGCGGCAAGATCACGTATGCCAACAAAGCCGCTGCTCGGATGTATGGCTTTCACTCGCCAGAGGAATTGATCGGGCGCAGTGTGGGTGATCTGTACTATAACGGCGAAGGAGCCAAGATCAAGGCGCAGGTCAAAGCGGGCAAGATCACGCATGGCGGTTGGATCGGTGAAGTAACACAGCAGGATAGTAATGGGATACCCTTTCCGGTAGAATTGGCGATCTTCGGGTTGCACGACCCACGCCACAAAACCGCCAGCTTTGGCGCGATCCTACAGGATGTTGGTGAGTATCATCATCTGTTGGACTACCTGAAACAGCAGACTCAGCGGTTAGCATCGCTCAACCGTGTTGCGACGTTGCTCTCGTCTTCGCTGGATCGAACCCGTATCTTGGCAATGGCGGCAGAACAGATTGTCAAACTGATGAAGGTTGATCACTGCGGTATTGTCTTGAATGATGCCGATGAACAAACCGCCTCGCTAGTTGCTGAGTATCCTCCGACACAATCTGCACCGCTGTTGATCCCGCTAATGAACAACCCAATTTTTGAGGCGCAGAAAACCGAGGAGGCGTTTTACGCCTACGATGTTCCAAACGATCCGCGCCTTGATCCTGTTCGCAGCTTTATGGATGCGATGAAAACTCAATCGATTCTTGCTGTCCGGCTCACGGTGAATAACAAGCTGATCGGCTCGATTGGCCTAGATGCGATCAGTGCTCAACGTAGTTTCAGTGAAGAAGAACTTGAAACGGTACGCACTCTCGCCAGCCAGATTGCGCTTGCCGTCGAGAACTCAGATTTGTACGCACAAGCACTGGTTGCCAACCGCCTGAAAAGCGAATTCCTAACGACGATTTCGCACGAACTACGTACACCACTCAGCCCGATTCTTGGCTACACCGAGATGGTGCTTTCGGGCATGTACGGCGACCTGACCGATAAACAGCGAGATCGCTTGCAGCGGGTCACACAGAACGCGCAAAACTTGTTGATGCTGATCGACGATGTGCTCGATCTGGCAAGGATCGATGCGGGTAAGCTCACCCTGACCTTTGAAACTCAGGATGTGACCCCGCTGATACTGGCTTGCGTTGAAGAGATCGCCGCCAAAGCGGAGGCCAAAAACCTTCGGCTGACTGTCGAAGGAACGCCAGATGTGCCGCCTGTCAATGCGGATAGGGTGCGATTGCAGCAGGTCATGATGAACTTACTGAGCAATGCGGTCAAGTTTACTCAACAGGGCAGCATTGTAGTGCGACTCCAACCGTTTAGGGTCAGTGGTGGCACCTGCGATAATATTCCGTTAGGCAATGTTACCCTGACCGATGGTGATTGGCTGGCGATCAGTGTGCATGATACTGGGATTGGCATTGCATCGGAAAATTTCAACTTGATCTTTGATACTTTCCGTCAAGTAGATGGATCGGCGGCACGACAGTTCGAGGGGACAGGTTTGGGGTTGGCAATTGCCCAACAGTTAGTTGAGATGCACAACGGTAAGCTGTGGGTGGATAGTGTTATTGGCGAGGGGTCAACGTTTACGATTGCCCTGCCAGTGGTTCAACACTCCGGTGAATAACGCTAATCTGTTATGAAACATTGACATGGTACCTATTCCAATTGTTCAAATTAATGATAATATTATGTTTATCGACTCTCCTTGTAAATGAAGACGTTTTCTGGGTCTCCCCCCTCAGAAAACGTTTTCATGTTTTAGCCCAATAACCTACCAAACGATAACCTATACTTATTGCTGGACCGTGTACAACACACGCTCAATGGGCAGCACCATAGGCCACTCCATCATCAGTTCGCCTTGCGGGTTGAGCAGTACATAAGTTGGCGTGACCCGTCCTTTGTACCGTTCAAACAACACTTTGCCCGGATTCTTGAGGACGCTCAGGGAATATAGGCGGAAGCGGTTAGGGTTCTCAGCTTCAAGATTCGCAAGCCGTTGCCCCACTGTCGTTGACGCTAGACAGAATTCGCTTTCAAAGGCCAGCAGTGTATATTTGCCTGAACGCTCGATTTCACGCAGCAAATCCGGCGCATTGTCTGGCAGTCCAGCCGTTTCGCGGGCATGAAACTTCAACCATACCACGCTAAACCCGACAGCAGTTAAAGCAATGATTGTCCAACCCAGTGGGACAGAACCACCCATTAGCACGAGGAGAATTGCGGCGAAGATTGCCCCTGCCGGAACAAAAATGAAGGCGTAGTGGTTGAAAGGGATAATAAGCCAGCGTGGCAACCTTTGCATCGGTTAAGCCTCAAATTATTTGGACGATTGAATCTACATTAGGTTATACGACAGTTTTATCAGAATCAGATTAGCGGTGACCAATAATTTGCCTTTGTTCTGATAAGTCGGCACGCATGATTTAGGTTGCCGTGATAGTGGAGGCGTTATTGATTTGGTCAACAAAGTTTTAACCCACCACTATAAATCTGCGAAGTAGCCCGTTCGGTTCGATGATGGCAGTCCGAAGCAAGAGGGGATCTTGTAGGTCTTGTGTCCTGATCGAGGCAATCGTTGTAAGATAGAAATCTAATCCGTGCAAGGAGGCACTTATGTCTGAAAATACACCGGCCCGAGACGAGTAGCAGCCAGTGCGAAAAGAGCACACCGATGAATTTGGCAAGGCCTTCGACCTGCTGACAGATGGGCTGGAATGCACCTATGAGGAAACACTCATCGCCGTGTCAAGCGGCTTTGTGCTACTATAGAAGTTAACTTGAGAAGGAGCCACAGCACGACACTTGAACCTATCCCATGCTTGCCGAAGCCAGAGGTCGGCTGACTTGTCCGCGAGTTTCGTGAATCTGTGGAAATAATGAGTCGTTCGGAAATAAGGAGTCCTTATAATGTCAAGACGCACACTGTTCCGCGCACTACCATTTGTCAGTCTGGCGCTGATCGCGGCGCTGGCGACACCCATGCTAGGGGTGAACGCATCGACGGGTACGACCTCCAAAGTAGTTTCACTCCAAACGGATAAAGAGCCGATTACCGCCTATATCACCACTACTGTCGAAGTCACGACGCTTGACCCGCAGCTTGCCGAGGACGAAACGGCCATTATCCCCATCGAAAACCTATTCCTCGGCCTAACCGATGTTGACCCCAAAACGCAGGATATTCGCCCCGAAGTGGCGACCAAGTGGACTCAGAATGACGCGGGCGATGTATGGACTTTCACGCTGCGGAATGATATTCCTTGGGTAAGCTACGACCCCAAGACCAAAAAAGCCACTCAGGTTGGAACCGTTACCGCCGGGGATTTTGAGTACGGTATCAAGCGGTCTTGCGACCCACGTTTGGCCTCGTACTACGGCAGTATCAGCGCCTCCATGATCAAGGGCTGCGATCTTACGTATGGCACCAAGCCCGAAGACTTCAAGGACAGCGATCTCGATCAGGTTGAGGTCAAAGCCCTGAGCGATACGCAGTTGCAGATCACCCTACAAGGCGACCTGCCCTACTTTGAATCGGTATCACCTCTATGGATGCTCCGTGCAGTGCCGCGCAAGACCATCGAGCAGTTTGGCTCCCAGTGGACAGACCCCGGCAATATTGTGACCGATGGCCCATTCATGGTCGATACCTTTGTAAAGGGCGTTAACCGTATCTTCGTTAAGAATCCGCTCTATCCGGCGGATGTAGAAGACAACTACGGCGGCAACATTGAGCGCATGTACTATAGCGTTGTCAAGGATGGCGGGACAGTTTACAGCAAGTTCCAAAATAACGAGGTCGATGCCACGGGCATTCCGCGTGGCGAACAGGCCAAAATTCTTGCCGACCCTGAACTGAGCAAGCAGGTTGTCTCGACCTACGATCTTTCGGTGAGCTACTTCGGTTTTGCCTACGATAAACCACCCTTTGATAATGTCCATGCACGGCGAGCCTTCAGCGCGGTCATTGATCGCAAAGCCCTCGTCGCTGACTTGCTCGGTGGACGCGGTGCGCCAATGGCTCACTTTATGCCCCCCGGCATTTTTGGGTCGGTCGGCATCAACGAGGTTGGTATTGGCGATCCCAAGAATCTGGGCTTCGATCCTGAATACGCCAAGCAAGAATTTGCTCTAGCGGGCTACAAGGATTGCGCGAACTTCCCGACGATTACGATTGTGACCGAAGGTGGCAGCCTTGCCGAGTACCTGCAAAACCAGATCAAGACTCATCTCGGTTGCGATCCGTCCAAGATCACCATTCAGCAGGCCGAATTCCAAGTACTGCTTCAGAGCATCAAGCCTACTGTACCCACACCACAGCGCCCGAATATGTGGACAGCAGCTTGGGGACCAGATTATCTGGACGCGCAAAACTGGATGCACGATGTGCTCGGTTGCAAAGTTGAGAATCCTTTCAAGCGAGATTGCGGCGATATTGATAAGAAGATCGATGCTGCTAGCCGTGAACTTGACTCCAAGAAGCGGGCTGACCTGTACCGTCAACTAGAAGAGGATTTCTTTGGCAAAGACGGCGAATTCGTCATTGCGCCATTGTTTACCACCAAGACTCTGTTGCTCTACAAGCCGTGGTACACGGGTCTGTTCGATACAGACGCGCTGCTAGGTGGCGCACACTGGGATACCCGTCACATCGATCAGGCAGCGCAACTTGCAGCGCGTGGCAACGCGCAACCGCCACAGCAGGATGCGACTCCTACCCCCGAAACGCCGGATAACACCGCGCCCTCTGCATAAGAGAATTCACCCTACCCTTAGATCCTTTCAAGGGTAGGGTTCTGACAACGCCTTAAGATTATCCTTACCCAAAATTAACCCTTGTTCGGATCTACTGTTCCTGTGACAAAATCTTTTGGCAGGGATAGCATTATCAGAAGATGTGCCAATTTATCGAGCATGTACTCGCTGATGAAGCCGCACCATAGGGTTGGTCGCGTTAATACTGCTGTTGCTGCTGTTGCTCTCAAGGGGTCACGTGTCAGGAAGGTGACTGTCGCCGGGTCGAGGTAGCGGGCGTTGAGGTACACCGAGCGATTTTGGTCAGTCGGCGCGCCGGTGAATGTGGTCGTGGGCCGTGCAATCGGCACCCCAAAGGCGCTCTTGTGTCACTATTTTGCAGACGAAAAAGCCACCAAACCCCCATCAGCAGATAATTTGGTGGCTCTAGGATAACAGTTGGTATTGTACTCTCGTCAACCCACTACGTGATTATTTTGAGGATGTGCTGACCGATTCACGATATTAGTAGACTACCGGGTTAAAGTGGCTGAATTTTATTGTTGTTCCAACTGTATGCATATCCTTTTCCCTTGATATCAAGATATAAATTTGGTAGAGCTAGATTTACTCCAATTTTCAAATCTAGTGTCTTTTGAGAATAGTCTAAATATCCTAAATTTCCGTTTCTAGCCCACAAACTGAGATTATGGACATACCCGTCAAATGGGTCTTGCTGATTTTCCAGCGGTAAGACTCCGTCGCGTTGTAAAATCTTAATAATCCTGTCGCTTAGCGTATTAGGGTAACTATGTGGTAGAAGTACCGTTCTTGGATAATATTCTGAATCTTCTTCTGATATTTTTCGTTCATTAGCGTAATGTGTATCGAGGATTAATCTTGGCGCTAAACTGAAATATGAGATTATAAATTGCGTATAAGATGGAATAAATACATCATTAACGACTCTGCAAATCGGCAGTGCATGAATAATTGCTTGCGCAGGAATGTCATCTGGCAACAACCAAGGCGTTATATATGGAATTTCTCCAGCAATATTGTTAAATGGTCGTGTTTCAATTGGGATATTGTTATGCAAATTTAGAAAAGTATGTACGCCCAAGTAGTGATTGCAAGGAACCTCATAATTTTGCGGATAATCTTTAGGTAACACACTTCCCGTGTTAAGACTAAATTGCATACGACCTGGCATAATGGAATAAGTATCTATTTTTTCCATACACTTTGTATAACAATATGGACACTCGGCGTAAACATATAACGGCAATATATTCTCATACGCCTGATCAAACCTATTTTGTGCTCGTCTTCTGAAGCTTAATCCGCTGATCATGTCCAAGTATGTGCTTGGATTACAGTAGAATTTTAGTTGAGTTTCTAATTGGGGGTAGATGTACATTATATGTCTTCTTTTGCATAGTATAATATAGTACGTCTAATGTGAATTCGATTTTTCGATCCGCACCGCAACTTGATCGACGTTCGAGATACATCGATTTTGGCAATTCATGGCTTGTCTGCCCATGCGGCTAAAAGGCAATTCCACATCAGACGTATAGTATAATAGGGAGTCCGCCCACGAATTAAAGTGAGACATTT
>JBDTVG010000209.1:0-38647 GCA_040007395.1 Chloroflexota bacterium
CCCAACCCCTCCCCGCAAGCGATGAGGGGAGTCAGGATCGGGATCGTAAACATAGAATGGGAAGCACTGAGAGCCGCCTTGTGGTAGCAAATCAACAATATGATTGCTCATCAAAGCAAACATAGGCCAATCCGATCCCACTTTGACCCATATTACGCGATTTTCTTGTTCAGTTTCAAGCGAGGGGAAAATACTGGCAAATTCTCGTGGACGTTCATTTAAGATGGCATCGTAGTAAAGATGCTTTTGGCAGTAGGGTCGCCAAATGCTATTCCTAATATGATCCTGATCAAATTTCGCGTATCTACCCCGTTTAAGATTTAGTTTTAGTGTTTCACTCCATTTGATACGATCATATCGAACAAAGTTATCAACGTTGGAGACCCTATCAGCATGTTTATAACGATCCACTTCGGCGTTATAGTCTTCAATTAACTGCTGTACGCGGTTGATCAGTTCAGAACGGTCAAAATCGTAAACCTGTTCGTCTCGTGCTGTGGTCACACCCAAAGAGTAGGTTTTAAAAATAACTTCTGCATCCTGAGAATCAGATTCCTTTGCCACCTTGCTGCCTATTGGCAAGAATGTCGCAAACTCATCACTGTTACCCGGCACTCGCCATGTTTGGCGGTTGTCGGGTGTGAGAGGTTGCCAGAAAGTATCGGTTGGCATGGGGTTGACCCCACCCCCTAGCCCCCTCCCCGCAAGCGATGAGGGGGAATCAGACACGGCGGCGTTGATTTGGTCAAGTACCCATTGGGTATCGTTTAGCACCTGATGGTTGGTAAAGCGTATCACCCGCAGTCCGAGGCTTTCCAAATAGGCTTGGCGAACTTGATCCTCAACTGGCGTGTAGTCATGGATCGAGCCGTCTACCTCGATCACTAATTGAGCCGCATGGCAGTAAAAATCAACAATAAACCGATCAAAAGCATGTTGTCGGCGGAACTTCACAGCGCCTTGCTGCCGTTTACGCAGCGCTTGCCAGAGATGCTTTTCCGCTTCGGTGGGTTCTGTCCGCATCTGCCTAACCAGCGGCCTAAGTTTTTCCCACAAATCCCCCTCGGTTGCCCAACCCCGCCGCACACGATCCGCCTCCGATTTCTCCGCACCACTAACAGATGCTTGTTCTGATTCCCCCTCATCGCTTGCGGGGAGGGGGTTAGGGGGTGGGGTCAACCTCCCACCGTCTTTCACAAGCCCCGCCAACCAGCCCAATTTTTCCTCTTTGCGCCAATCTTCTGGCACACGGTGATAGTACAATTTATGTTCGACATGTTGTGTGGATCGCACCGCCACCGTAATCCCCACGCCCACCTGAATTCCAAAAACATTGTGCGTCGTGCCGCTTAACTTCGGGTTTTGCCGCACATTGCCATGCAGATCGACGTGATAAATTTGTGTAAAATCTTGCAGCAAGTGTTTCCGCATTCCGTCAAAGGCAATCTGATCGAAAAAGCTGTTATTGGTGACCATGCACACAATACCATCGCGATCTTGTAACCGATCCACTGCCCACCGAAAAAACTTTACATAAGGGTCGTTGAGCTTGCTTTTGCTGGTCGCTTTCGAGTCCTTTGCGTAAGTCTCTTTGATGCGTTGATCAATAACCCCATACTTCCGATTCTTGTTGTTATCGTTCTCGTTGGCCTGCCCCACGTTGTATGGCGGATTGCCGATAATCACCGTGATCGGTGCGTTCTTCTGGCGCTCGACTCGTTCGGTGTTCTTCTCGTTCATGAACGAGAAACTCATCTGCGTGCCTTCGGCAAGCTCTAGCGTATCCACGAAGCACAACCCTTCAAACGACTCATACTGTCCGGTCAGGTCGTAGTAGGCGTGTTCGATGTTCAGCGCGGCGATATAGTACGGCAGCAGCATGATCTCGTTGGCGAACAGGCGGTGCTGATAGGTCGCAGCAAGATCGCGCTTGGGAACACGGCGCAGCAGGTTCACGATAAAGTTACCCGTGCCTGTCGCCGGATCAAGGATTACCACATCGTCATCGCCTAACGATTTGCCGAACTCGGTTTGCAGCACTTCGACCACGCTGGCACACATAAAATCGACAATCGGCTGTGGCGTGTAGACAATGCCGTGCGTGTCTGCCAAGTCCTTTGAATAGCCCTGAAAGAAGCGCTCATAAACTTCGTTGAGCAGCCCTTGCTTTTGCTGGAAGTCCAGTCCATGCGCGGCTTGCTCAATCGCCTGATAGAACGTGTCCAGCGATTTGAGAAACTCCTCGCGGCTGAAGCTATGGCTCACCAGCGACGCGATCACCTTTTCGATCTCGGTAGCGATGGCGTTGCGCTTGGTGAATTCGGGATTGTCGAAAATCTTGCGGATCAGCCGTTCGGTGAGTAAGTGCTGCACCAGCATTTCATCGACGGCGGCGCGGCTGATGTTGGGGTTAAGGGCGGTCTTGCACAGTTCAAAGAACGCATCGAAAGTGGCTGTGAAGGTTTTGTCGGTTTTGTGCGCCGTCTCGATCAGCGTGACCAATCCGCCCGCCAAGCGCGGCACTTGCTCTTTGAACTGCGCCAACGCCTGATCGTAGTTATCTAAAACTGGCTCTGTGTAGCTATAGAACGTACTGAGCAGGTGCGCCAACTGCGACGGATCTTTCAGGTCAGTCACTCGGTAGACTTCGTGTTTATTCTGGTATAGCACGGCTTGGCGCGTGTCTTCAAAAATAATGTTGCTCAGTGGATAATTTTTGGCAGTCTTTTTGCGGATCTCGGTGTCGAGGTCGTCTTTGGTATCTTTGGCTTCGTAGTAACCGCGTGGCACAGCGCTCTTGTACAGCGTGGCATCAGGCCGGATGGTGCGGCCTTCCACTTTTTGCCCAACTTCGGTCACAAGAGTCCACGATTGCTGCTTGGCAGTGTCTTCAAGCAAGCGGATAAAGGCAGTCCGCACGCCCGTTTCGTGCGTCTGGTTCAGATCCGCATAGGATTTGAGAGTCTGGTAATAAGTCTGGATCGCCTTATGGGTGGGCTTGATGGTCGCGGCGGCGGGTAACATCAGCTTGAGCGCTCCGTTCATAAGCGGAAACCGTTACAATTTATTTTACAGTTTGCGGCGTGGTATCACAAATTACGGGGCAAGCATTAACCTTTGAAGATCATGAGAAGTCTCGCGATAACTTCGTGACCGCTGGAACAAACTTCTCATGTTATGCTACAATGGAGCGCTGGACTGGAAGCGAGGTAATCTGTGTCTCTTGAACCCGACGAAGTGCTTTCCAGCCCCGTTGAAAGCAATCAACCGGGGCTGACATCCCACCGCACCATTGTGCGGGACATTCTCGAAATAGTCTTACTGATCGTGACGATCTATACGCTGGTCAATCTAGCAACAGCGCGAGCAGTAGTCGAAGGGCAGAGTATGCAGCCCAATTTCTATACTGGTCAACTGGTGATCGTCAATCGTTTCGCCTATTTTTTTTCCGCTCCCCTACGCGGCGATGTGGTTGTGCTGCACGATCCCAAAGATCCGACGCAGGATTTTATCAAGCGTGTGATGGGGCAGCCCGGCGAAACGATCCAGATCAAAGAGGGCAATGTCTACGCCAACGGCCTCAAGTTGGATGAACCGTACATCACGACATTTTGCCGTTCTGGGTGCGATGGCACATGGACGCTAACCGATGATGAATATTTTGTGCTGGGTGATAACCGTCGCAACAGCTTTGACAGCCACAGCTTCGGCCCTATCCCGCGCAACTTGATCGTCGGGCAGGCGTGGATACGTTATTGGCCTCCATCAGACATGGGGATTATCTTTCACCCGCGCTATGGGGATATTCCGAAGGATGCACCACCGCCTGCCCCTACCGCCGACGCTTCAATCATCGCAGCTACCGAAGCACAATAACACCCGACTACCAAACCAATTCAGGAGTAGCGTGAATGCTTGACTCTTTTAACGCCCATAACGCCGACGAAGCCCCAACTGATGATCTGCTACAAACGGCGGAATCGTCCGAAACCAGTGAAAGCTACAACGATGCTGCGCCTGAATCGGGCGAAACGGCGCGTCCTCAACTCGTTTCGCACCGCCGCTTACGTCGTGATATTGTCGAAACGATTTTGCTGGTGATTGTGATTTATACGCTGGTCAATCTGACCACCGCACGCGCTATTGTTGAAGGCCCCAGTATGCAGCCCAATTTCTACACAGGGCAACTGGTCATCATTAATCGCTTCGCCTACTACTTCGCCCAACCGCAGCGCGGCGATGTCGTGGTGCTGCATAACCCCCGTCAGGATTGTCAGGCTCCCGAACGGATCGAGGAACCGGGCTGCGAAGATTTGATCAAACGCCTGATCGGTCAACCGGGCGAGACAGTCGAGATCAAGCAGGGGCGGGTTTATATCAACAGCAGCCTGATCGAGGAGCCGTATATCCGCGAGTTCTGTCGCACTGGCTGCGATGGCGCATGGACGCTCAAGGCTGATGAGTATTTGGTCCTCGGTGACAATCGCAATAACAGCTACGATGGACACAGCTTCGGGCCGATCTCGCGGCATTTGCTGGTTGGTCAGGCGTGGATTCGCTATTGGCCTCCGCAAGATGCCAACGTGATCCCGCATCCGGTCTACCCGTTTTTGTCTACAAAGTAGCTCTCACCCTAAATCCCTCTAGGGAAGCGTGGTGAGGGTGGTCTGCACGGATAGTTGGCAAAAATGCGAAAATAAGTCGTTGCGACAAGTACAATGCTATTTCCGCAGCACATCTTTCAGATTCCATATGTCTATGTTCCAAGAGTTGCTGGCGGCAAGATAATGTCCGTCTGGCGAAAAAGCTACAGCAGGTGCGGGATCGCGCAATGTTGCGACAATCTGCCATGTGGTCGTATCCCAAATCTGTGCAGGGTAGAAGGGACTACCAATTGCCAGATATTGTCCATCGGGACTGTAACTTGCCGAATAGATGTCCTGAAATTTCGGTTCAAGACGATAGATTAGCTTATATGAGACGGCATCATAGACACTGCTATAGGGATCAGCTAAAGTGTTGTCAACCACGATCTGCCTGCCATTAGGACTTGTTGCCAATATGCGCCTTGAATCCCAAGGTGATATTTTATTGGTTACCACTTTGGGTAAATAGTTGCCAGCCTCGTTTTTCCCCCAAATTGGAATAGAATTATCGGCGGATTGTGGAAATGCAACCGTTGATTTCCCTGTCGCAATGTTCCACATGAGGATACTGGTATTGCTGTTAGTCTCTCCGCCACCACTGCTTAATAAGTTCTTGCTGTCAGGACTCCACACTAACTGAAATGACCAATCTGTTCCATAAAGTGATTGATTTGGTTTTGGAAACAATGCTTGTTTTTGTGGCGTGGGCAGCATCGATGGGTTGACCTGATCGGGTAGCCAATTCAACGCGATTGGCGAAACATATTCCTCGATGAAGCTTAGATCGCGCTGAAGGCTACCATCGGCACGAGCAACTCCTAAATGACGGCAGCAATAGCCACCACCAGCCACTAAACCGCTCAAAAATGTCAATGCCCACTTGCTGTCTTTATTCCAAATGACCTCGCCATTTCCGCCTGCCATCCAACTTGCCGATGCGGGAGACAGAAGCCGCGTTTGGCGCGTTTGGAGGTCGTAAATTGCAGTGCCACCAGCCATATACATCAAGTAGTGTTTATCAGGACTGATTTCAGGCTCCCAAATCGCCGTTTCCGCTTGTCCAGAGAATACGGTTGATTGGCTGCCTGTGGCAAAATCTTCAACAAATGCTTTAGTCCCATTGTGATCATAAAGCAACGCTTGTGCGTTTTCCTGCCATGACCAACTAGTACAAGGATTGCTTGTGGATAGCAATTCCAATTTTGCAGTATCAGACGAGAGGTGATAGAGCACATCTTGGATAACAAACAATGCATGTTGGCTATTCGGAGACCAAAGTGGCTGAGGCAGTCCACAAGTGGGGGAAGGTAATACACCCGTTTCAAACTGCTTTAACTGTCCATTTTCCAATGATAGCAGCGAAACATGTGACCCGAATAACAACCCATAGCGACCATCGGGCGACCACTGAATGTTCATATCTTTGTCGCTTAATGGTGGGAATGTCAGGCGCTTGCCTGTGAGAAGATTCTCGACGACAAGCGCTGAATCAGTGCGATAGGCTACGTTCCCAATCGATGATACTGAAATGCGATAGGCATTATCAGTAGGATGAACATCGTCAATATCGGCAAGTTGGGAGATCACCCCAGTAACTGTTTTTTCAACCAAATGCCCCGCCTTATCGCCAATGATGAACAAATCCCCCGAAAGATGATTTGAATTCTCAACAATGAACTGATCGTCAAGCCACATTGAATTTAATCCTTCTCCGCCGAACTCCCCTTCTTCACTGCTATTCTTCAAAGTCAGCGTTACATTTCGGTTGGGGTCTACCAAAGCAACGAAAGTTCTTATCCCAAAATATTGGTTTTTTGTATCGTAATTAGGTAACTGCGATGTGACAAGCAATACGTCGTCGTGGGGTGACCACTGCATCTTTGGCGATGTGATGTTGTCGATCTGGGCGCTGCGATAGGCACCGTCGGAACGGATAAGGAAGCTACGTTCCCATAAAACACTTTGGGCTTCCGTTTTAGCCAGTTCTTGAGCCGTCCATGCAAACCATTTCCCAGAAGGCGACCAACCGGGGCCTTCCACGTGCGAAACATCGCGCATCAGCCCTTTTCCTAAAATGTGTGAATCGGTACCATCTGCTCGCTCGATGACAAAAGCTTGTAGCTTTTCAGAAAAATAGTAGATGTAGGGGATATTTGAGGCTGGTGATTGTGCTTTCGCTGCATATGGTGCGGCAAGGCATATGCAAACGATAAGTATTGTGATTTGCCTAATCATTCAAATAGCCTTTTATAGAAAGCCAAGTGATTTCCTCCCACAGCATAGCACTACCGCAAGAAAATGTTTGACGGAAACCCTCCGAGAAAACAATGTTCTGACTTACAATTGATGATCGTGGAAAGTTATTGTGGCGGTTGTGACCAGTAAAACGTATTCGATTGAAGGGAATAGTATCAAGTTAGATTAGATGGTTTCTTCTGGCTCTTCGACAAGCGTTTGATCTCAAACGCCACTGCGAATAATCCTCGGTACGGATGCATTCCCCCTCCCACAGGAGAGGGACTTCAATACAACGGTATTTTCTCCCATCACTCATAGGGCGAGGACTGTAATCAGCTTAACGGTTGATCGAGCGTAAATCGTGCGCCGTCCTCATATTCTTGTTCGCCGTCGGCGCGATAGACCGTCACTATATCTGGGCCGACAACCACCGCCTCCTGACCACGAATCACTACGCCTGTCGAGTCGTCTAGTCCGAGGATCGTGTAATTGGCTGGTAGACCCTCTCGTAAGCGTTCGCCGGAAAAGCGTCCGGCGATATTGGCGTGATGGGGCAGCACGACAATGCCTTTGATCACGCCTAGCCCTTTTTCCCAAACTCCGCTGTCCCAATACAGATCGCACAGCGCCATCGCCGCCGCACCGCTTGCCGCCAGAATCGCCCCTTCGCTCCAATAGTGGATAATTTTCAACAGGGCTTCGGTATCCGCTAACCCTTCGACTGCATCTAGTGGATTACCGTCGGCTAGATAGATGACATCGGCGGTTTCAATCGGGGCAGACACGAGCGGGTCTTGGGCGGTGGCCTTATCTACGACCATGATCGCTTCGGGGCGTGCGCCGACGGCGTAAAAGTGACCTGTCCCATTGCGAATGGTTTTGCGCGGGTTATCTGTCGCGGCAACCGGCAGCAGCACAATATGCTTCGCCTGCGAATGCTCGATCAACTGTAGGATCGCTCGGCTGAAGGCCATGCTGGCTTGGTCGAACTCGTTGCCACCACACAGCGCGATGGTTCGTTGCATTGTGAATATCTCCCAATCTGAAATTTGCGTGGTTTCGTTATAATCTTCACTAGCGAAGATTATGCTGATCTAATTGATCGATCAATGAACGATCTACGATGATAGAAGTTACGATTATGGACACGAATTATCACTTGCGTTCCGTGACGGCATGGGATGCGATGGCGCTGCATAAAACCTGCTGGCCTGACAAATCCGTTGAGGCGGTGCAGGAACTCCTTGACCGTGCCGAGGGACTCATTCGGCGCAAACGTGGATTAGGCATCATTACTGAAATCGAAGGCCACATCGTTGGGTACGCCCAGCTTACCCTCTGGTCACGCACAGGCGAGATCAGCGATCTGATTGTAGCACCGGGTTGGCGAGATCGTGGTATTGGCAGTGCCATGATCTGTTATTTGGTGGAAAAAGCCCGCGACTGGCCTATGCCGCAGGTTGAGATCGGCGTGGCGATGACCAACCCTCGCGCCTATGCGCTGTACCGTCGCTTGGGCTTTCAAGAATCTCGGATAGTTAACCTTGATCTGGGCAGCGGCCCCGAAGCCGTGATGTACCTCACGATGCAGTTTGACGCGCCGCTCTAAATCCCTCGCAGGTAGTGGTATTTTCGGGGATTATTTTCCGTGTCGTTCCAGATGACAAGGCTGACTAAAAGGTCGGTTTTTGAATTTCTCCTCAAAACCGACCTTTTTAGAGCTAGTTACTTGTTACTGTCGTCGGCGATGGTTTTGTTGATCCAGTCGATATAAGTTGCCACTCGCGTATATGCGCCGCGCTGACCGCACTTATCGCCACCAAAGCTCACGATTCCAATTTGTAGAGCGTGTATTCCCGGCACGAGATCGGCGGGATCAACAGTCGCCGTTGGATCAGCGATTTGCTGAACAACAAGTGGCCCACCGCTATCGCCTTGGCAGGTATCGTGGCCTTTCTTGTCTCCGGCACAAACATATTCAGTAGCGACATCGGACTCGCAGCTAATTACCGGAAGGGTTGTCTTTTTGAGGGTGTCAGAAGAAGTCTGACCGTCAGGATCAGTTGCTCCCCAACCCGCTACCATGACCTTTGCAGTCAGATCAGGGAATTGGAGGTCGGCATTGAGCTTGACTGCTTCAACGGTTTTGTTGTCCAGCTTGAGTGGTTTCGCCAGATGCAGCAACGCAATGTCGTGTATATCGCCGTCATACCCAAGTAGGTAAATCTTCGTCACACCGACCGCTTGCGCACTTGAATCGTTCAAGTCAATGATCCCGGCTTTTATCTGCACGTCTTTCTCGAAGGTATCTTGGACTGGCGGTGTTTCTGCGGTGAAGAAACAGTGAGCCGCCGTGAGTACCCAGTCCTCATTGATGATCGATCCGCCACAAAACTGTGACCCATCATTGGTATTGACCAAAGCCACCAGAAAGGGAAACTCGCCAAGTTTTGCATCTTGCCCACCAACCACAGCAAATGCGGGTTGGATGGTTGCAGTAGCAAACAGCACCAGCAGCAAACCAGCCAAAACACGATAGCGTTTTGTAGAAAATAGTTTCATTATTTGGATTTCCTTGAACTTTAGTTACGGCTAATGGATAGAACGGCAGAAGGAAGAAGTGGGACAAACCACGATAAGTTAGATTTGTGATAAACAAACTATCTATGGAGCGATCCACTTCTGCCGTTCATTGTACTCTAAGGGCGTTGATGGCGCTGAGGACACACCCGTTGGGATGCTGTACTTGTGTGGACTCTACCCTTGCTGGACGATCAGATCCAGTTCTGCTTGTGCGTCCTGATAGGTTTTTGGCGATGCAACGACATAGCCGACTGCACCGATATACGTTTGTCCGGGGATACTCAGCGCATAGGACAGGAAGCGGAAAACTTCGCTGCGATGTACCGACTGTCGATTGATATACAAATATAGCGGGCGGCTCAAGAAGCTGTACGAGCCATCCCATACGCTTTCGGCGGCAGGGGCGGTACAGCCTGCACCACTGTCCACCGCAAGGATCGGCAGCCGCCCGCCGAGTTTCTGCGCGACTGCCAGCGGTAAGTAACCGATCCCGTCGCCGCCGCCCGTGATCAATTGCTGGACATCGGGCGGGGTGGCGGCGGTGGGTTTGTTAGCCAAGACTCGCTCGGCAAAGAATTGAGCAGCAGCGGTGGTCGGCGGTGGCGCAAAGATCGTGACAGGATCGAATGGCAGGCCGCCGCGCACGTTATGCCATGTCAGGTTAGCGTTGCCGTACAGATAGGTCAGTTCCGATGATGAAACACACTCGCCTAATGGGTTTTTGCCGATGACTGCCAACACATCATAGCCTACGGTGATCTGCAAATAGTCGATGCCATTTCGCAAACAAGTGGACGCTTCCTCAGCGCTCATAACCCGCACTGCCATTTGAATGTCGGTGCTATCCTCGCACAACATCTTGAAACCGTCGAGAGTCCCCACCTTGCCCACTTGAACCGTATAGCCCGGTGTGAATCCCTCAAAGCCCAGCCCGACCCCTTGCATGATCTCACCGACAATCGCGGAGCCATCAAGAACCACAGTGTGCGGTGGGCGCGGTTTGGCAACCCGTGTAGGCGTTGCCACAGGGCCGCTGGCAGTCGGTGCAGTTTGGTAACACCCCGCCAACACAATCATCAAGATCACGATCAGGCTGCCCGTTCGTCCCAATTGAGTCAACAATGTAATTTGAAAAGCTAGGCTTGTGGTCATACTATTAATTCTAAAGGTTCCGGTTATGGTAGCGAATGGTTTGCAAAGTGTTTGTTAGCATCTCAAATGTATAATAAAAGTCGCAAAGCCTTCGGAAAAAGTCGTAAAAACTCGTTAAATAGCGCAGAATCGCTTGTCTCACATCTTGACACAACCGTTTGAGATTCCTATAATCAGATTATTCCAAAAACAAAATAAGTAAACAGCAACCATACGTGCCTTTTTCAACATGATTCATAGCAGAACTCTTCCAAAGGGCGCGTGTTTTTATTCAGGGAAAATCAATGAGTGACAATCATACAGGTTATATCACTAACCGTATTCTCAAGTTGCAGGTTGGTTTTCTACTCAGCGAAGGCTTAGTTGGGCAAAGCCGCGATGTTGAGTTCGATATACCGGTCTTGCGTGTTGCCGACGACCTGACCCTAGATTTTCTGCGCGGCAAGCTCCATCTCAGCCGCAGTTCACGCGGCATTCTTGTGCAAGGCACTCTCGAAACGCAAGTCAACAGCGAATGTAAACGCTGTCTTGAAGATACTTCAGTTGAATTAACCATTTCTATTGAAGAACTTTTTGTCTATCCACCCGAACCGGGTGAACCTTCGACCCTAACCGATGACGGCATTCTGGATCTGACTCCATTGCTGCGAGAGGAGATTATTCTTAATACGCCCATTGGCAACCTTTGTAAACCTGATTGTGCAGGGTTGTGTCTCACCTGTGGCAAAAATTTGAACGATGGCCCCTGCGACTGCGAGGCCGAGGACATCAATCCGCGTTTTGCCATGTTGAAATCGCTCAAGGATAACCGATTGAACGAATTGAACGACTAGCTGCCGTGTCTCGTCGGCGGCCCGAAGGGGGACTATGATGAAAGTATACCGCAACATTGATGCCAAACATCTACTCACGGACCTCATGGAAAAAGCCGAGTCTCAGGGGTATCTGACCACTGAAGACATCACAGAGGTTTTTGCCGACGACGACAGCCCCGAACAGATGGAAGAGATGATCCTCACGCTGCAAAGCGCGGGGGTCGAAATCTACGACGAACGCGGCGACTCTCCCGACGAGGGTCACTATGACGAGATGGACGACGAAGAAGACGAGCACTTCGATCTCAGCAGTGTTTCGTCCGATGATACCGTCGGCTTGTATCTCAAGGAAATGGCCCGTGTCCCGCTTTTAAGCACCGATGAGGAAGTCGCGCTTGCCAAGCGGCTGGAAGCTGGACTGGCTGCCCAGATCGATATTGACTGTGGCAAGACACGCACCGATGCCCCCAGTCTTGATATGCTGATGACCAGCATCGAAGATGGCAAAGACGCACGCGATCACCTGATCAAGGCCAATACACGGCTCGTCGTGAGCATCGCCAAGCGCTATATGGGGCGCGGCGTACCGTTTCTGGATCTCATTCAGGAAGGCAATCTGGGTCTGATGAAGGCCGTCGAAAAGTTCGACTATACTCGCGGCTATCGCTTCAGCACCTACGCAACATGGTGGATTCGCCAGACGATCACCCGTGCCATTGCCGACCAAGGCCGCACGATCCGCGTTCCTGTCCATATGTCGGATCGCATCCGTCACCTGTACAAGACCGCCCGTCAGCTTGAGCAAGAGAATGGGCGCAAACCCACTGCTGAAGAAATTGCGAAGGTCATGGATCTCGAACCGCGCAAAGTCCAATGGATGTTAAAAGTTAGTTGGCGACCACTCAGTTTGGAACGCCCAGTTGGTGAAGACGAAGATAGTGAACTGGGCAATTTCATCGAAGACGACACCACTCCCACCCCCACGCAGAGTGCTTATCAGAATTTATTAAGAGAAAAAGTTGAAGAAGTCTTAAGCACCCTGACCCCCCGTGAGGCACGGATTCTCCGCTTACGCTTTGGCCTGCAAAACGGGCGGCAGTATACTCTGGAAGAAGTCGGTCAAAAGTTCGGTCTGACCCGCGAACGCATTCGCCAGATCGAAGGCAAGGCCCTGCGGCGGCTGCGTCACCCGCGCCGCTCACGCCAACTGCGCGACTTTACGTAGCTAGCGGCTGTACAATTTCGCCATACTGCGCTTCCGTTGGGATATTGTAGCGGAAGCGCAGTGTGGCGTGATGCAGCATTATGTACTTGTCACACAGTCGTGAAGTGCTGGCTGGTCTGTGCTGCGTTATAAGTTTGATCACCGTTTGTGGTTGACAGACTTTTCTAATCTTCGTATAGTATCGAAAAGTACGGATAAATATCCGCGCCATTCGTTTGGACGTGAGTTTCCTCCATACAGGCTGAACTACGGCAGCCCCTATCCCGTCGGCAAGTGCTTTCGGGACTACTTTGTGCGTGAATATACTGGGTCTTGTTTGTTTATCTCGCCGAGCAGACTGCTGCTTGATGTACTATAGGAATGGTCGTTAAAAACCGTGTACCGCACCCATCGGGCTTTTCACCCTGTACTGCATGGGTCATCGACACTTGACCCTAGACTACACGCACAAATCGGTGCATATTTTCTACCCACCCCGTATTTGGTGGGCAACCCCTGCTATGCCTTTGGTAAAGAACCACTACACTATAAAACTCAAGGGCAGATTTAGCAACAATTTTGTATATTTCAAGTGAAGGTTTATCATACTCCCGACGCTTATAGACGTGTAGACACGTCACCTGCCCACATTCCAGGAGGCTCGTTATGCAGAGCAACGGCAGCTTTCGGCTGATTGTACGCCGTGGCCCGCAGCCCAATCAGATCTACGAACTCAACAAAGACATCATTACGTTGGGTCGTGACATTACCAACGACATTGTAATCAATGACCCAGAGTGCAGCCGTCATCACTGTCGCCTGACTCGCGGGGGCGGCGGGTATACACTCGAAGACTTGGGATCGACGAACGGCACTTTTGTCAACGGGCAGCGCCTGACAGGCGCACGGCCTTTGAATGGTGGCGATGTCGTTAGTCTAGGGGAAACTGTCACCTTCGGGTATGAATCGACCTTGCCGGCTGTCGAACCGGCGCAACAGGCGACTATGCTTGGCTCATCAGCGCCACCTGCGCCGCCGTATGCTTCACCGCAGCAGCCCTACCCACAGTCGTCACAAGCGCAGTATGCACCACCGCCACCACCGCCGCAATATCAGTATCAGGAACCCGCCCCGGCTAGTGGTGGATTGGGACGCTGGTTTTTTCTGGGCTGTGGCTGTCTGATCGTGTTGTGTATTGTGCTGGCAGTCGTCGCTGTTGTCGTGATCGACTCGCAGAATCTCTGGTGTCGCCTGCCTGTTCTGCGCGATATGGTGAAGATTATCTCAAGCTGCCCGGCTCCCTGATCGGCGGCTGCTCAGTTCATTTGGTTACTCACCTTACGCAACCCTCACCCCCCGCCCCTCTCCCTCAGGTAGAGGGGAGCAAATATGTTTGTTTGGAAAGTCCCTCGCCCTGCGGGAGAGGGATTTAGGGTGAGGGTAACTTTGCATAAAACACCGCCTGCGTAAGGTGAGTTGGTTAAACTTTGTCAGCGTATTGACCCTCCCCAATAGGGAGAGGTCAATACGCTGTTTGGGTTTAGTAGGGGGTTAGTCCTCACCTTGAATGATTTCACGTACCGATAGTTTTTCGCTAAATTTGATGAGGATGACTCCTTTTCTTGAGTTATCACAGGTAAAGATAACTCTTGATAAACGCCCCTCAGATGGGTAGATTCAGGTGAAGGAATATTTTGAAAAAGGTGGAAAAATGCAGTATCGAAGTTTAGGACGCACCGGGGTACAGGTTAGCACATTATGTTTGGGGTGTATGAACTTTGGCGGTCCGACCCCCGAAGCGGAGTCGATAGCGCTCGTCAATCATGCGTTGGATAACGGGATTAACTTCCTCGACACCGCCAACGTTTACAGTCGTGGGCTGAGTGAGGAGATCGTCGGGAAGGCGCTCAAACAGAACGGCAAGCGCAACAAGATCGTATTGGCGACCAAAGTACACGGGCGCATGGACGATGACGACATTCTCGCCTACGGCAACAATCGCCGCCATATCATCGAACAATGCGATGCTTCGCTCAAACGCTTGCAGACCGACTATATCGATCTGTACCAGATCCATCGGCCTGAGTCGGGCGTACCGATTGATGAAACCCTCCGCGCCCTCGACGATCTGATCCGGGCGGGCAAGGTGCGCTATATCGGCACGAGCAGCTTTGCCTCATGGCAGATCATGGAATCGCTGTGGGTATCCCGCGAACTTGGCGCGAACCGCTTTATCTCTGAGCAGCCGCCCTATCACCTGCTGGATCGCAGCATCGAGCGCGAAATGATCCCGATGGCACAGGCGCACGGGTTGGCGATCTTGCCGTGGTCGCCATTGGCGCGAGGCTTCCTCTCCGGCAAATATCAGCGTGGGCAGGAAATCCCCGGTGACTCGCGCATGGCGAGCGATTTGAAGGGGCCGTTTGCCGAACGTACCAAAAAGCATCTTGGCGATCTGGCCTTTGGGATACTGGACGAACTCGACGCGATTGCTCACGAAAAGAACTTCACCGTCGCCCAGATCGCGCTGGCGTGGTGCATGAATCAACCCGGCGTAACCAGCCCAATCATCGGGCCGCGTACCATGAATCAACTCGAAGATAATCTCGGTGCATTGGCTGTGACCTTTACCGATGCGGATTATGCCCGATTTAATACAGTAGCCGAGCCAGAACAGTCGATTGTGTCGTACTACAACGGCAAAGCGATGGACTTCAAAGCCCCCGAATATCGCTGGTAGAATTTGATTTCTACCTCTAATAAGAACCGTTCAGCGGACAGGGCAGGCCCTGTCCCTACGTCCAAACCGTGTGCTGTAGAGATTCCGACCCTAAAAGGTGGCGAGGTCAATTTTTGAGGCGTTCGCCCCGAAGGTAGGGTCATGATGTGGCAGACGCTTTTCTGTTGAGTTACCCTTTGATCAATCAAAGGATAAACGCATGAACATTTTAATCATTGGCGGCACGCGCTTTATCGGGCGGCATCTTGTCGAAGCGGCACTCGACAGCGGACATCACGTAACCCTATTTAATCGTGGCAAGACCAATCCGGGGATTTATCCCACCGTCGAAGAAATTCACGGGGATCGCGACGGTGGGTTAGACGACTTAGAGGGCAAACAGTGGGATGTTGTCTATGATATAAATGGCTACTTCCCACGCATAGTGCGCCAATCCGCCGAAAAACTGCGGAATAGTGTCGGGCGCTATGTGTTTGTGTCCAGTGTTTCGGTCTATGCCGATATGGTCAACCAGACCAGCGAAGCCGATGCACCTCTCCACACGCTGCCCGATCCCACCGTCGAAGCCATCACGAGCAGTGAATCCTATGGCGGCCTCAAGGTGTTATGCGAACAAACCGTCACTGACATCTACGGCGAACGCGGCTTAATTGTGCGTCCCGGCTTCGTCGTCGGGCGCTATGACTATACGCTGCGTCTGCCGTATCTTGTGACACGCTTTAAGCGGGGTGGCGAACGACTCGCGGGTAGGCCAGAGCAATCCGTCCAGTTTATTCATGCGCGGGATCTCGGTGATTGGATGGTATTGGCTGCCCAAAATGCCTTAAGTGGTGCCTATAACCTGACAGGCAACCCTATCCCCATGCACAGCCTGCTCGATACCATCAACGCGAAGGTTAATGTACCCAACACGATTATCTATACCAGCGATGACTTCCTCGAAGCGCACGAAGTCCGCCAGATTGACGATCTGACCTTTTGGGTACCCAAAACGGCGGAAGGCGTGATGCACGTCACTATCGAAAAAGCGCTCAACACTGGCTTAACCCTGCGCGGAATCGACACAATCATTGAGGATCTTGTGACGTGGAATAGCTTAGATGAACAGGTGACTAATGCCGCTGGTAGCCCACTTGGTGCGCCCACGACTCAAGCACGCGAGGCGGAATTGCTCACGGCTTGGCACAGTACTCACCCTGCGGCGTAGGCGATCTCAAAGGGTGTTTGACAATTGATACGTTGACCCCTTCCCCTGCAAGCGATGGAAGGGGAGTCGAGCCATTCTGGAAGTCCCGCCTCGCTTGCGGGGAGGGATTTAGGGCGGGGTTAACGATTTCCAAACACCCTCTCAGCGATCAGCGGCGCCGTGCCGCTTGCATTGCCATCTCGATTACCTGCTGCGGTTTGATGTCGCGGATGCACGGATGATTGGCGGGATCGTCACCGGGCCAATCTAGCACACGACACGGACGACAACCGATGTTTGAGGTAACAACGATCTGACGCTGTGGATCGCCCCACGGGCCAAACTCGGCGGGGTCGGCGGGGCCGTAGAGGTGAACGGTAGGTGCGCCGCTGGCAACTGCCAAATGCAGCGGGCCGCTGTCTGCACCCAGTACAACGGCGGCTCGTTCATAGAGCGCGGCGAGTTGGGAAATATTGGTATCGCCTGCCAGCGATACCCCGGTGTGGTGCATCTTATCCATGACCTGCCAGATCTGGGCATGTTCGCGATCTCCACCCGTAAAGACAATGGTGGCATCCAGACGGGTTGCCAGTCGATCCGCAACCGTCGCCCAATGTTCCACCGTCCAGCGCTTGATCGGAGTCCCGGCTCCCGCATGAATTACCACAACAGGCCGATCTGCCGCAACATTGGAGGCTGTTAAGAGGTCGCCAATATAGGTGCGGTCTTCCTCCATGATGGGGAAGCTGTAATCGATCTGATCGCGGTCTAGCGGGCCAGTCCAGTCCTCGACCAATTTCAGGTTTTGCAGCACAGTATGATTCTGGACGTAAGGCACTCGTTCGGTCAGGAAAGGCCGCACGTCGGGCATATCGTAACCGATCCGACGTGGCACGCCGGCGATATAGGCCAGCAGCGCCCCCCACCAATGATCGGGGCGCAGGATGATCGCGGTTTCGGCACGCAGCAGCCGGACTTGATGCGCCCACCGCCAGGCCATGATATACGGCCTGTAGATCGATTCTTTCGGTTGGCGAGTGAAGCCGGGAAAAGGCAGCGTCAGCACCATATCGATCTGCGAGTAGGCGGCTAAGGCTTCCGCTGACCACACGCCCGCCAGTGCGATCAAGCGTGACGAAGGCTCGGCAGCTTTCAACGCTCGGACAGCAGGGGTTGTCAGCAGAATATCACCGAGGTGGTCGGGGCGAATGAGCAGGATCGTCCCCCGGATCGGTTTCTGGCGCAGCGGTTTGGGCAGCCATGTATAGGCTTGCAACAACTGTCGCCGCGCTTTTTCGCGCCATGTTAACTGGTGCTGGAACGCGGTCAGGCTGCGATTACGTTTGGCAAGCCATTCGCGGTCACGGGACTCATCCAAAGTTCACCTCGCGACTCCTTCGGCAAAAAATCGCGTTATATGACCCCACCCTAAATCCCTCCCCGCAAGCGAGGAGGGACTTTTGTATCTGACTCCCTTTCCCTGCTTGCGGGGAAAGGGTTGGGGATAGGGGTCAATACATTTACCATATAGCTTCTCACTCAAGACCCATCTCCCGATAGACACCTAATAGGCGCGGCACAATGGCTGACCAATCATATTTATCGCAGACGAGTTTATAGGCGGCTTGCCCCAACCGGGTTCGCAGCGCCGAGTCGCGCAGCAGGGCAATCGTCGCCTGTGCAAACGACTCGCGATCATCTGCCAGCATCATTTCGCAGCCGGAAGTCACATCCAAGCCCTGTGCGCCGATGCGCGTCGAGACAATCGCACAACGTGCCGCCATCGCCTGCAAGAGCTTGAGCCGCGTGCCGCTGCCCATTCGCAGCGGTGCAACGTAGACCGTCGCGCCGTGCAAAAACGGCTCTACTTCCTGCACATAGCCCGTGACTTCCACATCGGCGCGTTGGCGTAGTGCATCGAGTCGCCCATGCGGTTTGTTACCAACGATAAACAGCCGCGTTTCAGGTACCGCTTTGCGGACTTCGCCTAGCACATTGTCAGTAAACCATGTCACTGCGTCAATGTTGGGTCGGTAGTTCATGGTGCCTGTGAACAGCAGCGCCGCTGGCCCAAGATCAAGCTGCTGCGGCGTATGTGAGTACTGGTCAGTATAAATCCCATTCGGCACAACATCGACCACTGTGTCGGGAACCAGTTTACGGAACGCAGTCGCATCAGCCTCTGACACCGCAATCACGCGATCTACCTGCTGACACACGTTTCGCTCGAAGCGCGTGAGGCGCTGCCACTGGATCAGCGAGTAGAGTGCGCCCGGTAAATGGGCTGGTACGCGCCTGTCGATCTCGAACATGAGCCGTTGTAGATCGAACTCGGCGTTGAACGAATCATAGATCACGCGCACAGGCGGGTACTTGGCCTTGATGACCGGCAAGTAAGCCGCCATTTCCAGACTTTCGATCTGCACGAGATCATAACTATTTTGCGCCAGAAGTTGAGTCAGCGTGGCGACAAACTCCGGCGAATAAGATCGTCGTTCCATGTCGGCTCGCGCCGAAAACAGCATATCGCGCAGCCGCGCCGGAGTGGTGCGCTGGGGCGGCGGCAAGGTAATAATCTGGCGGCATAGTTCAGCCAATGGCGTAGCAGACAGATCGGACTGACCCGATTCCGCAAACGTCAGGAGATCAAGGGTATGTCCGGCAGCGTGCAGCCCGCTAAGCAGACCATAGCTGCGCAGTGCGCCACCAGCATGAGGTGGATACGGTACTTGTCCAGTCAGGAACAGAATTTGCATTACTTAACAACCAGCTACCTTCCGGTAAACCGAGAGCGCAACTTCGGCGGCGTGCTGCCATGTAAAGGTTGCCGCACGGGTCAATCCAGCAGTGGCGCTGCGCTCCCGTAATTCGCTATCCGTGAGCATACACTGTAACGCCTCTGTCAAGGCCGCCGGCTGATCTGGATCGACGGTTAGCCCTGTTTCGCCGACCACTTCGGGCAGCGATCCCCGATTCGAGACGATGGTGGGGATGCCACAGGCCATCGCTTCCAATGGCGGCAGCCCAAACCCCTCGTAAAACGACGGCAGCACGAACAGCACAGCGCCATTATAGATCGCGGGCAAGTCATTCGCCGTAACAGCTTCAAGCCAAATCAGCCGTTGGCCTAGCTTGAGTTCCTCGGCCTTCTGGAAGATCGGTTCATACAGCCAACCCCGCGTCCCGGCGATGACTAATGGCGGCGCATCGGGCAAGATCTGGCATAGCGCGTGATAGGCTTCCAGCAGTCCCGGCAGATTCTTGCGCGGCTCGAAGGTTCCGACAAATAACAAATAGCTCGAAGGCAAGCCGAGTCGCTGCTGAACTGATCGAATCTCACTGACTGGCAGAGGCCGAAACGCCGGATCGACTCCTTCAAGCTGCACCGTGATCTTCTCGGCAGGAACATTAAGCAGCGTGTGAAGATCGGCGGCGGTAGTTTGCGACACTGCCAGAATATGATCGGCTTCACGAACTGCCGCCCGGATGTGACCTGCATAGTAGCGCACACTATCGGCGGTCTGGAACTGCGGATAGTGCAGGAAGGCGAGATCGTGAACGGTGATAACGCGATGTTGTGCGCCCCTTTGCGGTGGAATAAAGTCGGGACTGTGCAGTACATCAAGCCGCAACCGGGCGATCTCCGCCGCTAGCGCCACTCGTTCCAGCTTATGGTGGGGTGGCGTAAAAACATTCACGCGGCGGAAGTTAGCAGCAGGAGTCAGATCGTCGGCGGTGTCATCGTTGGCAAGCTGGGGTCGGGCGGCATGTAGAATACAATAGCGACTTGCCCCATCCACTAGCGCAAGCGCCTGAATTAGATGGCGCGTGTACTCACTGATTCCACCAGCGCGGTAGCCGTTGAGGCGAGCATCGATTCCGATTTGCATGGCGCTAGTATAGCCACGATAGCCCAATGCGCCAAAGGCTTAGATAACACAAAACGGTTAAGCCGTAGGGGTGGGGCTTGCTCTGTCCGATGATCTGTTTAGCGGACAACGCTAGCCTCGCCCCTACACAACACGGTTGGGATGTAAACGGACAACGCAAGCATTGTCCTACACCAACCCGTATTTTGTAGGGGTCAGGCAGGCCTGACCCTGCATTTTTGGAAATACCTACACCTGACTTTGCACACGCCCTGCCAGATTGATTGGATTGAATAGTTGTCGGACAGCCTATGTACGCCTATACTGGACACAGATCGTTGCGACTATACCTGCTGTAGGCAATAAAAACTTATGGAACCAGGCTACCGGATCGAGCATTACGTTATCGTTGAAAAGATCGGGCAGGGCGGACAGGCGGCGGTCTGGTCGGCCCATGACGAACGGCTCAAGCGCACCGTCGCTATCAAGACGATTAGCCTATCGCAGTTTAATACTGGCGAAGGCTCCACACTCGGATCGGGGACTGCGCCTGCGGGTGCGTCCATGCTGACCAACCCAGATCGCTTTCGCGAGGAAGCCGAGATCATCGCCGCGTTGGAACACCCCAATATTCTGCCCGTGTATGCTTTCGGGCAGGATAGCGATTCGCTGTATATTGTCATGCGCTACATGGCGGCGGGGTCGCTCAAAGACCTGCTAAAAAGTGAGCCGCTCACGCCTGCCCGTGTCGTGACCATCATGGAGCCAGTCGCCAGCGCCCTTGACCTCGCTCACCAATACCAGATCATCCACCGCGATATTAAGAGCGCCAATATTCTGCTCGATGCCCAGTTGCACCCCTACCTCGCAGACTTTGGCCTGTCGATGACCAAAGGGACACAGACCGAAGGCGGGGTCGGCACGCTCGTCTATATGTCGCCCGAACAGATGATGGGCGATCCAATCGACCAACGCAGCGATCTGTATTCCTTCGGGATGCTCATGTACGAACTATTGGTAGGTGAACTGCCTTCGGCTGACGGTCAACCTTGGAATATGCTTCAGGTGATGCGGAACATGCCGCTGCCTATTCCCGATGGGATGCCCGACAGCATTGCCAGCGTCCTGCGACGCTCAACCGCACTTGCGCCCGATGACCGCTTCCAAACCGCCGTTGAAAGTGTCGAAGCGCTGCGGGAAGCCGTTACGGAAAACGCCCAGCCTGCCGCCGCCGTCGAAGTCCCCGTCGAGATCACCGATCCAACGGTGCTAGCGTTGATGGAAGCGCAAGACCTGTTCCGGCGGGCGCAGGAACGTTGGTCGGACGGCGCAGGCCGCTTCCGCTTTGAGGCAGGCGATTTTAAGTATGTCGATTCGTACTACGCCGATGCAGATGACTGGAACATCCAACTGACCGATGTTGGGATGCGGCTCATGCTGCGGGCTGCCCTTGAACACGGACACGATCTCGAATATTGGTGGGAGCAGATCAAGGATACTGATGATCGGCGGGCGGTAGCCTTGCAGGCCCTGACCAGCGATCTCGCCCCGGCGCGGCTGCGAGCGATTGAGCATCTCGCCTATATTCAGGACTCCACCCCGCCTGCTATCCCGATCCGGGTTGCCAATGTGATCGACGCAGAACCGGATGCCACCGTGCGCTTGGCGGGGATTCACCTGTTGGAACGACGCGCCACGCCTAGCAGTGCATGGCGCTCGGTTATTTACAGCGAGTTGATTGACGGCAAACTCGCGACACGCGCCGCCCATGACAGCGATCCAGCGGTTGCCGAAGCTGCCGCCCGGATGGTTGCTCGGCTACATTCAAGCTATGCACTGGCGCAGCTTGGCAAACAGGCCGCCGCTGGCGATAACGGTGCGTTCAGCGCCTTGATCAATGTTCGCGATGAAATCCCTGCGCTGCCCACCAGCATCGCGAGTGACGTGCGCCGCCGCGTGTTCCTGACGCTCTCGTGGCGGCAGCTATTGGCTGATCCATTGAGTTTGGTATGGCGCTACCTGAGCGCGACCTTGGCTTGTGGCGCATTGATCGGCGGCTATGCCTATCTTGCCTTCAACGATCAGAATGGCCTGCTGTTTTCGCAGCGGGTCGGCAATGCGCTAGCTGCGGGGGCGCTGTACGGCTTGCTAATCGGGTTCGGCGTGTTCGTTGCCACCGAAGTCGCAGCACGCTTACGCGCTTGGAGTGCGCCGGGGCGAATCGCGCTGGCGTGGATTATTGGCACATTGCTAACCGCTGCCGCCTTTAGCGTTTACGATAGGTACTTCAATGGCTACATTCCTTTGTCACAGGGGCTATTGATGGATTGTTTTGTTTTTGTGGCGGGCTTCGCTATTGTCTCTGGGCTGACGCATCGCCCCTCGCTGCGATCATTGGGCGGAGCAATCGGGGTGCTGCTAGCGGTCTATCTCTCCAAGCAACTCCCCAGCAGCCCTGAACCGCTGCTGTATCTCTGGGATGGCGCGGACACTCAGAATTTGACCTTCAGTCTGATCATTGGCATTATCGTCGGGGTGCTAACCTTTTTGCCGGAATGGGTCAGCGCTATTCGTCGGTTGGCGCAGCCCACGCCACCATCGCAAAGCGCGACCTAGCTAAGCTGTGGAATTGTTTAAGAATCGTGAAGCTATGAAACAACTGCTGAGTCTACTCGAAGCTTACCTATCAAACAAAACCACTATAGACGATTTTGAGCATGAGTTTCTTGATTTGTGGCGAGAAGTGCGGGATAAGCGCTATCAAATAATTCGGGAACATCCTGACCTAGAACAAGCCGCAGATGAGTTACTCAAACAACGGCTAAATGGTACCCTTAGCGACGAGGAATATAATCGTATGTATTACGCTCTCAATAAGCGGTATTACGCTAATGAAGTAATGATTCTACCGGGTAGCTTCGAAGACAAGATAATGAATGATCTATTCAGTGTTGTTGAAGCCTACAGTCCTGAGCACCTTCGAGGACCATATGAGCTGACCGAAGTTGAGGTTTTACAGGCTGCACAGCAAGCCTATGAGCAACTTAAGGCTGTGCGTATGTAATCTACCCATGTTGCCGAAACAGACTCCAATTCAGAATTCATCGGTTGAGTAGCCTCATCCTTATTCTGAATCGCTAATGGAATCCCACTGAGGGCAGTTCGCATCTTGAGGTTGTTTTTATTAATGTGGAAAATCGCGTGTCGGCTAGCTAGAATGATTTAACTATTTTTGAAAGGATGATAGATTTCTTATGCCTACTTATGGAATTCACGGATTCGTCTGGAATGGGAATTGGACGAACGAGGTTGTACCAGACATCATTCGCCAAACGGCGGAAGCGGGTTTTGATCTGCTAGAAATTCCACTAATGCACCCCACCGAATTCGATGCGGCAACGGCGGGCAAGGTCCTTAAGGAAGTCGGGCTGCGTGCCACAGGATCGCTAGCGCTGCCCAAAGATGCCCACATGCCGTTTTACCCTGAGCAAGCTACCGTTTTCCTCAAGAGCGCGATTGACAAAGTAGCGGAGTTCGGCGGTGAAACGCTGGCAGGCTGCATCCATTGCCATCTCGGAACGCTGACGGGCAAGCCGCCCACGAGTAGGGAACGGGAGATTGTCGCTAACACACTTGGCGAAGTGGCTCTGTATGCGAAGACGCGCGGCGTGAGTCTGGGTGTTGAGGCCGTCAATCGCTACGAATCCTATCTATATAACATTGCCGCGGACGTGCTCGATCTGCTCAAGACGATCAATATGGATAATGTGTTCTTGCATCTCGATACCTATCACATGAATATTGAGGAGCATGGCTTTAGCGGCCCACTTAAACAAAGTGGCGCGGAGGTCAGACATATTCACATGTCGGAAAGTGATCGGGGCATTCCCAGTGAAGGTAACGTGAACTGGGATGACGTGTTTGCCGGACTGAAAGCCATCAACTACACGGGGCCATTGGTGCTTGAAGCCTTCGCGGACATCAATCCTGATGTAGCGGCGGCAACCTGCCTATGGCGGCCTGCGCTCTACAGCGGTCTGGAACTCGCCACAAAGGGGTTAGCCTTTTTACGCAGCAAAGCGCAGCAGTACGGGCTGCAATAGCAAAATCTATCGTAACTAGAGTAGACAACGATGAGACAAAGTTCATATAATATTAATAGATATGTAATATTTCAACTGGCGATATAGAAACTAACACGACTACTGATTGTTCCTTTCCCAAGCGAATTCATAGTCTGAATTTGCGTCTAGGTTATTTTGCATCCATTTATCTCTATCCTGCTCTTTGCCAATATAGATTCCATAAATGGTTGGCTCTAAGAAAAGCGTGCCAACAATTCCAAGTTGGAATTCAGCGCGTTTTAAGATACCTGCCTGAAAGTATGTCTCACTCTCCGAGAAAAGTTTCAGCGCAGCTACATAATTAGTATGGCTAGGCCCTGTGTAAGGCAAGCGCATTTCGTAAACTGAGCTTATACAGAATTGGTCATCTTCGTCCATATCGAAACTAAGAGTAACTTGATCTATGAACTCTATCCGTAATCTGTCTGCTTGACCAATTGAGGTACACCGTAGATATACATCTTCAAATTTAAGATACCAGTGTGATAACATCGCATGAAATTTCAAGGGATTTTCAGTCTTATCTACAAATCCTTCAACTAGAAGATCGGTAAGATACTTTTCCTGAAGTGTGGATAAGATATTGTTGACTAATGACATGTTTCCTTTTCTCCTGGATTGCTGAATTTAAGCCATCTAATCGTTATGTAAACTCCGTAACCTGAGAATAAATGGTTCGCAGACTATCTCGGGTTACAACGTGCTAAAGTTGATGTGAGTAAGTGTAGTCTGCTCTGTGCCGTCGGTTGAGTTAACAATTTCAACAAATTTGTAGTTTGTTATAAATCGGGCTACAGTCATCAGCACAAGGTAGAGTGTAACAGGAATTATCGCGATGACCGTTGAGACGGAACAAGACATTGTTGGGCTGATGAAAATCGGTAATATTGTGGGTCGCGCCATTCAGATCATGCAGGAAAAGATTAGACCGGGGATGACGACCAAAGCGCTGGATGAAATCGGTGAGGCGTATCTCAACGAACATCATGCACGATCCGCGCCGATCATTACGTATGGTTATCCGGGTGTGACGTGTATCAGCATCGACGATGAGGCGGCACACGGTATCCCCGGCAAGCGTGTGATCCGCGAGGGCGATCTGGTCAAGATCGATGTTTCGGCGGAGTTAGACGGTTATTTTGCCGACTCTAATATCACGGTCGCCGTCGGGGAGATTTCGCCGCGCAAGCAGCAGCTTATCGATAGCACCAGAGAGGCGCTGACGAAAGCCATTGCAGCGGCGAAAGTAGGCCGACCCCTCAACGAGATTGGTAAGGCGGCGGAAAACACGGTACGGCGCTATGGCTTTAACGTGATCCGCGACCTACCCGGTCATGGTGTTGGGCGCGGCTTACACGAGTCACCAACGGTGCCCAACTTCTACCTGCGGCGAGCCAATACCCGTTTGCGCGAAGGCATGGTCTTTACCATTGAACCGCATGTGGCGATGGGCGCGGGCGAGATTATGACGGATCGCGATGGCTGGACACTGCGCACCCGCGATGGCAGCGCTGTCGCCAGCTTTGAGCATACGATCATCGTGGCACAGGGCGAACCGATTTTGGTCACAGCCGTTTAAGCATCCACTAGGGATTTATCTAGGTGAATCGCCGCCGTTGTGCAACCATTCGCTGACGGCTTCGATCAAGGAGTCTGTGTCCCAGTCATCCAGCACAGCATCGATGGGCGGTTCCAAGACTGCCTCGATCTCATCCTGATCAATATGATCGGTCAAGCGCTGCATGTACACCGAGATGAGTTCAAGCGGCGCGTCTTTCGTCGTCAACACGATCAGGTAATGGTCTACGCCAATGGGTGTCACCAGCATATGCGAACTGGCGGTACTAAGCTGCAAAGTGTGCATCTCGCCCCGGCCTAGTTCAGCACTCAGGCCACGCGCCAGCACTTCGGCGGCTTTGATCATCGAGGCTACGCGCTGTGCCTCGCTTCCGATTCGGTTAGAGGTCGCCACCAACTTACCAGCACTATCGACCAGCAGCGCTACATCAATGTGAGGGTGGCGGGTAATGTCGTTAAACCAACTCAATGTAACCTCGAAGCGTATAATTGCCGTCTACTGTCCAGTATAGCACGCACAAGGCGGTTTCGTTATGAATATACCGTCAATTTTTCGCAAGAAATTGCGGACAGGGCCTGCCCTGTCCCTACATCCAGATGTTGTTCGGCATTTGGCTACTTCGGCGGCGTGGCTCCCGAATCGTTTTGCGCGGTAGCGATACTGGACAGGGCAAGCCCTGTCCCTATAGGACACGGATTCGATGTAGGGACAATGCCTGCGTTGTTCGGCATTTGGCTACTTCGGCGGCGTGGCTCCCGAATCGTTTTGCGCGGTAGTTTGCTGATCGGAGCCACCCTGTGTACTCAGCTTCGAGGCGGGGATCGGTTTGCACTTAGGCCAATCGTAACAGGCATCCGGCAAGATATGACCCTCGGCATCGAACCGCCCACTCTTGATATTGTTTAGGTCGATTAGTTCGGGGTGGGCATTGTTGGGCATGACACAGCCCAGCGAGAGCAGCGCATTTTCGGGTGTGCGGTTAGCGGTCATGGGTTGGTTCGGGTTGAAATAGTTGTAGGTGATCCGCGAGATACTTTCGATCATGTTCCAAGGAACGATGCTGCCGACTTCCTGACCGTCCTTGAGCTTTTCCCACATATAAATCGACAGCACGTAGTTACCACCGGGCGTATAGACAATGGCTGCATCACTGCTGTTCCAACTGCCGACTGACGCGCCCCAGCCATTCTTGTGTGCGATGCGAGTTCCGGCAGGCGCACCCAGTTCGATCATATGCCCCAGAATGTTACCACTCAGCAGTTCGATCATTTGCTTACATTCGTTTTGTGTGTAGTTATCGGGAAACGCCGCCATCACGCCGCTTTTGTATTCGCTGCAATCGTACAAGCCATATAGCAGCGTTGCCATATCAAGGGCTGTCGTTTGGCTATACGGATCGGGCTTCGCGTCGAAGGTGTGATCCGGCGACGTTTTGGGTGCGCCAATACTCCAGTGCAGCGAGTCGTCACCGACATCGATGGGCGCAGAGATAAAGGTGTTCCTCGCGCCAAGCTGCTGGGCGGTATCGTCGACTCCTTTTAGCCCGTTGGTAAGCTGTTCGCGGAGCGTGCTGCCTGTCCCAGCAAAGCGCATCAGACTGTTCGATGCGTCGTTGTTGCTGCATAACAGTGATGCGCCCATCAGAAACTTGATGTCGTTGCTAGGCGGCGCGGAGATCTGCCGAAACATATTCAGCAGGATCGGGATCTTGATCGTGCTTTCGGCGGAATAGGCGATATTCGGATTAATATCGACTTCAGCGCCCGTTTTGAGATCGATAACAACCACTGAGGTCAGGGTATCCGGGCCATCGGTGGAGAAATTTTGCTTGGCAAGAAACATCGTGATCGCCTGCTTCAAGCTGCTGATGTCGGCGGCAGCGGCGGGTTGGCTTTTCATCGCCAGCGCCACCCGCCGATCTGTGGGGCGGCGCAAGGCCGAGTCGATGGCTTGCAAGGACGCGTCAATATCAAGCTGCTGCGGGGCGGTGCTGCCAGCAAAGAGCAGGGTATTCGTGTCGAAGTTGACCTTCGAGACTTTCTGATCATAGCGTGCAGCGATATTCTGCAAATACTCGTGCAATCTAGCTTGCTGATAGTCCGCCGCCAGATCGATCTGTACCGAGTCAGGGGGTTTGCGCCACAAGTAATTCCAGAAGTCGCTCAAGGGACTGCTTGCGCCAGAACCCTTCGCCTGCATAGCCTTGAGCATTTGATCGCTATCAACGTGGAAGCCAACTGCCGCCGGGTCAAGCAGGATCGGGTTTTGCTGGTAGTCCAGTTCAATGGGTTGGGTGTAGATCGATTCCCACGCGGCGGCAGCATCGGCAGACTTTAGGCGACCTACCGGGACTCCGGCAACCACAACATCGCTTTGCAGGCTGTCGCGCCGCTGGACAAAGTGAAAAACTTCTACCGAAAGGAGAATCAACGCCGCTAGCAAAAAGCCGCCCGAAAGCAGTGGCAGCACTGGTAAATGGAAACGCCGACGGGTTGTTCTGAGTGCAGTTCCAGCCATAGTCAAATACCTATCCAACTCTTGATCAGGCAACATTGTAACCTATTGATGGGTCAATCTAGGCTAGAGTTGGATGAGTAGGGTGAATATTCAACCACGCGCTAAGGAAAAAAACATCGTAAACTCTACGGATACACGACCACCGTTTGGCGTTGGGATAGTTCAGATAGGGCTATTTCCGATCCGGCTCATAACGCAGTATTACGACTCCGCTTTTGAGCGTCTTTGAGTCGAGCAGTTTCAGGGGAAACTTGCGGGTGACATCCGCGAAAAAGGGTTTACCCTGTCCTAGCACGATTGGATTGATATTGAAGCGATATTCGTCAATCAGGTCAAGCTGCATAAACGTTTGCGCCAGTGTGGGGCTGCCGAGAAACCAAATATCTTTGCCGGGCTGCTGCTTGATCTTGTTGATTTCTTCCGCGATGTTGTCTTTAATCAACACCGTATTCTGAGCATTGCCCCAGTCAACCCGATCCAGTGTACGTGACACCACGATTTTGGTCGCGTTTTCCAAATAGTGGGCATGTTCGAGTTCTGCTGGTGTACTCGCTGGATTCCCCGGCATGGTCAGCCAGTAGCCCGCCATGAGATCATATGTCCTGCGACCCCAGATGACGGCATCGGTGGTGGCGTGTAAGGAATGGGCGGATTGCTCAAGTTCGTCATCGTAAGAAATCCAGTCCAGTTCATCGTTGAGATTCGCCGAGAGTCCATCCAGCGACAGGTGGATCAGTGAAATAACTTTTCTCATGGTTAGCGCTCCTTAATCTACTACGGTAGTGCGTATGATCGAATAGTTGCATCATAGCACCGGATGGGAACGCTGTCTTGAACAAAATGGACAACTGAGGGGCATGGGTGTAACGGCGGACAACGCAAGCATTGTCCCTACCTCCAAATGGTGTTGTGTAGGGACAGGGCAAGCCCTGTCCGCGACTGCGATAAGCCAAGCGTAGGATAAGCGCCACTTGTGAGTACGAGCGAGTGGGGTACAATGGCGCGTGGCCTATCCCTTTAAAATTTCTGGCCTTGGAGTGAATTTATGGTTTACCTAAATCGGAAGCTCTTTCTCGTAACATGCACCGTAGTACTGCTCGCTCTTGGCAGCATCTCGTTCAACGTTGGGGCGCAGGGCGCAGTTCCTGATGCCGTAGTCTCCACCTCACTCTTGCGGATTCGTGTCAGTCCTGCTCGCAATGCCGAAATTGTGGCGACGGTTCCCAAAGGGACTGCCATCACCTTAACCGGACGCAACCAGAGTATTACGTGGGTCTTTGGCAAGGCCGATACAGGCGCGACGGGCTGGATGTCTTTGCCCTATCTAGCGCTCCGCAAAACGCTCAATGCCCGCACACTGCCTGTGCTCGATCCCAACACGACAGCGGCAGGCGGCGGGGCAGCCCCAGCAGCGGCAGCAGGTGAGCCGACCACATCAGCCCCCGAAGCCCCCGTTGTCAGCGGGTCGATTAGTGGCAGCTTTGAACTCGGTGGGCAAGTGTCGGGTCTGGACGGTAATGCTGTCTCTGCCATGAAACGCGCCGGGATGCACTGGGCGAAGTTCCAAGTGGGTGTTGGTGACAACAGCGGTGCAGCCTTTATTCAGCAGGCGCACGCCAACGGCTTCAAAGCCCTGCTATCGGTCAAAGGCGACAAAAACAGCGTTCTCAACCCCGGCTACTTTAACCAATATGCGGGCTATGTCGGCACATTGGCGGGTCAGGGAGCCGATGCGATTGAGGTCTGGAACGAAGCTAACCTAGATCGCGAATGGCCCAATGGTCAGATTAGCCCCGTTACCTATACAAACTTGCTGGCAACTGCCTACAATGCCATCAAGAAAAATAACCGCAACACGATTGTGATCATCGGTGCGCCCTCGCCAACGGGCGGTGCGCCGGGTGGTAAGTCGGCGGCCTTCTGGAACGACGATGTGTTCTACGCAGGGCTTGGCGCAGCGGGCGCGGGTCGCTATGCCGATTGCGTCGGCGTTCACTACAACGAAGGTATTGTCAGCCCCTCCCAGAACTCTGGCGGCTGGATCAGCTACCCGACCAACTACTTCTCGCCGATGTTGGCGCGTGCGCTAGCGGCCTTCCCCGGCAAGAAGGCGTGCTTCACCGAACTCGGCTATGTAACCTCCGAAGGCTATCCATCGCTGCCTGCCAACTTTGGCTGGGCGAAGAATGTCACAGTTGCACAGCAGGCCGCATGGCTGGCCCAAGCCGCCGTGAAAGCCTCGGCATCGGGTCGCGTGCGGATGATGATTGTCTGGAACGTGAATTTTAACTATTACAGCGCCGACGACCCACAAGGCGGCTATGGCATCATCCGACCCAATGGATCTTGCCCTGCCTGCGATACATTGGGGCGCGTGGCGCGGTAGATTTAACGTCAGTAGTCAAATCATCACGAGACAGGAGCCACACGGCTCCTGTTTTTGTTTGGGTGGATTCGGGACAAAGCTCAAGCCTCGCGCTATGATTTGATCGACTGTTTCAATGGCGAGGTTTCCCCAGTACGCTCTCGTTTTCAGGAAGGAAAATCACTTGAAATCGCTTAAAATCCTCTCACTTCCATTACTCTTGTTGGTCGCGTCCCTGTATGCGCTGCCACAGCAAACGCTGCGGGCGCAGTCGAGTGTTCCCGTTCAAGATCCACAAACTATCGTTCAAGTTTCGACTTATGATTATTTCGCGGCGGGCAACCTCGATGGCACTATTACGCTCTCAGAGCTACAGACTTACGGCGATTATGGGTTGGGAACCTTCGACAAAACCAACGGTGAAATGGTCGAAGTCGAGGGCAAAATCTATCAGGCGACGGCGGATGGCAAAGTCCAGATCCCCGATGGCACGCTCAAAACGCCGTTTGCAGTAGTCTCCTTCTGGGAAAAAGCGCCATCGACTCCGATCACAGCCGGACTGACGATGGACGAATTGAAGCAGCAAATTGATAAAACTGCGCCTGATCAGGATGTGTTCGTCAGCATTCGCGTTGAGGGAACTTTCGCGACTCTCAAGCTGCGAAGTGTGCCAGAACAGACCAAACCCTACCCGCCGCTAACGGAGATCGTCAAAAATCAGGTCGTGTTTGATCTAACGAATGTGAACGGCACGCTGGTCGGGGTGCGTTCGCCAGCCTTTAGCAAAGGGCTAAATGCGGTTGGTTATCACTTCCACTTTATCAGCACAGATCGCAAAGTGGGCGGACACGTCCTCGACCTGACGACAGGCGAGGCCAGCTTGCAGTTCAATGAAAAACCTGTCTGGAAAATCCTTTTGCCAGAATATCATGCCGTCGTGAACTAGCGAGAAGCGAGACAGAATCAATGGCAACGGAATTAACCGCCAATCAAACCTTGCACGCCAAAGCAATGGCAGTCTACGACAAATTGGTAGCCCTGTATGGCGCTCAACCGCTGGTGCCACGCCGCGAACCGATGCACGAACTGATCTCGACCATCCTTTCGCACCGCACCACGCAGAAAAACGAAGACTTGGCCTATCAGAATATGTGGCAACGTTTCGGATCGTGGGAAGCGATTCGGGACGCGCCCGTTGAGGAATTAACCAAAGCCATTGCGCCCTCGAACTTTCCAGAGGTCAAAGCGCCCTATATCAAGGGCGTGCTAACCCAGATTTACGCCGTGCGCGGCGAACCGTCTATCGATTTTCTGCGCGATCTGCCCACCGATGAAGCGGTCAAGTGGTTAACCGATTTGCCCGGTGTCGGCATTAAAACCGCGACGCTCGTCTTGCTGTTTTGTTTCCAGAAGCCCGTCATGCCTGTCGATACCCATGTACACCGAGTAAGTCAGCGCGTTGGACTCATCGGCCCCAAAGTCAACCCGACGGCGGCGCATCCGTTGTTGTTGGCGCTGCTGCCGCCTGATCCGTATGTGCTGTATAACTTCCATATTGCCAATCTCAAGCATGGGCAACAGGTTTGCGTGTGGGGTACGCCCCGCTGCGAACGCTGCCCATTAACTGCGTTGTGCAATTGGTATCAGGCGAATCGGGCAGTGGGCAAGACTTAATACTGGAGGTCAATGTCATGCCAAGCAAGCCAATCCCCTGCCGTTTATTTGTAATTCTCGCCAGCGAAGCGTCCAAAGCTGTGATATTTCGGCGTGGGCCTCACCTATGGACACAAATTATTTTATGGGATACCAAAACAGATAGCTTCACCGAGGGTCAATGGTTTAAGGGGACTTTGTACCAAAAACGCTGTGATCTTTCGCCAGACGGCTCAAAGATGATCTATTTTGCGGCAAAGCATTACAAAGCGCGTTTTCGCGACGCAGAACGTCTACTAACTACTTGGACTGCGGTTAGTAGACCCCCTTATTTGACGGCATTAGCAATCACTAAAACTATTGGCACTTATGATGGCGGCGGCTATTTCGGAGATAACAACACAATATATATCAACCAAGGACGCTACGCACCCGATAAAGATAACGTGCCTCCAGTCGTAGTCGAAAAACTTAACGTATCTCAAGATGTCGAATTTAAACCCATCGCGCCCGACGGTCATTTTTTTTATGAAGAAGGACTTTATGATCTGCTACTTAAACGTCGGGGATGGCAAGCCGATCTCAATAAAGATCCTATACAATGGCGGAAAGATAATCCAAACCACACCTACAGTCTGTTTATGACCTCAATCAGCGGATTTGGTAACAATGAGATTTGCCAGTTCAGCCTGAAGAACCACCTGAACAACGTAGAATTCACTATTAACTGCAACGAATGGGCGGATTGGGATCAGCAAGGACGGTTAGTCTATACTCACGAAGGAAAATTATTTTTAGGGCAGATTTGGAAGGATCAGATTGAATCGGTCCAACTAGCGGACTTTAATCCGAATAAGCTGCGATTGATCGAATCGCCTGCTTGGGCAAAAACTTGGGATCAGGTTTGACAGGCATAAATGGCGACTCTTGCCCAATTTCAGTAGATCGCGATTTTAGGGAATGCCCCTCACCCCCTGCTCGCTAAGGCTCACTTCCCTCTCCGAATTCGGAGAGGGGAAGCGAGGGGATGAGGTGAATGGGGGACGCAGTGTCAAAATCGTGATCTGCTGAAATTAGGCGGACTCTATCGGATTCTGCCTGACGCTATTCCTAAAATAGCTCCACCAATTGCTAGCGCTATGACACCAGCGAGCCAGCTCTGCATGGCGATTAACGCCACGCCAATTATCAACCCTATTGTTCCCATCACCCAGTCGATTTTCCGTATTATCTTATCCGATTCAGTCTCAGTCGTTCCTCTTGCTACCAGCGTCCACTTCAATAGCGTGCCCCCATCGAAAATGGGCACTGGGATCAGGCTAGCTATCATGAGGTAGCCATGCCCAAAGGCTGACCATGTGGCAAGCTCCCTCAGGATTGAATTGCCCGGTGCCACCGCGTAGATCGCTAGACTAAGAAAGAACCCCAGAGTGTTGAATAGTGGCCCCCCCACGGCACGTAACCGATGCTGATCAGGTGAAACCTCATTATTCCAGTAGAGGGTACGCGGCATATCTGCGGCTAAATAAATTTCGTCCATCGGTGCCTTGGCATAGCGTGCACTAAAAATATGAGCGAAGGCATGTCCAACCTCCGCCACGAATAAAAGAAGCGCTGCCATAAAGCCTATGCCTAAGCCTTGCCAGAATCCACGTCCGGGATGCCAATATAATCCCAACCAAGTAACGACTCCCCAAACCACTAGGACAACGGGCACGAATGTTAGCTTGACCTTGACTGTCGTATCAAGAATTCTCATCGAGATCATGGTTTCCTCCTTATTAATTCGTTTTAACGACAACACTACGATGCCTAACAAAGTGCGATTGATCGAATCGCCTGCTTGGGCAAAAACTTGGGATCAGTTTTCACAGGCATAAGGGGCGACTCTTACCCAAATTACTATTCTGCCTGATCCGCCGTATCCCCGACTATTCGCAGCGCTTTTGTGGCGATCTCGCGGAGGATGTCGCGCAATTCGATAGGCTGAATAACGGTTACAGGGAAATCAAGGCTAATGAGAAAATAGGCAATCCACCGCAACTGTAACGCGGCACGTCGGAAGATTACGCCCTGATCCGCCAGTTCAACAGTCCCCATGAAGGGCGGCACGGCTTGCTGCGCCCGTTCGAGCGAAGTCTCTATCACGACTTCGACCTGACTAGTTCCGATCTCCTACGCTCCGTCGCTCTCAGGGTTAGCCTGCAAGGTGACACCCGCATTGTTACTGACGATGTTCTGGCTTATATCGGGTTTGAGGAACACCCACGCAATGGCGAGCAAGAGGCCCATAAGTCCACCCCAGATGATGAAGGGCAATCCGCTATTGGCTTGGAACAACACTCCGCCCATCAGCGGCGCGAAGACGTTGGCGGCGCTAATCAGTGCGGCGCTGATCCCTAAAATCCCCCCTCGCTCATTTGCGCTGACCTTTTTGGTGATCATACTGTTGATACTCGGCTGCAACACGCCACCACCGATCCCTGCTGGAACCATCACAACGAGCAGCCAACCAATCCCGGCTAACCCTTTATTGACATCATCGGGGAGCGTAATGGCAAGCGCATGGGTGGATGTCACTGTGCCGAGAGTCTGGGTCGTTAGTTCTTTAGTGATTTCCGCTTTGTCATACCACGGTGGCGGCTGGGATGGCGTGAAGGCTATTAGCATTAATCCAACAGCTAGGGTTGCCAACCCGAGAAAGACCATCTTTCGATCCCCGAACCGACGACTCCACTTCCCGATATAGTAGCCCTGTACCATCACCACCACTACGCCAACGAAGACGAAGATCACAGCATTGCCAGAGGCATTGAGGCCAAGCCGGTTGAGCGTAAACAGTGCTAGCAGTTGCTCAAAGCCCCCAAACGCGATCTGTTGCGCAAAGGCTAACGCCAAAAGCAGAGCCATACCGGGATAACTGAGTGTTTTTGTGAACGATTTCAGACTGAATGCACTTTCGGAAGCCGCTTCACGATTGGGTGTCTTGTGCGTTTCTTCGAGCAAGAATGCGCTTAAGCCGATAGAAATTGCGGAACACAGTGCAGCGGCAAATGCAGGCACATGGAAGTTATTGCCGCTCACGGCTAACGACACAAAGGCGATCAGTGGACCGATAATAAAGCCAAGTCCAAAGGCTGCACCGAGTAGCCCGAGTCCTTGTGTACGTGTTTTCTCCGTGGTGCTGTCCGCGATAATCGCCTGTGCGGTCGAAATATTCGCACCGGAAAGGCCATCGATAAGCCGTGACAAGAACAGGACTAGCAGACTGTTGGCGAAACCCAGCATCAGGAAGCCGATAAGCGTCCCAATTTGGCTAACGATGAGCACGGGTTTGCGCCCAAAACGATCCGAGAGGCGACCCAGCACCGGCGCGCCGACAAATTGCATCAATGGATAGGCGGCACTCAACAAACCAATCGTCGTTGGGTCTGCGCCGAAGGTCGCCGCATATAACGGCAGCAACGGAATAATGATTGTTAGTCCTAGCAAATCGATCAGCACAACCAAGAAGATCGGTAGGATCTTCTTGAAGTTGAGTTTTTCCTCGGAACTCTGCGCCGGTTGCGTTTTTGAATTTGCCATAACGAGTTATCCTAACCAACCCTGCGGCAGTAGGGATACGCCAATAAAGACAATGACCAACACACCCACAATCAGGGCAACATTGTTTCGCGCCCGAATTTGCGCGTCGGCTTTGCGCCAACGCATCGACAAATGGGCTACGACAGCAGCGATGATCATCGTCACAGCGTGTTCAATGCGGTAACGCGGGAATCCGGCCCCGGCAAAGCCTGACCACAAAATGTAGATAAGCCCAATAGCCACCTGTAGATCGATTAGGCCGCTAAATGCCGCCATCAGCCCGCGATCCGCTTTTTCGTTGCGTAGACCGCGCAGCCAGACCAGCGCAAACCAAATCAGTGCAATGAGGCTGACGGCGACGATTATCCACCGTACCAGTGAGTGAATTTCCAGAATCACACTAAGCAAAACCATGATTTCCTCCTGTAATTGACTGTGACGAAACACGTTCCAACAAATTATCCATCCATCGCAATTCGGATTCCAAATGGATAAGCTGATGATCGATACCGAGCTGGATAAAACCTGGATGAGCTGGAGTGAGCCGTGTGGCTTCAACAACAGCCAGCAACGCATCGCGGCGGCGTGTGAGCAGGTCAACTAATTCAGCACGAGGCAACCCATCGGCAAACGCCAAAGCAATGTCATCGGTGAACTTGAGCGGCGCATAGTGGGACAAGCTCTCGCGCAGCAATTTCTGGAACTGGACTTCCCCTTCGGACGTAATTTGGTAAATCCGGCGTGGGGGACGGTTCCCTTCCCGCTCCTCTGTCCACGAAATCCAACCGTTTTGCGCCATTTTGTCTAGGAGAAAATAGGCAGTCGGCTTTTTCAGATCCGTACACATTGCCAGATCGCGTTCGATGAACTCGATTATCTTGTAGCCATGCATTCCCGACTGACGTAGCAGCCCTAACAGGAGCAGTTCGCGTTCCATGAGCAATCCTGACTAGTCAATCCTGACTAGTCAGGATTATAAATTGAATCGGATGTATAAGCCATACAAACTATTCCTTAAATTTAGATCAATCCCACTAATATGCCGCCTGACTGAGACTGGCTGCTCAGAGCGACTACAACCAAAACTTTAGTGTTGTTTCTAGCGGCAAACAATATAACAATCACTTTTAGCAAGATGTGGGCTTTTTCATTGGGGCCGTTGAAATTAATGGTGTCCCTGTGAACTACAGCAACTCCTGACAGCCATTGTAGGTGCAGAGAATTATTCGATCTCCTGCGCCAAATCTAAAATGATCCCCTCAGGACCGCGACAGTAGCATAGTTTATAGATGTTTTCATAGTTTTGTATCTCGCTAAAGACTTCATATCCCTTCTGTTTCAAGTGGGTAACCACCGCTTCCATATCGTCAACGACAAAGGCAACATGCCGGATGCCCAGCGCATTTACAGCGTCATCCTGAATGCCGTTTGCATGTGACGGCGCAAGGAATTTGATGATTTCCAGACTTGCCTCACCGTCGGGGAAGCCGAGCATGACGAACTCTGTTTTCGTGCCACTGAGTCCCAAGAGGTTATCCAGTAGCTCGCCTTCCATTTTCGCTTCCCCCTTCACTTCAAGTCCGAGGTCGAGGAAAAATGCTGTGGCGGCAGACAGATCATTTACGATAATGCCGACGTGATCGATTCGCTGGAGCTTCATGTCTCATCCCTCACAAGGTTGTGTAAGCGCGTCCCTCGGAACAATTATCCTACCCAAGCGTTAGCTCCGCCACTGCGATAGCGCTCTCGATAGCAACAGGCCTGTCGTTTCCAATTCGCTTCGGCTGAGGGAAAGAATTTATTCTAAGCGAAGATTGGTTTTGGGATTACAGATAGGTTCCCTAGCACCCATCACTCTAGGTGACTCGGCATAAAAAGCAGCTCAATCAACTTGACAGGCGCTGTAGGTGGCCTGCATCACGACTATCGTCGCGCTCTATAGCTTGCTGCGAATGAAGCGTGTAGTCACCACGACCAATTGCTTGACAAAAAAGTTGCCCCAGTGTATCTTACTAATGCGTATTAGTAATCGGGGATATATGACACGCAAGAGCCAAACGACAAGTAGACATGTTGCCGAACTGGCTGGCGTATCGCAAACGACTGTATCTTTTGTGTTGAATAATGTCGACAGCGCCAATATCAGCGAAGATACCAAGCAGCGCGTTTTAGAGGTGGCACGGGCCATAGGGTACGTACCCGACGTTTCAGCACGCAGCCTTGCGCGTGGCAGAAGTACAAATATTGGCCTTGTGTTGGCCCAAGCTCACGAACAAGTCTTTATCGATGAATATATACCTAATATCATTACTGGTCTGAGTAAAGTCACCCGCATGTACGGTTTTCGTATCCTTATTGAGCTGCTTGAAGATGGCAGCGATCCAAACACTT
>JBDTVG010000210.1:0-9406 GCA_040007395.1 Chloroflexota bacterium
ATCCCCCTTTAAGATGTCTATTGCTGAATTCTCGCTTTAGCTTGCACCATTAGTTGATAGGAAAGATTTTTAAAAGTGCTAGGGTCGCAATTTTATCGAAGTCGAATACTTCTGGGCTGTTTGACATAGTGACCCCCGAAAAAAGAGCTCTACGTTCAATATGACGATAGGGTCTAAAGACGATAGTTTTAGTAATGCCTAAACCTTATCTCTTTAGACCCTTATTTATGTTTACATTTAACTGGTCTTGGCGATTGCCTATCGCGGTCAATCCGCCGAGATGCGGCTGCCTGCATAGGCGGGCAGCATCACCGATTGCCCGTTAAGCACCATATACCACGTTGGCAGCCAACCGATCCCGTAAATTTCCAGTACGATGTCCTTCTTGGTGGGGGTCAGCTTATGCTCATCAACCGTGGAAGCGACCTTCGACCACTTGTCGTTGACATCTTTGAGCGCGGACTGCAATTCCTGCTGCTTCCGATCAATCTGCGATTCGAGATCGGCGAGTTGCTGTTCGCCCGCAACGGCGCGTTCCTGAGCAGCGTTTTTGTAGCGGCGAGTACGGCTCATCCGCGACAGAGTAAACGATGTCCGCCCCTTGAGCAAGCCTAGCACGGCCTCGCCCGTTGTATAGAGATCCTCACGCTTCAAGCTGTCAAGGTTTTGCTTGTCGTAGTTGAGATCGCGCAGTTCCTTACGGAGCTTTTCATCGAGCTTTTCCAACTGAGCATCGTATTTCTTCGTCGTATCATCGATCTCAGCATCGCGAGCTTCACGCGCCTTTTGCTGGATCTTGATCAGAAAGTCGCGGCGATTGTCGCGTGGATTGCCGTAGATGTCCAGCGTCGAGTTGTAGAAAAGGTTGAGCGTAGCACTGCGATACACATAATCGACGACATCGGCTTTAAGGGCGGTCATACGTTTGGTATCGGTCAAACCGGGCGGGAGTGTCCCGTAGAAGGCATCACCAAATGGTTCGCTGGATACCTGATTGGGATCGAGCGGCGTGGTCTGGAATTCGCCCCACCGCACCAGCGACGCTTTGTCGAGGTTTGGAATGTGGAACGCCCAGCGCTGATCTTCCTCGACATTGGACTTACGGTCAAGGTAACGCACCGCCACTTGAGCCAGCAGCACGGGTCTATACAGCAGTTGAGAACCACCAAAACTGGCTGCGTCGTAGTTGAATTTCTTCTCCCACTCGCGGATCGCCTGCTGCGTCGAAATCAAGGTGGGAATATAGAATTGAGCCACGCTGGAAAGTAAAGCCACTGGTTTAGTGCTGTAGCCTTCGGGCAGCGATGGCCCTTGTTGGGTTAGCCCACCTGTCATTAACGGCTGGGAGACTGCCTGCGACGAAGCCAGCACAGCGGGCTGCGCCCAATTGGAATTCGCGACGGATATATTCTGTTGATCCGCCGGAACTGAAGGATCGCCACTCGGCAAATCAGGATCGTTCGGGATGGCGTAGGAGACGGGCATCGGCGGTTCAGGCGGACGCGATGCGGCGACACCTTCAGGCGGTGTGCCAAAGGGAGTCGTATATGGTGCGGCCTGTGCATCCGTAGAATAGGGATCAGGTGGTAGTGATTGTGGTGGTTCCGAGTCGTAAGCTACATCCGGGATCAACGGTGACACAAACGGCGCTGGAGCCGCACCGGACAGTTCGGGCAAATCTGGCGGTGGTGGCGGCATATTGCTGGACGGCGGAACGCTGGACGGTGGCGGCGGCGGGACTTTCGCTTTCGGCGCTGGCACCGCTGGTTTAACAGGGGGGGGCACGGCCTGTACAGGCGGTGGTGGTGCGATTTGAGCCGGGGGCGCAGAAGTCGCGTAGGTCGCAACCGCAGGCGCTTGTGCCGCCGGAATGGGTCGTCCGCCAGCAACGCCCGGTGCAGGCGTGTTCAAGCCAAGCGCTCGACGCTGCGGTTCCATCAACTGGCGCACCTGTACGCGAGTCAATGGCCCTCGCAGATAGCTCATCGACCATCGGCTGTGAACCAGAACCGGGCCGCCTTCATCATGAATGTTGTGCAGGACGAATACACGCGGATCAAGGCTAGACAGCAACTTATTCAGGTTATCAATATTCAGGTTATTTTGCGCTGTCGCTGCTGCTTGCAAGCCGCCTAGCACGCGATTCTTGTCGTTTTCAGTTTGCAACTTGCCAATAATCCACGTTCCGGCATTGGAAAGTCCCTTATAGTCAAGGTCGCCGGGATTCTGCGTTGCCAATATCAAACCGATGCCAAAGGCGCGGGCCTGCTTGAGCAAGCGCAGCAGCGGCTCTTTGGTTGGTGGGTTGCGCGGCGCGGGCGGGAAATACCCAAACATCTCATCGAAGTACAGAATCGCCCGCAAACTACTAGTACCACTCAGGGTACGCATCCATGCCAACATATTTTCGAGTAACAGGGTGATCATGAATGTGCGTTCGGCTTCAGTCAGATGGGCGATATAGAAGATCGAGACACGCGGGCGACCTTCGGCAGTGTACAGCAAGTGGCTGATGTCCATCGGTTCGCCCGTGATCCAACTCTGGAATGAAGGCGCAGCGATGATATTGTTCAGTTCCATCGCCAGCTTGAATCGATCTTTTTCTGGAAAGAAGGTATCGATGTCGAACACACCCAGTTTGCTGATCGGCGGCTTCTGCACCTGTAAAATGATGTCTTCCAGCGTTAAATTGTGGCCCGTTTTCCAAGCATTCTCGAACAGGTTGGAGAGCAGCACATGTTCGCGATCCTTGACCGGATCGACCTGCCGCCCAATCAGGGCGAGCAGTGCCGTCACGACTCCTCGGATGCGTTCGCGATGGGCTTCCTCAAAGCCTACCCAGCCTTCGCGGGGCGCACGCAGCGAATCAAGGATGCTCACAGGCAGCCCCGCATCGGAACCGGGCGTATAGATGCTGAACTGCGCGGCGTTTTTCATGGCGGCAATACGCGGCGGGACAATGCTCCAACTGGTTAGCCCGTCGCGCCACTGCTGCGCCACATCACGGGCGTACTCGTCTTCGCTCAATCCGGCACGCTGGGCATCGTCTTCATTGATCCAAGGCGCGAAATCTTCGGGGCGAAGGTTGGGAAAAGTCAGCAGCAGATTGGTAATGTCGCCTTTGGGGTCAATGATAATCGCCGGGATATTGTCTAAAACCGCTTCTTCGAGGATGTCAATGCACAGGCCAGTCTTGCCGCTGCCTGTCATGCCCACTACAATGGCGTGTGTGGTTAGGTCGCGGGAATCATAGTAAACCACTTCGTCAACCAGCCGATGGGTTGTTGGGTCGTAACGGCGACCCAGATAGAAGGTCGTTGGCGCTTCAATAAAGGGCATAGTCGTTTGCCTTTTGTTTACAATGTTTACAATATACAAACCGAACTTTCGTTCACAAGCATACCACAAACCGCCTTAACATGCAGGCCATCCCGTATAAAAATTAGGTTTGGTTCTCGCTAAAAACCAGTGGATAGCGACTCACCAAAACAGGCAACCATACGCCACCTTCAATACGCTGCTCATTCGCATAATTTGCCAACTTATCCGCGTTCGCTTTATCATCGATCAAGCCTAATCCGTTCGGACGAAAGTTAAATCTCTCCAACGCATCGGCGGCAAGCCCACTGCAATGCCATGAATGTTCAATGCTATAAAAACAGCAGATAACGTCAAACCCCAACATTTCACCAGTGATAGGTCGTTCAGATCGCTTAAGCGCCTGTGCAAAGCCTGTGCCAGCAAAGCCAGCCGTGATTGCTCCTGTCGAAGCGATGGTTCGAGGGTGTAATTGTTCAAGTTCAGCGATTTGATAAAGATTCTCCTTGTGTACCCCAATGCCAATAATTTGAATATCATCCATTCCGTTGGTAAAACGCTGCACATACTCTCGCGCTGTTGATAAACTAAAGAATATGTTTGGATAACCGATTTCTTTGTCGAATAACTCAGTTGACCAAATGTTAAGTTCTGTTCTGCGCTCTGCGGGAATGCCGAAGCGTGCATAGTCTTTATCTGAAGTTCCAGCCCACTCGAATAGAGGGGCATTCGGCGCACTGCATAATCCGACGCTGATAATTTTTTCGGGCAGCAAGTCTTTCGGCGCGTTTTGCATCCATGCGTTGATAGGCGCTCCATCAACAAGTTGGGTAACGAGGTATCCGCCCGAAAGATAATCCTCTATTGAGCTAGCCATATGGGTTTATCTCCGAAGATCCTTGCGCGATGGCTCATCTGTCCGATTGTCCGTCGTGTTCTTCTGGTAGGCTACATCGGTTTGTACGCCACCCGTGAGATAGGAGATCGCGACCCACAGCGAACGGGCATGGCGGTAGAACAGCAGCACAAAGACGATATTGAACACGCCCCAGAACACCGTCTGCAAAACCAGCGGCGGATTAAAAAGCGCCTGCGTTATGAAGAATCCGCCAATAGACAGCAGTTCTGCCGCGCCGAGATTAATATACATGCCGCCCACCGACTCGCCGGAGCGCCGTTCATAGCGCACGCCGCAGAACGGACAGGTCCGTTCCATTTTGAACAGGCCGTGAAAGATATGGCCTTTTCCGCAGTTCGGACAGCGCAAAAACAGACCGAGCAGCAGTTTGTGTAGAGAGTAGCCTAAAGACTTAGCAGCCATCGCGATCCTCTTTGTAATTATTTCGTTACTCCATTCTATCCCTTCCGAATCACAAAAAGATCATTAATTCGGGTACATTCGGAAGTAGGGATAAGAATCATGGGCAATCACGGGGGGGTATCCGCAAAAACGAATGCACTCCTAACTTTTCCTCTGCTTGTATGATGGCGATAATTGCTGTATATTGAGGATGAATTGGGTTGAACTGTGCCTAAACCTGCTGCTTATCTTCTCACCCATCAGGAAAATTTATGAGCACTGAAAAAGCGAAACAAAGCCTGCAACAAGGGATTGCTGCTGCACGGGCAGGTCAACAAGCGCAGGCACGCCAATTCCTGCAAGAGGCCGTCAAGCTTGACCCGCGCAGTGAATCTGCTTGGCTGTGGTTAAGCAGTGTTGCCAGAGATGATAAAGAGCGGCGCTTTTGTCTCAAGCAACTGCTCGCCATTAATCCGAATAACGAGAATGCCATTAAGGGCTTGAAACAGTTGGGGGTTGCGGTGGAACCTACCTCACCACCCGCCGTTTCTACCACACCTTACGTTGAAGATCAGCGGCTAACGGCTACCATCGCACAGCTTGATCCGATCCTGCAACGTTACCAGCCTATCCCCACAACTGATCTGCCCTTCCAGTGGACACAAAAGAAACGTGGGCGGGTAGGTGATGCCAGCGCTCTGATTTTGCGCTCGTTTGTGATCGGGGCTGTCGTCGTGGTGCTTCTCGTGCTGGTCGGCGGCGGCGTGCTGCTTGCCAGCCGATTGGGAGTCGTACAGGTGGCGATCTTGACCAGCCCTACGCCGACCCTAACCCCTACCTTGATTCCAACGCGAACGCCCGGTGTAACCGATACTCCCTCGCCAACGCCCCTCGTAACGCTTGCACCGTCCGCTACACCCGGTGACAAGTTCAAACGCGGCGACATCAACAATCGCGAGGCTACGCCAATCTATCCACCCGTTGCCAGCGGAAAAGTCGTGAGAGATGCCTTGGATCTTGCCGCCGAGGGGAAGTATGATGAAGCGACAACCAAGCTCGAAGGTGAATTAACTGGCCTCAGCAACGCCAAAAATGACGATTATTATGCAATCGTTTATTACCTGTCTCAACTGTACGTTGACTCTGGCAATCCTGAATTTGCCGAAACGCTGCTAAACGCGAACAAGGTTGACAAACCAGCGTATCATGCAGCGCTTGGCTATGTCCTGTATGTCAGGAAAAACTACGATGAAGCTTTGAAAGAATCGGATCTGGCATTAAAAGCAGATAAAAACCTTGCGCTGGCGGCCTTGACCCTCGCCAAAATTCAGAGTGCTCGCAAAGCCTACACCGATGCGCGGCGCAATCTTGGCCTTGCCCTAGAAGCGCAACCCGGAAATGCGCCGCTGTTGGTCGAACTGGGCAAGGTATTTTTGGCAGAAGGTAATTTCAAGGATGCGGAGACTAACGCTCTGTTAGCGCAATATGTCGATCCGCTGAACAAAGATGCGTATACTGTGCGTATCCGTGCGCTGCTGGAAAGTGCATCGAAGGTGACTGACCCTGACGCTCGGACGCAAGCCTACGGGACGGCGGTTCTGGCAGTCAAGGATTTCTTGCTTTACTATCCGAGTGAGACAATCGCGTGGGGCCTGTTGGGCGAAGCCCGCGAGGGCGAAGGCAATATCGACGAAGCCCTCAATAGTTTTGCACAGGCGATTGTCAGCGACACGAAATCCCCGGAAGCACAGCAAGTCTTTATCGCTCGCGGCAATCTATATCTGGAACAACGCCGCTTTGAGGATGCGTTCAAGGACTTCGACGCAGCACTGCTTATCTCGTCAACGGCAGATGCGCTCAAGGGGCGGATGACAGCGGCAATTGCTCAGAAAAACTATAAAGCCGCTAGTGCCGATGCTGCCGCACTCGTCAAACTCACCCCGGATGATCCCAGCCTAGCGCTGACACAAGTTGATCTGCTGGTTCGCACAGAGCAGTTCAGCGATGCCAATCAGATTCTCACCGATGCGTTTGTCAATGGCTTGAGCAAGGATGCTAAACCCGTAGCGCAGCTTTATCGGGGGATCGCACGCTTCAAGACCTCCGATACACCCGATAAAGGCCCCGGTCTGGATGACATCAACAGCGCCTTAGCTGTCCAAGAATCGGGATTGGGTCACTATTATCGGGGTCAAATCTTCGAGGCGGTCAAGCAGCCAGAAGATGCCCTCATCGATTATCAATGGCTGCTGTACTGGAACAAAATCTACAAATACGACTTCATCGATGACGTAAATACCCGTATGCAAGCCTTGCAAAGTGTCCTGCCTACGACATCGCCAACGAGCACAGTCAAGGTCAAACCGACTGATACGCCTACGCGCACGCTAATACCAACCAAGACAGATACGCCAACGCGAACGCTTACACCAAGCCGGACACCCATTCCGAGCCGCACGCCGATCCCCAGCAAGACACCGCTGGTCAGCGACACGCCAACGGAAGCGCCGACTGACACACCGACTCCAACAGAGATTAGTACGGCAACAGCGACAAGCGCGGCGACGGAAAGTGCGACATCGGCGGTGACGGTGGATGCGCTTGTTGGGACAGATCAGGCGACGGCGGCGGTTACGGACGCGGCAACAGCAACACCATAGTTCAAGAATTAATCGTTCTTAGATACGATTACCCTACGCTCTACCCCGCAAAGCATTGTTACAAGGTACAGTGGGCAAGCAACCAACTCGACGTTTGGAGGCTTGCCCACCACGATGAGAAACTTCACAAAACATTTACTGATGATCGGTAGTCTCATAGCTGCCATGCTACTAAGTCTATTGCAGCCATCGGCTGGTTTTGCCAAGCAAAGTGCTGTAATTAAATACCGCTATACCTACCTCACTTCGGTTTCAGATAAACTAACAATTAAAATGGTCAATGTGAACACTGGTACGGTAGACATTTTGCCCGCAGACCCACCAGAAGGTAAGTTCTTATATCAAGTGCTTACCAGCCCAACTGGTGAATGGCTTGCGTTGCTCTTTAAATTGCCCACACTTGACAGCAATAAAAACTTGATACGTTTAGTAAATATAAGTTCGAAGGAAACCCGTGATATAATATTGCCAAGTGGTCAGATAGGACTTAGTGCAGATCACACATGGTCTCCTGATGGACAATATATGGCCTTTGAGATGCAACTTGATCAAGGACCTATAAATGCCTATATCTACTCGATAGCAAATGATACACTCTCCCCCATTATTACTAATGTAGATTACTTCGGGTACTACGTTTGGTCTAACGATTCTTCACAACTTGCTATCTCACAAGGACGGTGTCCAAATCCTGAAGAGTGTAATGCGCGAATAGAAACATTTGATATATCGACGCACACACGTAAATTATCGCTCGATCTCGCAAAATTGTCGTTGGGTTATGCATGGCAGGAGGACGTTTGTAACCTAACTTGGTCGCCGGGGATGCGTTACGTCAGTTTCGCCGCCCTATGTGATGATAGTATGGATGTTGCTATAAAAGGACTTGAAGAGGTATATGTATGGGACACTCAAACAGACAAAGTGTCCCGTCTCACTAGTTTTACCGCTGATCTTCTTGCTAATGATAAGAGTGTCATAAAGTTTGCAGCAAATTATCAGACGCATTGGTATGACGCACAGACTTTAGTTGTTGGTGCTCATTGGAGTGGTACTAAAGCAGACCCAACTGAGAAAACGCGAATCATCGCTTATAATATGGCAAACAATACTTCGCGTGTTCTGTCTTCGGATTTTCTATATGAGTTTGCCATTAACCCTGTATCGAGACAGATAGCACTAAAGGTATTTTCTCCCCTCATAAAAAAGGCGGCAGACGTTCCTCCGTATGATGAGCGTATTGTCGCGTTGACTAACGACAGCGGTACATTCAAATTGAACACAGTAATCGATGTGACGGGCTGCCATTTCGCGTGGTCGCCGGACGGGGCGTATCTGTTCTTCAACAAGTACACTGGTCCCGACTGTGTGATTCGCGCCGATAAGTTCGCTTTCTTGGACAAGTCCAACAACGAGGTCAAGCTGACACTTCCGGCGGAAGAGGGCGAGGTCACGCCGATTGGCTGGGTTGTCTCGCCACCAAGCAGCGCCACTAAATAACACGACGGGCGCGGTAAATCTATTAAATCTACCGTGCCCGTCAGTCAATCCCCTTTTTCGCTAGGAGAAGGGGGTACTCAGTTATTTTGCGGCGGGGCTGCCGAAGTAAGCTCGCGTGATCACATGGTTGGCGTTGAACTGCGGACGCTGAGATTATATTTTCAGCTCTATCAAAAAGTTCAACACCATGCCGGATCGCATCTTGCCAGACCGTTCTCAAGTAACAATGACCAGCCATATGATGCACTCATATTCACTACTGTGTATAAAAACCTGCCACAAGCGCGGGATTCATGCGATGGGTGGAATGGCAGCTCAAATTCCAATCAAGAATGACCCACCCGTGAACGAAGAAGCGCTTGCCAAAGTACTGGCGGATAAAGAACGCGAATCCCGCGACGGTCACGACGGGACGTGGGTGGCCCATCCCGGCTTGGTGCCGATAGCACTTTCAAGCCTTCGACCACATTATGCTGACATCCAACCAGATCGAATGTACCCGCGACGATATTCAAGTGACCACCAATGACCTGTTAACAAACCCAGAGGGCACGACCACCGATAGCGGCTTGTGTGCCAATATTCGGATTGGTATCCAATATCTGGAAGCATGGCTTGGCGGACTCGG
>JBDTVG010000211.1:0-11984 GCA_040007395.1 Chloroflexota bacterium
AGACTGCTTAGTCTGCCTCATTCTTATACCACCCATGTGTAAAGTCCAGCTTAGGGTGGGGCCAAAAATTTAACACCCTCTAGCGGTGAGTTAAAAGTTACCCGCGATTCGCGTGCCACACTTGTGTTCCGACCCCCTGTGTTGCAATCTCGATCCGCCAAGGTGTTAGCTTGAGCAGTCCGAAATTTGGATGATCCACCCGTTCGTAGAAGAGTGCAGGATCAAACCCTAGCGGCGGCGGTGCGTCATGCAGCTTGTTCCAGATGCGTTTTTTGTCTACCAGATTCTCCATCCATTCTGCTTTGCAATCGGCGTAAACAGGCTTCGTGGTGTCCGCAATATACGCCAGTGAGACATAAACATTGCGTGCCAGATGTTGCTCTTTCGCAGAGCCGCGCCGGGTTGTTATCCAGCCGATAGAACTTTCCCAGATCGGGTGTAAAATGCGTGAACGGGGGCGATCCTGTATATCGATAGTGGCGACATTACACCAGACAACACTGTGAACTCGTTTGATGAATTCTTCTTCGATCTCCGCGAATGATGCGACTTCCACTTTGACTCCTCTTGATGTTAGCTTTCAACAAGATGTTTCAAAACAAGCATAAAATTCGGTAGATGACAGAATAATGATACTTCACTAAAAAGCGGCGCTGCAAAAATGGAAGGCAGGTGCGTTGCGCCATTCCACCGCCCGCCTTATAATGATCGCAATCATTAATTGGCGCTCGGAGGAGTCCTGATGAACTTTGGTGACGTGGCTGCACGCCTCAAGAAAAAGCAAGATAAAAATGCTCCTGCCGAGCCTGTCGAACGCGATCACGAAGAGGTTCATGCGTTACGCGCCCGGATGGTCGGCGTGCTGATGCGCGATGCCCGCCTTGCCAACGGCGCGACTCAAGATGATGTGGCGCAGGCATTGCATGTGACCGACGATCAGGTGCGCGATTGGGAATTCGGGCGAGTGTCGCCCAGCCTGCCACAGTTGGAAATGCTGGCATACTATCTTGGCGTTCCGGTTAGCCATTTCTGGAACACCAAAACCATGAGTGCTGATCAGCAGGATCGCACCTTTTCAGAAGATCAATACAGCGCTTTGCGTGACCGCATGATCGGCACAAAATTGTCGTTGGCTCGTCAGGAAGCCAAACTGAGCGTCGAGGAACTGGCGAGCGCCACTGGGCTGACCGAGTCACAGCTTACTGCCTACGAGTTTGGGCAGCAACCGATCCCGCTTGCCGAACTGACTTCGCTGTCGAGTGCGGTGCGGAAGTCGATCTCCTATTTCCTTGAAGATTCGAATCGTGTCGGCGGCTGGCTGGCGCTGCAAGAAGAATATCGCCGTTTCAGCGAGATACCTGCCGAAGTCCGTGCCTTCGTGACGCAACCGGTTAACCAACCTTTTATCGACATCGCGATGCGTTTAAGCCGCCTGCAAGTGCAGGAATTGCGCGAGATTGCCGAGAATATCCTGAACATCACCTTCTAGCGATCTGGCCCTAATCCAGCGCCGTTCAGTGAAACGATCCAGATTGTGATAGCCATGTGATAGCCACAGTGCCAAACTGCTGCTATTTTTAAGTCTGAGAACTGACATATTTTCAGGAGGAATGATGGCGACAGGTGCAGAGTATCAGGATCAGGGCATAAAGTTGTTTACGCAGCGTGAGTACGAAGCTGCTGCGGATGTGTTTAAGCAGGCGCAAGGCGCTTATGAAACCGAGGGCAAAAAAGATCTCGCCGCTGAAATGCAGGTGAATCTTGGTTTGGTCGAGCGGGCGTTGGGCAACTACGACAATGCTGTACGATTGATGAGCGAAGCACGCCAAGTCTTTGCCGAAATGAGCGATCCGAACCGCGAAGCGCAGGTCGTCGGGAATCTGGGCGGCGTATATCTCTCACAGGGCAACGCGGAACAAGCCGTCACGTTGTACCGGGAAGCCGCCGATTCGTTCCGCGAGTTGAAGGACGAGGAACGCTATGGTCAAACTTTGATGGCGATTGCCGATGTACAGCTCAAGTCGGGTAAGCTACAAGAGGCCGTTGTCACTTACGAGATCGCGCTGGACAGCATCAAGGATCTGAATTTCCGTCAGAAGATGCTCAAGGGCTTGCTGGATGTCAAGAATCGTCTGATGGGTGGCGGTGCGCCAGTCGTAGATAAAGCTGACAGTACCGATAAAGCCGAATAATTGGCATTTACTGACATTGTGGAGTCTCCTCAACAGGTAGTCATTGTCGGTGCAGGGTTAGCTGGTCTGACAGCCGCCCTGCATCTTGCTGAACGTGGGTTAGCGCCCATTGTCCTCGAAGCCGATCCTCACTTAGCGGGGGGACGGGTGCGCGGCGGCGACTCGGTTCACTTGGAACACAAAGGCCAACAGTGGACTTTCCCGTCTGAACACGGCATTCACGGAGTCTGGAACCAGTATCATAATCTGCGGGCGATGCTAGCCCGCCAGAAGATCGATCCGGGATTTGTCCAAGCCCGCAAAGAGGCGTGGATACTCCGCCAACCGGAGCGCAAGGTTCAGTGGGCGGAAGGTGGCAGCGCCCTCCGCACAAGCTGGATACCCGCCCCTTTTCATTACCTTGCTCTGTTTATTCGCCCGCGCTTTCTGCAAATGCTGACCCTGCGCGATCTGGCGAGTTTGTTCCGGCTGCTAGGCAGTCTTATGTTGGCAATCGCCTTCGATCCAGCGGTGGAAGGCACTCAGCTTGAAGGGTTAACGCTGGCAGATTTTTTCAAAGGGTGGTCGCCCACACTGCAAGCGCTGTTTGTTGGGTTGGCTCGCAACTTTACTTCGGCGCGACCCGACCAAGTGCCACAGGCGGGTTTTATCGCGTTTTTGCGTTTCTATACGCTACTGCGGCGGGATGCGTGGGCCTTCAAATACTTCAACCGCGACTCGGATAGCGCTTTAATTGCGCCGCTGCGAGCCTGCCTAGAAGCCGCTGGAGGACAAATCCGGCTCGATACTCGTGTGACCGAATTACATCAGGAAGCGGACGGTTGGCGGGTAAGCTGGCAAGGCGGCGACCAGCACGCCGATCAGGTGATTCTCGCGCTGGATATTCCCGGCTGCCGCGATGTACTTCTGCACAGTCCAGCGACTAGCGAGATGGCTTCGCAGATGACATGGGCGCTGGCTGTGCCGACGGCAGTATTGCGGTTCTGGTTCAGTCGTGCGCCACGTGGCGCGATTGCGAGGCCGGAAGCCGGCATTTTTACGGGTGATTTTGTGCTGGATAACTACTTCTGGCTGCACCGCTTCCAAAGTCCGTTTACCGAGTGGCACGCCGCGACAGGTGGCAGCGCCATCGAAGCTCACATCTACGGCCCACCCGAACTGCTGACGGAACCTGACGCGGTGTTGCTGGCACGCGGTTTTCTGGATTTGCAGCGTGTGTGGCCTGAACTACGGGGCACGGTATTGCAACAGTCGATCCGGCGCAATCCAGCGACTCATTCACTGTTTACTATTGGGCAGACCGATCAGCAGCTTGGTATTGAAACGCCTTGGCCTCAAGTGTGGGCGTGCGGCGATTGGGTGCGTTACGCCCATCCATCGCTGTATATGGAACGCGCCACTGTGACTGGGATTGCCGCTGCCAATGGGGTGCTTAATAGTCTTAGCTTGGAACCCTATCCCATTCTTGCCGCCGACAAACCCGAATTGCTAGTGCGTAGTCTGGAACGCTTGCTGCGCTGGATTCGTCGCCGTGCCAGAGTGTATAATCGCCGGCGTGCGCTGCGCTCATAACATAAAGCGAATACATTAAAATTCATCTCGCCCTCTGTCCTCTCTAGGAAATCGCGGCAAGACACCGCACCAATATGTAGTAAAATAGAAATGATTATATTGGGATGTGGGAGATTTGGAGCCAATGGCAGATTTGCAAATTGGAGACGAACTATCGGCGACACTTCACAAGATGGCTGCCAGTGAAAACCTATCGGTTGAGGCGCTTTTGAGTAGCTTCGTAGAGCGCTATCAAATTAAAAAGAATATCGAACCTTTCGTAGAGTCCCCGGGTGACGACGGCTGGCATGGAGAAGCACTGGACAACTTCATTAGCATGTTTGACGATGATGTTCATGATCTTTCAGAATCGGTGCATGAATCGGTAACGGACGCGATCAGAAAAAAACATGCCCATCCTCGTTGATACTAATATTCTCGTGGCGGCAAACTTTAGCAGAGACAAAAATCACGTAGTCGCTGCTCAGGTCATGAAAGACATTCGAAACGAGGTGCGGATTGTTGCCGCACCGACTCTTGTCGAGCTTTTCTATCTCATCGCAGATCGAGTCAACTATTCACGCGCTTTGCAAACCATCCGTGCGACACGCCTAGCATTTGAAATTTGGCCCCTCGCCAACGATGACATGATCAATATGGAAGCTATTATGGAGCGGTATCAGGACGCTCATTTTGACTATACCGACGTAGCAATCATGGCCTTATCCGAACGTCTTAATATCACCAAAGTTTACACGCTGGATCGCCGGGATTTCACAATTTTTCGTCCAAAACACTGCCCTCACCTGGATTTACTCCCGTAATTATTGTCGATGCTTGGCAATGAGGACTTTGAGGCGTTGTCCTAGCTTATAACGCGCCCGCCATTGGCTTAATTTTGGCTTTTTCATAGAATAAAATATATCTCACGCGATAATTAGACTCAGGAGACAAAGCATGTATCGCCGTATTCCCCCTCGCTTGATTCGTACCACGATTATTTTTCTAGCAGTTATCCTTTCCTTGACGGCATTTCGCTTGCCAAGTGCCATCAGGTCAGCGGCAGCACAAGGCGATGTTTTACTTTCAGATCAGTTTCAAGACAACACCAATAACTGGAAGCTCACCGGAACGAAAAGCGCCAAAATGACGATCCAAGACGGCGCGATCACTTTTGATGTGGCGAAGGAAAATGTTGCCAGTTGGGCTACGCCTGAGGTGCAGTTCCCCGATGACATCGACGTAAGTGTTGATGCGACAGTGCCAGAGGCTGTTGCGGGGCAAAAGTGGAATGCCGCCATTATCATTCGCGCCGATCTGCGCGACACCGATTCTGGGTTCTACCAGTTCGAGATCACTGGCGAAGGCCAATGGAACTTTGTAGTGCGTACTGCCAAAGGCGCAAAGTACGAAACGGTAAAGTCGGGCACCATCAAGAGTTTCCAGCCAGCCGATCCGCATACGCTGTTGGTTTCGGCGCGTGGCACGACCTTTGTTTTTTCGATTGACGCTAAGGAAGTCGGCACATTTTCCGATTCGAGCGTCAATAACGATGGGGCCGACAAATATGTCGGCCTGTTGGCGGGAACTTTCACAGGGGAGAGCAGTGCTTCGATTCAATTCAGCAATTTCTCGGTGACAGGCACCAAGCCCACCCCCACCCTTTCTGTCGATGCTGGCAACAACAGTATCCTATTCAAAGAAGATTTTTCAGATCCGAAGACAAACGGTTGGCCCACCAAAACCTCGAAGACCAGCAGCGCTGCCTTTGCCGATAATTCGCTGATCATCAAGACTTTTAAGGGGACTAAAGACGGCATCCTGCGTTGGATTGGCCCAGCGGCTGATCTCCCCGCCGATGTTGACGTAACTGTGACCGTCGATGCGGATGAAAAGCTGAGTGTCGGTTCGTATAGCTATGGGGTGGGTGTGCGTTACTATGCGAATAAGAACAACGATGCGTACTTCTACCTGTTCCAAGTCTTAAATACTGGGGAATGGATGTTCACGCGCTACAACGGCGCTGACGATCCGGTTGTGGTCGTCGAACGCACAAAGATCAAGAGTTTCAGTAACAAGGTTGCCAACAAGATCAACATCACCGCAGTAGGCAACCACTTCGAGTTTTTCATCAACAACAAGAAAGTAGGCGAAGCCGACGACGATCAATTGGAAGTGCAGAAAAGCTATACACTAGTGCTGACCGCAACCTGCTTCGATGAGAAATCTAGCGCTGCCGCGACCTTCACTGGTCTAGTGGTAGCGATCCCCTGAACCATTCTATAAACAAAAGGGAGCGCGTTACTGCGCTCCCTTTTTGATCGCACCTTATTACAGTACAGGCTAATTCTGCCAAAGATGGGCTATTCAGTCGTTGATATGTCAGGCGGTGTTGAATCTGCTTCCATTGGATCGAGGTCTGGGCGGTTCAGCCATTCCGCTACACGCTTGGTCGTGCCGCCTTTGGGATCAAGTTGAAGCGCCGTTTTGAAATGATCCTGCGCCGCCGCTCTGTTACCCTTTAGGAGGACAATCTGTCCTGCCTTGACATGCAGCATGACAAGCCCCGGTACAAAGCCTTTATCAGAGTCGCTGAACGCTTGTGCAATGACTAGATCAGCTTCTTCATAACGATGAGCGAGAGCTAGGACAAGTGCTCGCTCCGCAAGGATTTGACCCCAGTTAGTTAAGCCTAGAAACAGATTGGTTCTTGGTCTTTTCGCGAAGTGCATCATTACGTCTGATATTTCCAAGGCGCGTTCTGGATTGACCTTGAAGAGATTATAGTGATTGATCAGTAGTAAGTAACTAATAGCACTATTCGGGCGCAGCTTGATACCTGCCTCAATTAACCGAAGCGCCTCATCGGGTTGCCCAAGGCTATCCAACGAACTGCCTAGATTCACTAGGGCTAGCGAAACGAGCGTTGCACCACTATTTTGAATTTCAGTAAGCACACCCTCCCAAGTTTTTGCTGCATCTTCGACGTTTCCAGCCAATTGTATTGTCTCAGCTCGGAGGAAAAGAAAACTTGGGTGGTGAGGAAGATATTTGAGATAGCGGTTAGCGCGATTCAAGGCTGTATCATAATCGGCGCGTCTAAGCGGCCCGTGATAAATGAGCAATACTGGCAATGTTGGCAACAGGAGAATGCAGTAATAAATTCCAAAGCCAACTATCAGCGAAATTTCTACATTTAGGAAGACTGACAGCGCAACATCGTGTATCAGTTGTCCTACAATTGGTGAAGTTATAAAATTCGCAAGAAAAACTGAACCTAGCAGTAAAGCCGTATAAACCCCCATAGCCCTCGTAGTATGCATAAGATCTTCACGCGCTTGCGGGTTAGCGGTTTGTCGGAAGCGCAGTACACGCCGTATTATGTTAAGCACGATGGTTGCTACAAAAATCGCCAGTATTATTTCAGCCACAGATGCGTTAGCGGCTCCTAAAAGCAGCCCTAATGCAACACCGACAATCACCATGCCCCAAAATTCTTTTCCAGTGACTTGGCTAGCGGTTGCAGAAGCCGCGTACTTGGGCAATTGGGGCAAAATGTCGGTCAGGATAACTCTTGATTCTTGAGTAGTTTTCACGCTAGAACGCAAAATAGGGAGCCACCAAGAAAACAAAAGCGTTATGAGGATCAAAAACGCAGCACCAACAGTAGTCAGCAAGGTAGAGATCAAATAGGTTGTCATAAAACTACGGTCATAGATCTGCGTGCTATACAAGGGTACCCAGACAGTACCTTTAGTATCGATAGCGACATTGCCGATCTCGTTTTCAGTAACATTCAGACCATTGATGACATTCCAAGATTTACCGTCAAAGTGGTATAAACCACTTACGCTACTCGCATAAACCATGCCATTCTGTGCCGCTGCGGACTCAATCCGTTCTCCCGATGGCAATCCAATCGTTCGGGCATCAAACTGCTGCCATTGACCGCTAAGCAGATTGAATGAAGCCATGCCGTCACTGGTACTCAGCCACGCCGTATCGCCATCTACCGCTAGCAGGCGCATACCTGTGGCTTGGTCTTCTGCGATTGGCGTTATTTGTGTCCACTCATGCCCATCAAAACGCCAGAGGCCAAAATAGGCTAAGATGAGACTCCCGTCTGGGGCGGTTTGCATACTTGGGTCATAGTCAACAGAGCCATCAATAAAATCTGGTAGAACATTTTTGGCTTGCTGGTTAGTCCACCGCTTGCCGTCAAAGAGTCTCAGTCCGCCGTAAAAGTCAATGACTACCACGCCCCACTTACCTATCGCGATATTGTGGGAGTCTTTGCCTACTGCGTTGGTATAGATAGTCCACCGTGTGCCATCAAAATGTGTAACATCCCGTCCAGAGATACCCCAAGCATCCGAACCATCAACAGCTAGAGTCTGCACACAGCCTCTTGAGGTACGGAAATCGCTGTAATCGTATTGTGTCCAAGTGCCGTCAAGGTAACGATATAAATAGGAACAATCACTCGACTCGACCCACACAGAACTATCGCTTGATGTATGCACTCGATAAGGGGCTGGATCAATGGGGGATTTTGGGCTGTTTATGCTGGTACCATTGAAGGTATACAGTGCGCCAAGCTGTTTTCCAATGGTTAGACGCTGTACAACAACAAACCCAACGATAATGACTAAGATCGCGATAGTCCGACGGTTTCGACGACGCGCTTGCCGTAGAATTGAATCCCCACGCTGCATTAGTTCCGGCAAATCGAGTGTGTCGGGCATATTATTCGCTCAATTTATCGCGGTTTATGGGAATTCCGCAGAAACGATCCGACTTTATCAAAAGGGCATTTGCGGTTGTGTACTTAGCCACAATCAATGGATATTCGATGCGGGCGGGACTTTTAGCCAATCGTACAAGACTTGCCGCACAGACTCGGCAATCTGGATATTTAGACTAAAGTGTCCGGTTGCGTCTGCCACAATCGTCGGCCTCAACAGCAGATTATTTTCACGGGTTAGCCCCATCGCCAGATATGCCTGTCCAGTGCCCACCTGTCGCGTGGTATGCAATCCCTCGACAGAGGTCAGCCGACTCATGGTGCGTACCAGATCCTCATAGCGCGGACGCAGCGCAATCTCTAATGGGCCGTAGCTTGCCGAGATTGTCACATAGATCCCTTCGCGGCGCAGCGCCAAACGGGGTTGTTCACTATCTGCATTTGAATAAAACAGTTCTAGGCTATCGGCCTCTGTATCAATTCTGGAACCATCCAGAATTTGGAAATTACGCATTAAAGATCGCTCCTTGCTGAGGAGGTAGGACGGAATAGGTGAAGTATAGCACAATACGAGCGTATCGCGTACTCAAGCAGGCGCATTACACAGTTTAGGCCGTTGCTTGTAGAAGTCTGCTTTCGAATCGGACAAGCCTTGAAAGGGGGAGGATGGGTAAGGTGCGTCAAGTAGTGAAGATGCTTTTGCAACAATCGGTAAAACTATTCAGGCCGCGTCTATAATTGGATAACAGGAATTCATATCAGCAGGCTGTCAAACTGTCTACAAAACGTTGGTCGCTTTTTATGATTTACCATGTTTGGCTTTCACCTTTGGCTACAACTATAAAATCAATAGAACAACAGGAGATCTTAAGTGGAGTTTTCCTTTGATACAGACACGGAATATACAGATCGGACGTTCAAACGGATCAATTACCGAAACAAGGTGATAGAGCGTAGATCGTTCGATAACTGCACCTTCAATCATTGTTCTTTTCAGGAGACGACTTTTCAAAACTGCAAGTTTCGAGAGTGTACTTTTTTGGAGTCTGATTTACGGCTTGTGCATGTCACGGGAAGTTCGTTTCGGGAGACGGTATTCAAAAACTCGGCGGTTGTTGGAGTCAATTGGGTGGAAGGATCGTGGTCGAAGACTGGACTATTAGAGTCAATCGGGTTTGTCGAGTGCGAAGTAAGCCACTCAATCTTTATGGGCTTGGAACTCAAAAAATTGGTGCTGACCAAGTGTGTCGCGAAAGATGCAGATTTTGCCGAGGCGAATCTTACGCAGGCGGATTTTACCCACACCGATTTTGCAGGCAGCCGTTTCTCGCATACGAACCTCACCGAAGCCGACTTCACCAACGCCCGCAACTATGCCATTGACATCGCGATAAACACTGTCAAAAAGGCGAGGTTTTCTCTACCAGAAGCCGTGAACCTTTTACGTCTCATGAACATTGTTCTGGTGGATGATCTTCCAAATGTATAGGCTTTAGCCAAAACTATGATGCCCTGCCCCGCACAACATCGCCAGTTGCCTACAAGGTGCCGCCAATCGGTTCAACCCAGTATAGATCAGTAAAAAGTGCAGCGTAAATACCTTCACCAAAGTATAAGCTACGGTTTCGGAATGAGCGGTGACCAAGCTGGTGCGCTGTCAAAAGGCCCGACGCTGCTCAATGGATAGCCGTAGGAGCCATCTAAATTGGCAACATAAAGTTGCTGCTTGTTGAGAGGCCCGGCACTGTATGTAATATGTTGACTGTCAGGTGCCCACGAAAAACCACCAGCATCGCTGGCAATATGTCGCAAATTGGTGCCATCTGGATCAATTATGAAGGCATCGATTACGCCGTTCCTTTTTGTCGTAAAACCGAGGTGGCGACTGTCTGGAGACCAGTTTATGGCGTTAATAGAATACCAATTATCATCTGGCGCGATTGGTGATGTAGTGTTACTCGGTATGCTCAAATTTGTGGTCAGCGGATGCACCGTACTGCCATCCGCGTTCACAATGAACAACTCCCCTAGATTTTTGTTCCCAAGCCGCGCAGACGAAAATGCGATCAGATGACCGTCAGGCGACCATACCGGATTTTCGTCTTGGCCTGTCTTCGTCAATGCGTGCTCGTCAAGACTCTTTACATCGATAACGTAGATATTGTAATTATCACGATTGAAGCTAATGGTTTTCGCACCAGAAGGTGCAATGCAGCGCTAATGAAACCACGCTTAAGGCAAAAGTCGGTACGTTGTCGTATAAGCCTAAAGCGGGCTGTGTACCGCCCACTGCAATGTCGCTCGAAAACCTCTCAGCTACCGCGATGGCTGGTCAATTACTGGTTACGCCGTTAACTCAACCGCTCGCCATAACGGCAACTGGCAAGGTTCGCTTACGGATTGTCAAACATACCGACGGCAAAACGCTGTGTGCGCATGTGGAACAGTTTACTCAACAAGATAGCCAAGTCTATACGGATGAGCGGCAAGGCTATAACTAGGTTGACCGTGCGCATGACACCGTTTGTCACGCTCAGAAAGAATGGGCACGTGATGATGATGGCGATGGCATCCGCGAAATTCATATTAACACCGTGGAAGGGATGTGGACACTCGTGTGTAACTTCATGAGTCTCTTTCGTGGTGTTCACAAAAAATACCTGTCAGGCTATCTCGCTATCTGTGAGTTTCACATTAATCTCAAGCGCATTACACCCGATTTCGTCGCGGCTCTCGTCGCCTCGCACTTGTTATTAACATGAACCAAAGTATTGTATTCAATTGGGCGAACCAGAGCGATTTCAACGCTCAAGCTGTCGAGTGCAGGAATTGAGGTCGATAATCGCGGTCGCCTGAACGTGAACAAAAATCACCAAACCTCGGTGCCAACGATATATGCTGTCGGCGATGTCATTGGTTTCCCAAGCCTAGCCTCTACCTCAATGGAACAAGGGCGGTTGGCGACATGCTATGCCTTCGACATCGAGACCAACAGCATTCCTGAACTATTCCCTTACGGCATTTACACGATTCCGGAAATTTCTGTGGTCGGCAAAACGGAACAGGAATTGACGCAGGCGAGCGTTCCATACGAAGTGGGAAAAGCGAACTATCGCGAGATCGCACGGGAGCAAATCATTAGTGATCCAAACGGAATGCTTAAACTGATATTCCACCTCGCTACCCACGAACTACTCGGTATCCATATCATCGGTACTGGAGCATCGGAACTGATACACGCAAGATAGTTTTCGCTGCTCAACGCGAGTACCTATGCTCATCGAACAAGTAATAATCTCTGTTAATCCACAGAAAATCCGTGTCTTTAACTCCACAAGATTCATTCTAGGCTTATGATAGACCAACTAAAGAGCGCGGAAAATCCGTTTTCTACGCTCTTTTCTAGGAGTAGGTATAACTCCTACAGCTATACCAATACCATAGGGCAATTGCATCTAAATGGATAGAACTTTAAGCAGGTAGGCTTCACTCCAAGC